>CANCMG010000003.1 GCA_947378965.1 Alcaligenaceae bacterium | reverse complement strand
TAAACAGAATTATAAGTTATGATGGCAGGCTATTCACGGCATGTTACGTGCGTCAACTTTTATTCTGGCTGGGCTCTCATGTTCGGATTCCTGCGTAGTTATTTTTCAAGTGATATGGCGATCGATCTCGGTACCGCCAACACTCTCATTTACGTTCGTGGCAAGGGTATCGTGCTCGATGAACCTTCGGTGGTTGCGATTCGCCACGAGGGCGGCCCCGGCGGTAAAAAAATCATTCAGGCGGTAGGGCGCGAGGCCAAGCAGATGCTTGGGCGCGTTCCGGGCAATATTGAGGCGATTCGCCCCATGAAAGATGGTGTGATTGCCGACTTCACCGTGACCGAGCAAATGCTCAAGCAATTTATTCGCATGGTGCACCCACGAAACATGTTTGCGCCAAGCCCACGCATCATCGTGTGCGTACCTTGCGGTTCAACGCAGGTCGAGCGCCGCGCCATTCGCGAATCTGCTTTAGGCGCTGGTGCTAGCCAGGTGTATCTGATCGAAGAGCCGATGGCAGCTGCGATTGGCGCCGGGCTCAACGTATCAGACGCTAGCGGCTCGATGGTGGTTGACATCGGCGGCGGCACGACCGAAGTGGCGGTCATTTCGCTAGGCGGTATGGTCTACAAAGGTTCGGTGCGCGTGGGCGGTGACAAATTCGACGAAGCGATTGTCAATTACATTCGGCGCAACTATGGCATGCTTATCGGTGAACCCACCGCTGAGCACATCAAAAAGCAGATTGGGTCTGCTTTTCCTGGCTCTGAGGTTCGCGAGATTGAAGTAAAGGGCCGCAATCTGGCCGAAGGTGTCCCCCGCAGCTTCACGGTGTCTTCCAACGAAATCCTCGAGTCTTTAACTGACCCGCTGAACCAAATCGTTTCAGCGGTCAAGATCGCACTCGAAAACACACCGCCCGAGCTAGGTGCCGATATTACCGACAAGGGAATTTCTTTGACCGGCGGGGGTGCATTATTGCGTGACCTTGATCGCCTACTGCAAGAAGAGACTGGTTTGCCGGTGATCGTGGCCGATGACCCCTTGACTTGCGTGGTGCGTGGTTGTGGCGACGCTCTTGAGCACCTTGAAAAACTTGGCGCAATCTTTATTGACGACTAGTCGTGCCGCGCACCGACTGGCGGTGAGACTCGACAATTGGCGTCTGCATCAAACCCACGCGGTCGGTGCCCATGGTGCCGAGGCGGTGAGTGATTAAGTACCGAGCCATCATGCAACGACCCGCCACTCTAAGGCTTTTCCGACGCGGCCCCGCCGCTGAAGTCAAACTGACGCTGCTCATGCTGGTGGCGTTCGCGTTGTTATTTACAGATGCGACGTATAAAACGACGAACCCTGTGCGTGAATTGTTGTCGGCGACGTTGTATCCGTTTCAACGCTTTGTCATGTTTCCGCGTGACGTCATTTCGTTTGGTCACGACTGGTTTGATGCCGCCGCGTTAATTCAATCTGAAACTGAGGCGTTACAAAAACAACGTATCGAGTTGGCTCAGGTGACAACCAATGCCGCACTATTGGGCGCTGAAAATGCGCAACTGCGGCGTTTATTAGGGGTCTTTGAAAAAGCCGCAGAGCATCCGTCTGTAGTAGTCGAAGTTCTGTACGAGCCGGCCAATACTTTTAGTCGTCGGCTTGTCTTTAACAAAGGTAGCCGCGCCGGTATCTCAGTCGGCATGCCGATTTTGGATGAGGGAGGAGTGGTGGGGCAGATCACCCGTGTGTCGCCGATGACCTCTGAAGCCGCCATGTTAACTGACGAAATTATCTCAATTCCAGTACAGGTGTTGCGCAATGGTCTACGTTTGATCGCCTTTGGTTCAACCACTCCGGGTAAAGTCGAAGTGCGCTATTTTTCATCCGATGCCGACATTCGTGAAGGCGACGTCTTGGTCACCAGCGGTGTCGGAGGTGTGTTTCCGCCGGGGCTTTCGGTAGGGCGCGTCGATCAAGTACAGCGTAGTTCAGCGTCGGGCTTCGCACGGGCCGAGGCCTTACCGTCTTCTCACCCAGAGCGGTATCGGCAATTTTTGGTTTTACAGGTGCCCCTCGATTCTGACTTGGCGGTCAGTTCTGGGAAGCCAGCCGCGTCAACGGAGGCCCCTCGTGCAAGAGCTAAAGCGAAGTAAGGCTATCAGGTCGTCGCGTGAGGGTATCGCACCCCCGCCAGTGCCTATGCCACGCCCAGTTGGCCCGAATTCAATTGACCATGCAACCAGTCTGACTTTTATCTGGGTGACGCTTTTTGGTGTCTGGCTACTCTCGTTGTTGCCCTGGCGCGCTTGGCCAATGTCGCCTGATCTGCTGTTGCTGGTGATCGTATTTTGGTCATTGCACGATGCGCGACGGATCGGTTTACTCACCGCGTTTGCGTTTGGCTTGGTGATGGATGTGCATGATGTCGGCCCTTTAGGTCTGCAAGCTTTGACTTATACACTGACGGTGTTTGGCGCACAGTCGTGGCAACGAAGGTTGCTGCGCTTTGGGCTAGTGAGCCAAGCCTTACATTTGTTGCCACTGTGGGTCGTGATTAAAGCGCTTGGGGCGTTGCTCGGCGCTTTTCTTGTGAGTGCGTGGCCCGGTTGGTCGTGGCTGATTGCAACCCTCTTGACTGCAGCGCTCTGGCCCTTGGTCGCTTGGTTATTGTTGCTACCCCAGCATCGCTTGCAAGACCCCGAGACGACAGCAAGCTGATACCCCACAGACATGTTCGACTTCAAGAAAAACGATCAGCAACAAAAAAATAACTTTACGCTGCGAGTCTTCGTGGCGGGTATGTTGGCGGTTTGCTGTTTTGGTTTGTTGTCATTGCGCTTTTGGGTGCTACAGGTTGATCGGCATGAAGGACTGTCTGCCCGTGCTGACAGCAATCGGTTGGCTGTGGTGCCTATCCCGCCGCGTCGAGGTGAAATCGTCGATCGCAACGGAGAGGTGCTTGCTCGCAATTATTTGAGTTATACGCTTGAGGTGGTGCCTGCTCGGGCGGGTAATATCGATGAGCTCTTCGCCGCGCTGACACCAATCGTGTTTATCAGTACGGCCGAGCAACGACGCTTTAAAAGACGTGCCGCTGAATCTGGTAAGTACGCAAGCATCGTCTTGCGTAATAATTTAAACGAAACAGAGGCAGCTTTTTTTTCGGCTAACGCTTTGCGCTTTGCTGGCGTGCAGTTGCGCGCGCGTTGGGTGCGTGAGTACCCGCAAGGAAAGTCTGCTGGGCACGTTATTGGTTATGTCGGTCGTATCTCAGAAAGCGACGTTGCCGCACTTGAAGAGCGTGGTGAAACGGGCAACTATCGCGGTACCGACATTATTGGCAAAAAAGGCATCGAAAAAACCTACGAGACGGCGTTGCATGGCAAGGCAGGCCTTGAAGAGCTCGAAGTGACTTCGCGAGGTAAACCCGTCCGAGTGCTCAGGCGTGTTGATCCGACGCCCGGCTCAAATTTAGTATTGTCGTTGGATATGGGCTTGCAACGCATCGCTGAAGAGGCATTTAAAGACTTGCGAGGCGCGTTGGTCGCGATTGAGCCGGCAACGGGTGACGTGTTGGCGTTTGTGTCACAGCCCTCCTTCGACCCTAATCTTTTTATTGACGGTATCGATGTAGAAAGCTGGCGACTCTTGAACGAATCGCCCGATCACCCCTTAATTAATCGGCCTGTATATGGCACTTATCCGATTGGTTCGACCTATAAACCGTTTGTAGCGCTGGCCGCGCTCGAGTTGAATAAACGGCGGGCGACGGATTTGATTTCGGATCCTGGCTATTTTGAATTTGGCGGGCAGCGCTTCAGAAACTCGGGCTCAGCAGCCTTTGGCACACTTGATATGCATCGGGCATTGGTGGTGTCGTCTGATACTTATTTTTATTCGCTTGGCCCTGAAATTGGCGTAAACAATCTACATGACTTTATGAAACCATTTGGGTTTGGGCAAATCACGGGTATTGATATTGAAGGTGAGCGGCGCGGCGTTTTGCCCTCGACTGACTGGAAGCGCGCGGCCTATAAAAATCGTGATCAGCAGCGCTGGTACGCGGGCGAAACAATTTCAATTGCCGTGGGACAAGGCTATAACTCTTTCACTTTAATGCAGCTTGCACAGGCGACGGCCGTGTTAGCAAACGATGGTGTGTATATGAAACCGCATTTGGTGCGGACCATTAAAAACCCACGAACCGACGAGCAGACACAAACCGTGGTCGAGGCGACTCATAAAATTGCACTAAAAAAAGAGAACCTTCAGGTGATTAAGCGTGCGTTGGCTGAGGTAACGGTATCTGGTACAGCTGCTGGGGCGTTTGTTGGTGCGCCTTACACCACGGCGGGTAAAACTGGTACCGCTCAGGTCTACAGTTTGCGCGGTGCCAAATATCAAAGTAGTGCGATCGATGAACGTTTGCGTGACCATTCGCTGTTTATGGCGTTTGCTCCGGCCAATCAGCCCAAAATTGCGATTGCGGTGATCGTAGAAAATGCGGGTTGGGGCGGCAGCGTTGCTGCACCGATTGTGCGTAAGGTCTTTGACGCGTGGTTGTTACGTGACGCAAAGACTCAACCCTCACCGGGCAGCGCGCCACCAGCGCGACGTACCGAAGTGGTTGTGCCGCAGGCCCCTCTCGTGGCCGCTACGCCAAGGGCAACGCCATGAAAATTATTTTTAGATTGGTGTTTCGTTGCTTCACGTCGATCGACTGGCCGTTAATGCTGATTTTGTCGTTGCTCTGCGCAGTGGGGATGCTCGTCATGCAGTCTGCTGTGGGTGGTACCGACGCTCGTTTTGCTGATCAAGCTCGTAATTTTTATGTGGCGTTTATCGCGATGTGGCTGATGGCTGTCACCCCGCCACACTGGATTTTGAAACTTGCGGTGCCGTTTTACGTGCTCGGTGTCATTTTATTGTTGGCCGTCATGTTTGCAGGAGAAACGAGCAAAGGGGCGACACGCTGGTTGAATTTAGGCATCACGCGAATCCAACCCTCTGAAATGATGAAAATCGCCGTGCCGCTTATGTTGGCTTGGTATTTTCACAGTCGTGAAGGCCCAATGAAGTTTTTAGATTTGTGTGTGTCATCCGTGCTGTTGCTGATACCGTTTTTACTGATTGTGAAGCAGCCTGATTTAGGTACCGCCATCCTTGTATTTGGCGCAGGGTTTTTTGTGATTTATTTTGCCGGCATATCCTTCAAATTTTTGATCCCCGTGATGCTAATTGGTGTGATTGGCATCGGTACGATTTATGCCAATCAAGAGCAGTTATGTGACGATGATTTTGATTGGGTGGTATTGCATGATTATCAAAAACATCGAATTTGTACCTTGCTTGATCCCAGCACAGATCCGCTTGGCAAGGGGTTTCATACGATTCAATCCATGATCGCAGTTGGCTCAGGGGGTGTGTACGGGAAAGGCTACATGAATGGCACACAGACCCATCTGGACTTTATTCCTGAGCGTACAACCGATTTTATCTTTGCGGTGTTTGCTGAAGAGTTTGGTTTATACGGCGGTGTGACGTTGCTGGTACTCTACCTACTCTTAATTTTTAGAGGATTGGTGATCGCGATGGGTGCCCCCAATTACGGTGAGCGGTTACTTGCCGGTGCGTTGACGATGGTGCTATTTATTTACGTTTTCGTGAATGTGGGGATGGTCACGGGTATTTTGCCTGTCGTGGGCGTGCCTCTGCCGTTGTTGAGCTATGGCGGTACTGCTTTGCTGACAATTGGCGTCGCTTGCGGCATATTAATGAGTATTAGCAAATACCGACCACCGCAGCCCTCAGGTTAAGCCAGCAAGCGCGCCGCGAGCAGTCCGTCTAACAGTTTGCGTACCGGCGCGGGTAACCCGCGCTCGTGAAGACTGTTGAGAGCTACCCATTCGCCACCATTGACTACGCGCATAGCCCCGTCAGGATGTGCGGCACTGTCTGGCTTGATGTGCACCAGGTGCGGGCGAATCGTCAGTCGATAATGGGTAAAAACATGTACAAATTCAGCCAGCGTGTCTGCTGTGTTGAGGGCTAAGCCGAGCTGTTCACAGGCCTTTGCCGGAGCAAGGTCAGGCGCGCACTCAGGCAGGCTCCAGAGGCCACCCCAGATGCCTGTTGTTGGTCGTTGTACGAGCAAGAGGTAGCCCGGTCGATACGCAATCAACATTGCGGTGCTGCGCTCAGGCAAGACTTTACGTGCACGAGGCCAAGGTAGTTCGTCGCACCGTCCTTGCAGCACCGCCAAACAGTCTTTTTTAAGAGGACACGTCTCGCATTTGGGTCGGCCGCGAGTGCACACGGTTGCACCCAGATCCATCAAGCCTTGGGTATAAGCCGACATTAAGTCGGGATCCTGAGCGCAAGCGCGAGCTGTGGGGACGAGGTCGCGCGCCAGTGACCACAGTTGTAACTCAACAGGCCGACTGGTTGGGTCGCCCTCGATAGCACAGAGTCGTGACAAGACACGCTTGACGTTGCCGTCGAGTATCGCCGCGCGCTCGCCATAGCAAAACGCGGCAATCGCAGCTGCAGTCGAGGGGCCGATACCGGGTAGGGTAGAAAGACTTGCAGCATCGGGTGGGAATTTTCCTTTCCAGGTACTCATCACTTGTTTGGCACAGGCGTGCAGATTGCGGGCGCGAGCGTAATAGCCTAACCCCGCCCACTGTGCCATCACTTGGTCAGCGGGTGCTTGGGCTAACGCCTTGACGGTCGGAAACTGACTCAGAAAACGTTGGTAATAATCGAGTACTGCGGTGACTTGAGTTTGTTGCAACATGATTTCAGAGAGCCACACTCGATAGGGGTCGCGCGTGTTTTGCCAGGGCAGGCCGTGGCGACCATGCTTGCGTTGCCACGCTACTAAGCGAGAGGCGATTTTCATATCTTTCTTCTGTCACGTCAGCGTTTTGGGGCTCGAGGGTACTAGCGTTGCATTATGCCTGCCTCAGACAGGACTTGCCGCAGCGCTCAGACGGGGTTAAAACAGAGCTAACGTCACTTGAGTCAGACGTATCCCAAGCCTTGAATACTTGCCCGGGGTTGATTAAGTTTCTTCAAAAGAGCGATCGCGTCAATGGCAGCGGGCCACACTACTCACAAGGAGTCGAGACAAATGAATGCCCCGTTTTCAGATAAACAGTTGCAGGCCTTAAACGCCGTCAAGTTAGACGATAAATACGATCTTGCCTCAGGTCGCGCGTGGCTCAGTGGCGTGCATGCCTTGGTGCGCTTGCCAATGAATCAACGCGTGCGCGATGAGCGTGATGGATTCAATACCGCTGGATTTATTTCTGGCTATCGGGGTTCGCCGCTAGGAGGCTTGGATCAAAATCTTTGGAAGGCCGCCGAACGACTTAAGCAACACCATGTGGTGTTTCAGCCAGGTGTGAATGAGGATTTAGCAGCGACCTCTGTGTGGGGTTCGCAGCAAGTCAATATGTTTGAGGGTGCTAAATATGATGGCGTCTTTGGCCTTTGGTACGGTAAAGGCCCTGGCGTTGATCGCTGTGGTGATGTGTTTAAGCACGCCAACGCTGCTGGCACCTCACCACGAGGCGGCGTGTTGGTGGTTGCAGGCGATGACCATTCTGCAAAGTCATCCACACTGCCGCATCAAAGCGATCATATTTTGAAGGCCTGTGGCATACCCGTCTTGTTTCCCTCAAGCGTGCAAGAGATTCTGGATTATGGGGTGCTGGGTTGGGCCATGAGTCGGTATGCCGGTCTGTGGGTGGGGATGAAGTGTATTACCGATATTGTCGAAGTTTCGGCTACCGTCGACGTTGATCCTGAACGCGTTCAAGTCAATATCCCGCAAGACTTTACGCTGCCCGAAGGGGGCTTGAATATTCGTCTTGGCGATACGCCACTCGCCCAAGAGGCGCGTCTGCTTGATCAAAAATTGTATGCGGCACTGGCTTTTGCTCGTGCGAATGGCTTGAATCGTCAGCTTTGGTCGGTGCCGGATGCACAGGCGCGTTTTGGCATTATCACCTCAGGAAAGGCGTACCTGGATACGACGCAGGCCCTGCATGATCTGGGCTTGACGCCTGAGGTGTGCCAACAAATTGGTGTGCGGCTCTTTAAAGTTGGAATGGTGTGGCCGCTTGAGTCGACGAGCTTACTTAGTTTTGCAGAAAACCTTGACGAGATTCTGGTGGTTGAAGAAAAACGGCAGATGCTCGAGTACCAAGTGAAAGAAGAACTGTTTGGTTGGATTGGCCGCGGTAAAAAAATCCCGCGCGTGGTGGGTAAGTTTGACGATAAGGATGGTGGCGAATGGGCGGTGCCGCAAAGCCCTTGGTTGTTGCCAGCGCATTACGAGTTTTCTCCTTCTATGGTTGCGCGTGCGATTGCCACCCGTTTGCTGCGTCTTGAGTTGCCCGCTCAGGTTCGCGCGCAGATCGAAGCGCGCTTAGCCTTTATTGCGGCGCGCGAGCTTGAGTTGGCGCGCCCGCGCGTGGTGGCTGAGCGTAAGCCTTGGTTTTGCTCGGGGTGTCCGCACAATACGTCAACGCGCGTGCCCGAAGGTTCGCGCGCCATGGCAGGCATTGGTTGTCACTATATGGCGCTGTGGATGGATCGCAGTACCCATGTCTTCACCCAAATGGGCGGCGAGGGCGCACCGTGGATCGGACAAGCTCCGTTCACAAATGAAAACCATGTGTTCGTCAATTTGGGCGATGGCACGTATTTTCATTCAGGGCTATTAGCCATTCGTGCGGCAGTGACAGCGAACGTCAACATCACTTATAAGATTTTATTTAATGATGCTGTCGCCATGACTGGCGGCCAGCCTGTCGACGGTCAAATCACCGTGCCGGTGATGGCAGCACAAGTGCTGGCAGAGGGCGTGGGTCGAGTCGTAGTGGTGACCGATGAGCCAGAAAAATATACACAGATGGCGGGGCTGCCCAGAGGTGTGCCAGTGGTGCATCGCGATGAACTGGATCGTATTCAAAAAGAATTGCGCGAAGTGTCTGGGGTGACTGCACTGATTTATGATCAGACGTGCGCCACCGAAAAACGCCGTCGGCGCAAACGCGGGGCCTATCCTGATCCGGCACGTCGTGTGGTCATTAATTCACGCGTGTGTGAGGGCTGTGGTGATTGTTCGACACAATCAAACTGCTTATCGATTGAGCCGCTTGAAACAGAGTTAGGTCGCAAGCGTGTCATCAATCAATCGAGCTGTAACAAAGACTATTCTTGCTTGAAAGGCTTTTGTCCGAGCTTAGTGACTGTTGAAGGTGGGCAGTTGCGTCGGCCAAAACTGATTGAGCCGAGCAACGCGCAGGCGCAGACTGTGCCAGACCCGGCGCGGCTTGAACTGACTGGGTCGTACGGTATTTTTGTAGCGGGTGTGGGTGGCACGGGTGTTGTGACGATTGGCCAGTTATTAGGGATGGCCGCCCATTTAGAGGGCAAAGCCGGCTCGGTGCTTGATATGGCGGGCTTGGCGCAAAAGGGTGGGGCCGTGTTTTCACACGCCATCATTGCGCCAACCGCGGCAGACATTTTAAATACACGTATTGCGCTAGGGCAGGCTGATTTGGTGTTGGGTGCGGATTTGGTGGTGGGTTCGAGCGTCGAGGCGGTGACGCGGATGCGGCCGGCGCACACTCGGATGTTGTTAAACGCGGATGTTGCGCCGACAGCCGCGTTTATTAGCAACCCAAACTGGACGCTGGCAGCACGTGAGCTGCGCCAAGAGCTTGAGCAGGCCTGTGGCGCGGGTCGTATTCAAAGTGTCGATGCCTCTGAGATTGCAGTGAAGTTGCTGGGCGATGCGGTCTACGCCAATCCGCTGTTGATGGGGTTTGCGTATCAGCAAGGTTGGCTCCCTTTGCATCATCGCTCGCTTGAGCAGGCGATTGTTTTAAATGGTGTTCAGGTCAAAAAGAATCTCGAAGCCTTCAATTGGGGGCGTCGCGCTGCGCACGAGCCGCAGTTCGTGGCTCAGTTGCTTGGGGCCGGGCATCAAGCGTCTAATCCAACACCACACGGAGCAACGGTGGTTGAATTTAAACGCGCGGGGACTGAGGTTGAACAAGTGCGTGAGCATCGGGCAGCGTGTTTACGCGAGTATCAAAACGAGGCTTACGCTTCAGAGTATGTGGAGTTTGTGAATCGGGTGTCGGACGCTGAAATGCAGGCTTGCGGTACGCAACGCTTGACGCTGGTGGTTGCGCGTTATCTGTTTAAGCTGATGGCTTACAAAGATGAGTATGAGGTGGCGAGGCTTTATACCGATGGTGAGTTTTTACGTGGTTTGGACGAGCAGTTTGAGGGGGATTGGTCTGTGCATTTTCATCTGGCGCCGCCTTTGTTTGCGAAGCGTGATGGTAAGGGGCACTTGATTAAAGCTAAGTTTGGGCCGCGGATGTTGGTGGCGTTCAGATTGTTGGCAAAGCTTAAAGGGCTGCGTGGTACTTGGATGGATGTGTTTGGGTATACGGCTGAACGGCGTGCTGAGCGGGCGTTAATTGTTGAGTACCGTGAGACGGTGTTGGGGATGCTGGGTAAGCTTTCGCGGGGGGCTCTGGAAAAGGCTGTTGAGGTGGCTGGGGTGCCTGAAGAGATTCGGGGGTATGGGCATGTGAAAGAGGCTGCACTCGTGCGTGCGCAGGCGTTGCGGGTACGGTTGCTGGCTGAGTTTGAGGCGGCGGGGGCTGGGGCGGATGGTAGTCGCGCTGCTTAGATTCTTTGCCTTCGCCCGCACTTTGCCCGCCCCGAACCGGTGATTTTTTGGCTGAGCAAAAAATACGCGGCTTCGGAGCGTTCAAAGTGCTTGGGGTTGTGGATTGCCTAGGTTTTTTTCTTGCGCCCGCACTTTGCTCGCCCCGAACCGGTGATTTTTTGGCTGAGCAAAAAATACGCGGCTTCGGAGCGGTCAAAGTGCTTGGGGTTGTGGATTGCCTAGGTTGTTTTTAAGCTGGGGTGAAGCGACTTAGGGCGACTTCTGGGGTGACGTGTTCGAAGGTGACTTTGAGTGGCATGCCGATGTGAACGTTGGCGGGGGTGGGGCCGCTGAAGTTGCTCACCATGATTGGGCCTTCTTTGAGTTGTACCAGGCAGGCGTCGTAGGGGATGTCTTGCATGAAGCCGTCCCAATAGGCGCGGTGAAACTTGACCCAGGATAAGAGGGTGGCCTGGCCACTGACGACAAGCCACTCTTGTTCGTCTGACAGGCATTTAGGGCAGACGGGGCTGGGTGGAAACTGTAGGTGGCGGCAGTGTGTGCACGCTTGCACTGATAAGCGATGTTCAAGCGCGTGGTCCCAGAAGGGTTTGCTGAGTTCGTCAATGATCGGCAAGGGCTTGTCATAGGTTTGGGTTGTCATGATTTAGCCTTTTGTGTAGATGATTGAGCGGGTGCAGGGGGTCGAGGCGATGTATTGCACAACGTTGCAATCGGCCACTTGTCGCGCGCCGCATTCGCCACGGATTTGACGCACGGCCTCGACGTTTAGCCCCCAGCCCTGCATGTACGAGTTTGAAAGATGTCCGCCATCGGTGTTGGTGGGTAGCTTATTGCCAAGTTGCAGGGTGCCGCCTTGCACGTAAGCGCCTGATTCGCCTTGGCCGCAATAGCCTAGGCCTTCAAGGCTAAACAGTACGGTGGGGCTAAAGTTGTCGTAGCACATCAAGGCGTCGACGTCGTCGTGGGTGACGCCGGCCATTTCAAAGGCTTGGGTGCCGGCGTCTTTGATTTCGTTGTACCAAAACCCTTGATCAAAATTTGAAATCGCGCTGCGTTCGAAGGCGTCGCGTGCGCCGACACCTGAAATCAGTACGGGTGGTTTAGCGAGGTCTTTGGCGCGCTCGGCGGTTGTTAGGATCATGCAGACGGCACCGTCATTGATCAGGCAGTAATCGAGTAGACCTAGGGGTTCAGTGATGCGTCTGGCGGTGGCGTGGTCGTCAGAGGTGATTGGCTTTTTCATGACGGCGTTTGGGTTGAGCAACGCGTGCTTGCGAAAGGCCACCGACACTTCAGACAGCTGACGCGTGGTCGTGCCGTATTTGGCCATATGCATACGAAACATCATGGCGTGTGCGGCACCAGGCGAGGTAAACCCCCAGGGGTTCCAGAAGCTTGAGGCGTCTTCGCCGCCATAGTTCACGCGACGTGAGCGACCGATATTGGTATAAATTAAGGCGACGTATTTTGCGGCACCGGTTTCGAGTGCCAGCATGGCCTCGATGATCGACATGCCTGACATACGGCCGTGCCCGGGCAGGGTCATGGTCCAGCGTGGGTTCAGGCCAAGCACTTCACCCATTCGGGCATAGGACGGCACACGACACACTAACAAGCCGTCAATCTCGTCTTTGTTCAGTCCACAATCTGAGATCGCAGATTTAAACGCCTGTGCGCCTAGACCGTAGTCGCTGATTAACGGAAAGTCGCCATAGGCCGTGTTGCCGACCCCAACGACCGCGATTTTGTTTTTTAGCGCATGTAGTTCATTCACAGCGAAATCCTTTGGCGTTAAAGCTCTGAGGTCTGGGTGCCTCAGTGGCCGACGCCGAGATAAAACACACGGCGCTGTTGCATGATACCCATTTTGTGGGGCATGATGCTAGTGATCAAAACAAATAGAAACAAGGTCAGATCCCTCTTTGAGGGTTGCTCGCCTTGAGACAAAGCAGAGGACCACGTTATGTCGCAGTCGCCTTTCAATGCCGCAGAGTTATTCGCTAATCCACAAGATAAGCCTGGAATGTTGGCCGGCTTACGTGTCATCGAGGTCGCCGACGAGTTGGGCGAGTATTGTGGCTTATTGTTGGCCGGACTGGGTGCTGAAGTCATCAAGATCGAGCCGATTGGCGGAAGCCCGACCCGTAATATCGGCCCATACTTGGGCGAGCAACCTGACCCCGAGAGGTCGATTTTCTTTTGCGCGTATAACCGAGGTAAAAAATCGATAGAGCTCGATGTCAATACAACAGAGGGCCAGGCTGCTTGTTTACAGCTGTTAAGCACAGCAGATATTTTTTTAGATAGCACCTGCGGTCAGTTCTTGACCCAACTTAAGCCCGCGCAGTCGTTAAACAAGTTATTTCCAACGCTGATCACAGCGCGCATTACACCTTTTGGTGACTCCGGCCCTTGGAAAGATTTCAAGGGTTCAGATCTGATTCATTTGGCGCTAGGCGGCGTGATGATGTGCTGCGGCTATGACCGCAATGCGGATGGTCATTATGAGCATCCGCCGGTGGCGCCGCAGGTTTGGCATGCTTACCATATCGCTGCCGAACAAATGACGGCAGCGGTGGTGGCTGCGTTGATTACGCGCCAGTCAACCGGCGAAGGGCAAGATCTCTCGTGCGCGGTGCACGAAGCGGTTGCAAAAAATACTGAGCTTGATGTGATGTCTTGGGTGATGCGTCGAGCGCCGCTGTATCGCCAGACCGCTCGCCATGCGGTTGAGAAACCAACCCCGATCCCCAACGTCAGTGCGACCAAAGACAAGCGCTGGAATATGACCTGGGGCGTGTCGGCGCGCGACAAAGCCAAGCTTGTGCCCTTTTTAGATCGTTACGGCAAGGCGGCTGATTTACAAGCGCCGTCGGCCACAGCGGATCTCAAGGCGCGTAGCACGCCCGGCTCTGCAGGGATGGATGCTGAAACGGTGCGTATGCTTGAAGTGATACGCGATTTTGTTGGCTCGTATGACTATAAAGATTTGCCTTGGCGCGAAGCGCAAGACGCGGGTTTATTGTGGGCGCCCGTGCGCAAGCCGCACGAAAACGCTTTGGATGAGCATTGGTTGATGCGTCATTCGTTTACCGACATCCATCACCCCGAGCTTGGTCGTGCCTTGCGCTACCCGACCAGCAAGTGGTTGAGTACTGCAACGGCCTGGCAGGCGGGCAAGCGCGCCCCGTTGTTGGGGCAGCACAACGCCGAGTTAACTGCGTTGCTGAGTGCACCTAAAAATATTGACGCTTTGAAGCTCGGTGCGCAGGCACACTCGCCAAACGGGTCTCAGGCACCGGGGTCAACTGGATCTCAGGGACATGGGCGTGCTCAACTGTTTAAGTACACCCCAACAGTTAAAAATATTTCAGCGCGTGGAGCACCCTTCGCGTTGCAAGGTATCAAGATTCTTGATTTTTCGTGGTTCTTGGCCTCGGCCGGTGGTACGCGCATTCTTGCTGCGTTGGGCGCCGAAAGTATCAAAGTCGAATGGAAAGAAAATCCAGATACCCGACTGGCTGCGATGTCGCCCGTGGGTGGCCGTGCCGCGCGTGAGGTGGCGACCGCGCCTTTGCTTGGCGTCACTGACTCAGACATGGGCGGACAGTTCAACAATAAAAATGCCGGCAAACGTGGCATGTCTTTGAATATCCGTCACCCTAAGGGCCTGGCGATCGCGAAAGAGTTGGCGCGTCAGTCAGATATCGTTGCTGAAGGTTTTTCTCCTGGGGTACTTGAGCGTCTGGGTTTGGGTTACGAGGTACTCAAGTCGATCAAGTCTGACATTATTTATGTGCAGCAATCGGGCATGGGCGGTATTGGTAAGTATGGGCGCTTTCGCACCGTTGGCCCCGTAGCAGCTTCGTTTGCCGGCACGACAGAGATGTCTGGCCGTCCCGATCCGGCAATGCCCGCTGGTTGGGGCTATTCGTACCTTGACTGGATTGGCGCCTATGGCTTTGCGCTGGCCACGCTGGGTGCGGTTTACCATCGCAATCGAACCGGCGAGGGTCAGTGGATTGACGCTTCGCAGTGCGAAGCCGGTATTTATCAAACGGCGACCGCGGTGCTCGACTGGTCAGCGAACGGAAACGAATGGACGCGTTACGGTAACCGTTCACCCTATAAGCCAGCGGCACCTCACGGGGCTTATCGCTGTGCCGGCGAAGATCGTTGGTTGGCAATTGCGTGTTTTGATGACGCCGAATGGAACGCGTTGGTGAGCCAAACTGGCTTGACCGAGTTGCAATGGGATTTGCGGTTTAGTACGTTGGCACTACGTTTGCAAAACCAAGATGCGCTGGATGAAAAAATCGGCGCTTGGGCGTTGACTCAAGATGCCAGCGAGTGCATGGCGCGCTTGCAAAGCGCTGGTGTTCCAGCGGGTGTGTGCCAGACGGCAGCAGATCGTTACGACACGGATCCACAGTTAAAAGAACTTGAGTGGCTCACTGAAGTGACCGGCACCAAAATTGGTCGCTGGCCTGTCAACGAGTTTCCGGTCAAAATGAGTGCAACCCCCGCGTATGCTGGCGGGGTCATTGATCGTGGTGCTCCTGGCTACGGCGAAGATAACGTTCATGTTTTAAAGCAGATGCTCGGTTATTCGGACTCAGAAATACAAGACCTGATCGAGCAGGGTGTGTTGTAAAAATTAGGGTGTACTGCAGAAAGTAGGGTGTACTGTAGAAAGAGCTGGGTGCGCTGTAAAAAAATAATAACTTTCGGAGACTGACATCATGAGCATAAAGACATTGCGGCGTACTTGCTTGGCTGTATCGATCGTGATTGCTAGCGTGGGCAGCTTGGCGCATCAGTGCGCTGCGTTGGCCCAACCGCAAGCGCAAACGATTGTGCGTGCCGTGATGCACTCTGATCTGAAAATTGTCGACCCAGTCTGGACCACCGCGTACATCTCGCGTAATCATGGTTATATGATTTATGACACCTTGTTTGCGACCGACGCCCAAGGCGCGGTGCAGCCGCAAATGATTGATACCTACCAACTCAGTGAAGATAAAACGGTCTACACCATGACCCTTCGCGATGGGCTGTTATGGCATGACGGTCAGCCAGTCACCTCAGAGGATTGCATCGCTTCGATCAAACGTTGGGCAGCGCGCGATGTGGTTGGACAAGCGATGATGGCTCATGTCAAAGACTTTGTGGCGGTTGATCAAAAGACGTTCAAAATCAATTTAAAAGAACCGACGGCGGCAGTCATGCTTGGCTTAAGCCGGGCGTCTGGTACGGCGTTCATGATGCCCAAGCGGGTGGCCGATACGAGCCCGCAAGAGCAAATTTCTGACTATATTGGCTCGGGCCCGTTTGTGTTTAAAACCAACGAATGGAAGCCTGGCAGTAAAGTGGTTTACGAAAAATTTGCGCAGTACAAGCCACGTGCCGAACCGCCGTCAGCCATGGCCGGCGGCAAAGATGTGAAGGTCGATCGTGTCGAGTGGTTGGCGATTGCAGATCAGCAAACGGCCGTCAGTGCTCTGTTGGCTGGCGAAATTGACATCCTTGAACAGCCCTCGCACGACCTGCTGCCGATGTTAAAAAAGAACGCTAATATTCAGTTCAGCGATTGGAGTGCCTTGGGTAATCAGTATGTGTTTAGATTTAACTCGCTGAATAAACCCTTTGACAACGCTAAGGCGCGTCAGGCGCTTTGGTATGCCTTTAATCAAGAAGATTTCTTGAAGGCTGTGATTGGTGACCCTGATTATTACAAAGTGTGTAAGTCAATGTTCTACTGCGGTACGCCGTTGGGCACGACCAAGGGCATGGAGAACTTGCTTGAGTCAAACTTTAAAAGAGCACGTGAGCTGGTGAAAGAATCGGGTTATGACGGCACACCCATTGTGTTGTTGCATTCAACCGATCGTCACGTCTATGCCAATCTTGCACCTGTCGCAAAATCTTTGCTTGAAAAGGCAGGCTTTAAAGTCGATATGCAGTCGATGGACTGGCAATCAGTCGTGGTTCGGCGCGCCAAAAAAGATCCCATTGCAAAAGGTGGCTGGAACCTCACCATCACGTCAACCAACAATGTGCTCAATCCGCTTGAGTCTAGTTACCTGAATGCTGCGTGTGAAAAGACGACGTTTGGCTGGCCGTGTGATGCGCAGATTGAGAAGTTGCGCGATGATTTCTCGCGCGAAACGGACCTGACCAAACAATTAGCGTTAGCCGAAGCGGTGCAGCTGCGCGCGATCGAGTATCCGGTCTATATCCCGTTGGGTCAGTGGTACCAACCCATGGTGGCGCGCAAAAACTTAAGCGGCTTGATCAAAGCACCGGCGCCGGTGTTTTGGAATATCACGAAAACCGGTAAGTGACGGATTGCTGAGTCGTGTTTCGTTACATCTCAAAACGCATCTTTGCCACCGTGCCAGTCATGGTGATGGTGGTTGTGCTGGTGTTTTTAATGTTGCGATTAAGCGCAGCCGATCCTGCCGCCATCATCGCGGGCGATAACGCCACGACTGAGCAAATTCAAGACATACGTGTCAAGCTCGGTCTGGATCAGCCCGTGCTGGTGCAATTTGGTGCTTGGCTGAGCAAAGTGTCTACGGGTAACTTGGGCGAATCGTTTTTCTTTAAAAAACAAGTCTCCGAACTGATTCTCGACCGGCTTGAGCCCACGTTGTCACTTGCGTTATGCACCATCATTTTGTCTGTCTTGATTGCGGTGCCGCTTGGTGTATTGGCGGCCTATTACACCGGAACCTGGATCGATCGCCTCGTGATGGGGTTGGCGGTGTTGGGTTTTTCGATACCCGTTTTTGTCGTCGGTTATCTCTTGATGTATGTGTTCTCGATTGAGCTCAGTTGGTTGCCGGTGCAAGGGTATCAACGCTTGTCTGAGGGTTTTTGGGGTTGGTTGCAAAAGTTATTGCTACCTTGTTTTGCATTATCGGCTGTGTATTGTGCGCTGATCGCGCGTATCACCCGCACAAGCGTGCAAGAGGTGTTAGGCGAAGATTACATTCGTACTGCACATGCAAAAGGATTGACGAACAAGATCGTGCTGATGCGCCATGCTTTGCGTAATGCTGCAGTGCCGATTGTGACGGTGATTGGGATCGGTATTGCTTTGCTGATTGGTGGTGTGGTCGTTACGGAAAGTGTCTTTAGTATTCCGGGCCTAGGACGACTTACGGTTGACGCCGTACTGGCGCGTGATTTTCCGACTGTTCAAGCCCTCGTCTTGTTATTTTCTTTAACGTCAGTGATGGTTAACTTATTGATTGACCTGTCTTACACTTTGTTTGATCCGAGGATACAGTATTGAGCGCTTTCACTGAGTCGTCGGGTCGAGCCACGGTCTGGCGCTCTCTCTTGCGAAGTCCAAGCGTGATGATTGGCGCAGCAATTTTGCTGTGCGTGCTATTCATTGGTTTGGCAGCGCCGTTTTTGCACACCATGAGCCCAGATGAGATCAACCCGAGCGTACGCAATAAATTGCCCGGTTACGAGTCGACCTTGCGCGATGACGACGGCAATAAATTTCAATTTGTACATTTGATGGGGACAGATTCGTTAGGGCGCGATATTTACAGTCGTGTGGTGTTCGGTGCGCGAGTCTCGTTACTGATTGGTGCAACGGTCGCGGTGATGAGCGCGTTGATTGGTCTAATTTTAGGCCTGTTGGCAGGCTATTTTCGCTGGCTCGACGCTATCGTGATGCGTGTGATGGATGGGTTAATGGCGATACCTGCGATTTTATTGGCGCTGTCAATGGTGGCGCTGCTCAATGCTGGCTTGTCAACGGTCATCCTGGCGATTGCGATCACTGAAATCCCGCGCGTAGTTAGGCTAGTGCGCTCAGTGGTGTTGTCGGTGCGTGAAGAGCCCTACGTCGAGGCCGCAATTTCGGTCGGGACGCCAACACCCGTGTTGCTGGTTCGACATATCCTGCCCAATACGATTGCACCGTTGATCGTGCAAACCACTTATATCGCTGCGCACGCCATTTTGGTCGAAGCGGTGTTGAGTTTTCTGGGGGTCGGCATTTCGCCTGAAACGCCGACGTGGGGAAACATCATGGCAGAAGGGCGAGCCATGTTTGTGATGTTGCCGCACAATATTTTTTTCCCTGGTTTGTTTTTGGCAGTGACGGTGCTAGCGGTCAACCTGTTTGGCGATGGCTTGCGTGACTTGCTTGACCCACGTATGAGAAAACGGCTATGACCGGTTCAAACGTAAGCGATCACTTTAGTCAGACAAGTGGTGCACCTCAGTCATTGCATGCACAACTGACGCAAACAGATGCGGTGCAGACGTCTGGGACACAACCATACGCTGCACCAGCGAGGCCCGTGCTTGAAATACAAGCGTTAGACATTTCATTGCCGCGCGGTGCAGACCGTGCTCATGCTGTCGAGCAGGTCAGCTTGACGGTTAATCCAGGTGAAATCGTTTGTCTGGTCGGCGAGTCGGGCTCTGGAAAATCCGCGATCGCCCACACGATTATGGGCTTGCAGGCTAAGGCCTTGGTGCCAACTGCTGGCAAAATTTTATTGCAAGGTGAAGACGTCTTAACGATGTCGTCAGCGCGGCTTCGACAATTGCGCTGCACCACCATGTCGATGATCTTTCAAGAGCCCATGACGGCCTTGAATCCGGTTTTTTCTTGTGGTGAGCAAATCGATGAAGTCTTGCGTACGCACACTGCGCTGACTGGGTCAGAGCGCCAGGCACGCGTGCTTGATATGATACAAAAAGTTGGTCTTCCCGAGCCCACCAGAATGATGCGTTCGTATCCGCATCAATTGTCAGGCGGCCAGCGGCAGCGCATCATGATCGCGATGGCTTTGGTGTTAGAGCCGTTATTGTTGATTGCTGACGAGCCCACCACGGCACTCGATGTGACCACGCAGGCTCAGATTTTGGCGTTGATCCGAACGTTACAGCGCGAGCACAGCACCGGCGTGCTGTTCATCACCCACGACTTTGGTGTGGTGGCTGAAATTGCTGACCGAGTGGCCGTACTGCGCCAAGGCGAACTGGTTGAATTTGGTGATAAACAGCAAGTGCTGGCTCACCCGGCACACCCATATACACAAATGTTGATTGCTGCGGTGCCCAGTATGACGCCACGGGTACGCGAAGCATCGGTGCGCGGTGAGGTGGTTTTGCGTACCGAACGATTAGTCAAAATCTACCCTAATAGTCGGGCGCCGGCTGTGAATCAGGTTGGGCTTGAGCTGCGCCGTGGCGAGACGCTAGGAATCGTGGGTGAGTCAGGCTCAGGAAAATCTACCGTCGCGCGTTGCGTGGCAAAGTTGATTACGACAACGAGTGGCTCGATTTTTCAGCATGAGCGAGACATTGCACCGCTTTCGAATCGTCAAATGCGACCCTTACGACAGTGTGTACAGATCGTATTCCAAGATCCTTATCGTTCGTTGAACCCACGCCGCACGGTTGGCGACTCGATTGTTGAGGGGCCAATGAATTATGGCGCGACACGCCACGAGGCCTGGCGGCGTGCTAGTGAGTTAATGGAGTTAGTGCGACTTGAGCCCAACATGCTGCAACGGTTTCCGCATGAGTTTTCGGGTGGTCAACGCCAAAGAATTTGTATTGCACGGTCGTTGGCAATGAAGCCCGAGATCTTGATTGCCGATGAAGCAGTGTCTGCCCTCGATGTCTCAGTGCAAGCGCAAGTGCTTGGTTTGCTAGATGAGGTGCGCGATCAGTTGAATTTGGCCATGCTGTTTATTACACACGACTTGCGCGTGGCGGCGCAGGTTTGCGACCGAATCGCAGTCATGTCAAAAGGTGAGATCGTTGAAACGGGTCGAACAGTCGATGTTTTTTTAGCGCCACAGCACTCGTACACAAAAACCTTGTTCGCGGCAGCACCCGGGCGTGACTGGTTATTTGAAGCGGGCCGTGCCAGGCTCAAGAATAAAGACGCCATCCAGTAGGTCTCAATCCTCAGTTCCAAATGATGCCGCCTTAAAGAAGAGTATTTTGATGCATAACGAAGAGAGCTACAACGCATCACAATGAGAACGACATAGCCTCACGAAGAGAGCTACAAAGTATCGCAATGAGAACGACATAGCCTGACTAAGAAAACTACGAAGCCTAACAAAGAGAACGACTAAGCCTAACAAAGACAACGATGAATGATTTAAAAAATAAAGTGGTGCTGATTACCGGCGCGAGTTCAGGCATTGGTGCGGCGGCTGCCTTGGCGTTTGGTCGCTATGGTGCTCGGGTAGCGGTACATTATCGCTCGCAGCGCGACGCTGCTTTGTCGATCGTGGCGCAGATTCAGGCGGCAGGCTCAAGCGCCGAGGCGTTTGGCTGCGATGTGATGGACGCAGCACAGTTGACACAATTGGTGCAGGCTGTGCATAGTCGGTTCGGTCGAATTGATGTGTTGATTAACAATGTGGGCGGCATGATGCGCCGCATCGCCTTATCTGAGGCGAGCGACGCCGCGATTGATGAGGTGTTTCATTTCAATGCGCGTTCAATGATGGTGCTTTGTCGTGAAGTGATCCCGCACATGCGGGCGCAAGGCGGTGGCAGCATCATCAACATTACGTCTCAGGCCGCCAATACGGGTGGTACGCGGGGCGCCGGCCTATACGCTGCTTCAAAGTCTTACATCACCACCTACACAAAAGGATTGGCTCGCGAGGTGGTTCGCGAAGGGATTCGTGTGAATGCGATGGCGCCGGGTGTCATTGATACGCCTATCCATGCGGCGCATGCAAGCAACTCGGTGACGGGCAAAGACGATCTGCAAGCGAAATTAAAAAAATCAATCCCGATGGGGCGCTTGGGGCGACCCCAGGAATGCGCTGGCGTACTGCTGTTTTTGGCAAGTGACGAGCTTTCGAGCTATGTCACGGGGCAAACTATTGGTGTCAATGGCGGCAGCACGATGGCGTGACGTTGGGCCTCTGCCAGTCAGCTTGAGCCTGAGCGTCGCGCGCAAAATCGTACGCGCTTTACAGTCAGCCGCATTCGCTGCTACGAAAACCGGGAAAATCTCGATGCTTTAGGGCGGGAAAGCGTTCAAAATTTGGTGTTGCGCTGCACCGACCAACGCGCAGATAGCGCGCCGAGTACGGCGACTGAGGCCACTGCGGTGGCAAGCATTTCGGGTGATGGCAACGACAAGGCAAACTCGGCGTCGTAACTTCGCGCCAAACTGGCCAGCGCATCGTTTAACGGGATGAGTGCGAGGCGTGCAATACCAATCCCAATCAGTGCCGCTAGGCTGCAGGTGACCGACCCTAAATACAAGAATGGTCTGCGTACGAAAGATTCGGTGGCGCCGACCAAGCGAGCGACGCCGATTTCTTCGCGCTGCGATAAGGCTTGCATGCGTACAGTGTTGAATACTGTCGCCAGTACGACCAGTGCGACGCTTAAGGCAAGCAGCAACAAACCAATACGCCCAAATCTGAGTAGCGCCTCAAGGCGCTGTACCCACGCTGTATCAAGCTGCACGAGGTCAACTCCGGGCCACTTGCGCCATATTTGCGCAAGCTTATCAGCCCGCTCTGCCAGTTGCTCGCCCGGTGTGAGGCTCACGACGATGGCATCTGGAAGTGGATTACCGGGTAACACTTTGAGCGCTTGTTCCCAGGCTGGGTTGGTGCGTAACTCGGTAAGCGCACGGTCTTTCGTGACGATCCGTACCCCCGCGACTTGTTCGGCGTGCTCTTTGCGAATACGCGCGGTGAGTTGCTCGGCAGCGGCCTTGGGCGCATCGATCTTTAAAAATACGGTTAACTCTGGGGTCACAGAGACTTGGCGCGCAACCGGTTGCATCGAAACTAAGAGCGAAGCGCCTAGCAAAGGCAGGGAAAGCGCCAGCGCAATCACGAGTAAATTTGTCAGTGAAGAAATAGGTGCCGCAGCTAGGCGTCGAAGCGTGACGGCCAGCGCATAACGATGTTGGCGTAACAGGCTCTTCATCCAAGGGTCTCGCTTCGCCCTAGGCCGGTGCGAGTCTGTGACCCGTTAAATTTAGAGCCGTCTTGGCTGTAAGTGTGTGCTCGCTGACCGGCAGAGTCAGCAAATTTACCTGGTTCGATTTTGAAGGCCCGCGTAGCGTACTCGGCCATTAAGGCGTCGTCATGCGAGGCAATCACAGTCGTGACCCCGACACGGTTAAAGTCTTTGAATACCGACATAATTCGCCGGGCTGTGTCGATATCCAAACTTGCAGTCGGCTCGTCGGCAATCAAAATTGCCGGGCGATTGACGATGGCACGCGCGATCGCGAGTCGCTGTTGTTCTCCACCCGACAGCTCGATTGGGTGTGTGTTTTCTTTTGACGAGAGCCCAACCTTTTCAAGTGCGGCTCTTGCACGCGCACGGGCCAGACTAGGCGCAAGCCCAGTGACTGCGAGCGGCAGCAACACGTTATCGATGGCGCTGCGGTCGTAGAGTAAGTGTGTGTCTTGCAGGATGACACCTACGGCTCGCCTTAAATAAGGGCGGGCGCGTGCCGAGAGCTGATCGAGTCGGTGCCCGTGCACTTGAATCGAGCCGCGGCTGGGGGGTTCTAGGCCACCAATGAGCTTGAGCAAGGTTGACTTACCAGCCCCTGAGGGGCCAGCAACGTACACGAACTCTCCGGCCGACACCTTGAAGGTGAGGTCAGCCAAAATATGACGGCCTTGACCGTACGACTTGTAAACATGCTGAAATTCAATCATGGGCTATCGCTTTTAGACCCTAATAATAACGCTGCCTACGATTCTGGGGATTGACGGCAAGGGATTTCCCCCATACAGTGCCTTCAAGTGTGCAGCTACTATCAGTCGCTCGCAAGCATCGGTTGCCTCAGTGTGCTTTATCGGCTGCCGCCCCCCACCCAAAGTTGTTATTCGGAGATTTAGCCATGAAATTTCTTAAATTAGCTGCCATCGGTGCAGCGCTGATCGCTGCCAGCACGGTTGCTCAGGCGGGTGCCACGTTTGATAGCGTCAAAAAGAAAGGGTTTGTGCAGTGCGGTACAAATACCGGTTTGGCCGGTTTTGGTGCACCCGACAGCAAAGGCGTTTGGTCAGGCCTAGATATTGATATGTGCAAGGCGTTCGCAGCCACCATGTTTGGTGACCCAACAAAATTTAAAGTCACGCCGCTGACTGCCCAGCAACGCTTTACAGCGCTGCAGTCAGGTGAAGTGGACGTTCTAGTGCGTAACACCACACAAACCATGACGCGCGATACGTCGTTAGGTTTGATTGGCGTGGCCGTCAATTTCTATGACAGCCAAGGCATTATGGTGCGTAAAGACAGCGGCATTAAAAGTGCAAAAGAGCTCAATGGCGCCACGATCTGTGTGCAACCAGGCACCACCACAGAGCTCAATTTGGCAGACTGGTTTCGGGCGAATAAGCTGTCGTTCAAACCTGTCGTGATCGAAAAGCTTGACGAAGTGGTCGGCGCTTTTGTGTCCGGACGCTGCGATGCCTATACAACTGATAAGTCGGGTTTAGCCTCTTCGCGTTCATCGCAAGCGAAACCCGATTTGTATGCGATTTTGCCAGAAGACTTTTCTAAAGAACCCTTGGGCCCGCTGGTTCGTCAGGGTGACGAGCAATGGCTGAACGTGATCCGCTGGAGCTTCAACGCAATGGTTGAGGCCGAAGAGTACGGCATTACTCAAGCTAATCTCGATGAGATGTTGAAAAGTACCAACCCCAATGTGCAGCGTATCCTGGGCGTGACCCCTGGTATGGGTAAAAATCTGGGTGTTGATGAAAAATGGGCCTACAACATCATCAAGGCAGTCGGCAATTATGGCGAAAGCTTTGAGCGCAACATCGGCAAAGCTACGCCGCTGATGCTTGAGCGTGGGTTGAACCAGCAATGGACAAAGGGCGGCATTATGTACGCTTGGCCAATTCGTTAAGCCTATTGTTGACGTTACGGTGATCGGCAGGCTATTGCCCATCGATCACCGACCCTTATGATGAATTCAAAATCGACTGTAGCGGCGCAAGCACCCAAAAAGCGTTTGTCCTGGAATAATCCAGAGGTGCGCGCGATCGTTTACCAAGTCCTAGCTGTCGCCCTCGTTGGTGGTGCGAGCTGGTACCTGGTAACTAACACCTTGCACAACCTCTCTGTGCGAAATATCAACACGGGTTTCGGTTTTTTGACCCGTGAGGCGGGCTTCGCCATTGGCGAAGGCGTGATTAGTTTTACACCGGCTGACACCTATCAGCGTGCCATCACGGTAGGCGTGCTCAATACTTTGCGCGTGGCATTGCTTGGCATTTTGTTTGCCACGATTCTTGGCACCATTATCGGTATCGCCAGGCTCTCAAAGAACTGGTTGGTTCGAACGGTTTGTAGCGTATACGTTGAAGTCATGCGCAACATCCCTTTGCTGTTGCAACTGTTCTTTTGGTATGTGATCCTGATCGAAGCAATGCCTGGTCCACGCCGCGCCTATCATCCGATGCCGGGCGTGTTTGTATCAAACCGTGGCATACAGATGACCTCGGTGCATGGCGAGGGGCTCGTTTGGCTGTTTGCCGGTTTGGCGCTAGCGGTTGTGCTTTGCTTGGTGCTGCGAGGCTGGGCCCGACGGCGCCAAGAGCAAACTGGCCAGGTCTTTGCGCTGGGGCGCTCAACGATTGCGTTACTGCTTGTGACGCCAGCGCTCGCTTGGTGGGTAAGCGGTGCACCGTTGTCGCTCGATGTCCCTGCACTTAAAGGGTTTAACTTTGTAGGCGGTATGACACTGTCGCCCGAATTTGCGGCGCTACTGTTTGGCCTGGTGATCTATACCTCGGCGTTTATTGCCGAAGTGGTGCGGTCGGGCATCCAATCTGTTCACCGAGGTCAATGGGAGGCCGCCGGCGCACTGGGTATTAAAAATAGTCTTGTACTTCGTTTGGTCGTGCTGCCGCAAGCCTTGCGGGTGATCATCCCGCCCATGACAAGTCAATATCTGAATATCACTAAAAATAGTTCGTTAGCCGTGGCGATTGGCTACCCTGATCTGGTGTCTGTGATCAACACCACCCTCAATCAAACTGGTCAAGCGATTGAAGGCATTTTGATGATCATGGCTGCCTACTTGACCGTCAGCCTGTCTATCTCATTATTCATGAATTGGTATAACAAACGTATCGCGTTGGTAGAAAGATAAACATGAATGCTGCAGCCAACGTGAGTCCATCTTCTGCATCGAGTGCGTGGTCGCCTGTGTCGGCCTTGCATTGGTTGCGCGCGCAGTTGTTTTCGTCACCCCTTAATACGTTGCTGACGTTGCTGACGCTTTGGTTGTTGTTGGCCACTGTGCCCGCAATGGTGGATTGGTTTTTTCTGAATTCAACTGTCACGGCGACGAGTGCCCAAGAGTGCCGCAAAGTGACTGGCGCTTGTTGGTCCGTCATTGTTGAAAAGCATCGCTTGATCCTGTTTGGTGTCTACCCCTACGAAGAGCAGTGGCGGCCCTTGTTAGCAACCCTGTTGCTGTTGGGTGTGATTGTTTTGAGTGGTGTGCGACGGTTCTGGAACTTGTCACTCTTGCTGTTTTGGGTGCTCGCGCTGTCGGGTGCTTCGGTGTTGATGTGGGGCGGCGTCTTTGGGCTGACCTACGTTGAGAATAGTCGTTGGGGTGGGCTGCCGCTTACGTTAATGCTCTCAACGTTTGGCATCGCCTTTGCGTTTCCGCTTGGGATTGTGCTGGCCTTAGGGCGTCGGTCAGATATGCCAGCCATTAAAACGATTTGTATCGTCTATATCGAGTTAATTCGCGGCGTACCCTTGATCAGTTTGCTATTTATGTCAGCCGTGATGTTGCCTTTGTTTCTGCCTGAAGGGCTCACGATCGATAAGTTATTGCGCGCGCAGGTTGCCATTATTTTGTTTGCAGCCGCCTATATGGCTGAAACTATTCGAGGCGGTTTACAAGCGATCCCGAAAGGTCAGTTTGAGGGCGCCGATTCGCTTGGGTTGACCTATTGGCAGCAAATGCGCTTGATCGTCCTGCCACAGGCACTGAAGATTGTCATACCGCCGCTTGTTGGTTTGTTTATTGCCTTGTTTAAAGATACTTCGCTCGTGGTGATCATTGGTATTTTTGATCTGACTCAGGCAGCGAAAGCTGCGCTTGTGGATCAAGCCTGGCGCGGCTTTAGTATCGAGATCTATGTTTTTATTTCAGCGATTTATTTTGTATTTTGCTATTCGATGTCTAAATATAGTCAGTCCCTCGAAAAGCGGCTGGCCACAGAGCATCAGCGCTAGACGGTTGTTTATAGATATCAGGCGCGCCCTATTTTCGGAGATCGTGTATGGCAGAGGCCATCATTCGCATGCAAGACGTCAATAAGTGGTTTGGTAAGTTTCACGTGTTGCGCAACATTAATTTAGAGGTTGCGCCAGGCGAGCGCATTGTGATCTGCGGCCCTTCGGGTTCGGGTAAATCGACGTTGATCCGTTGCATTAATCGGCTCGAAGAGCATCAGCAAGGGCGAATCGTTGTTGAGGGTACTGAAATCACCAATGATATTCGTCATGTTGAGGCGATTCGTCGCGATGTTGGCATGGTGTTTCAGCATTTCAATTTGTTCCCTCATTTAACCGTGCTCGAAAATCTGACACTCGGGCCAATCTGGGTATTGAAAACACCCAAAGCCGAGGCCGAGGCGCGCGCGATGAAGTACCTTGAGCGGGTACGTATCGCAGAGCAGGCGAGCAAGTTTCCGGGACAACTGTCGGGTGGGCAACAGCAACGTGTGGCGATTGCTCGTTCGCTGTGCATGGATCCCAAAGTGATGCTGTTTGATGAGCCGACTTCGGCGCTTGATCCTGAAATGGTGAAAGAGGTGCTCGATGTGATGGTCAACCTGGCCGAGGATACCGGCATGACCATGCTTGTGGTGACCCATGAGATGGGCTTTGCTCGCAAGGTGGCCGATCGGGTGATCTTTATGGATCAAGGCGAAATTATTGAAGAAAATACGCCTGACGCGTTTTTTGACCACCCGCAAAACGATCGAACCAAGTTGTTCTTGAGTCAAATTATTCATTGAACGATTCGCAGTTCAACCCCTAGCGCTGAGGCAGCGATGTTCAATTCAATGATGCGTATGCGACCGTTCTTTGCTGCGTTGTTGGTGCTCTGGCTTGGCATGTTCGTGACTGAGTCTCGGGCTCAAAGCCCTTCGTCAGCCCCTGACGCTTCGGCGACTACCTTTCCAGCCAAGCCGTTGCGCTTTGTCGTACCGTATCCACCCGGCGGTCCGCTTGACGTAATGGCGCGAGTTTTGGCAGAGAAAGTGAAAGCAAGCCTAGGTCAGCCGGTTGTGGTTGAAAATAAGCCTGGTGCAGGTGGCAATATCGGTGCGGATTTAATCGCGAAAGCCCAGCCAGATGGTTATGCCTTGGTGATGGGGGCGGTCGCCACCCATGCCATCAATCCTTGGCTGTTTGCTTCGATTCCGTATGACTCGATTAAGGATTTTGCCCCCATCGCCTTGGTAGCCTCTGTGCCCAATGTGTTGTTAGTCAATCTTGATTTCGCTCAAAAAAATAATATTCAAACGGTGCAAGATCTGGTCGCGTATGCGCGCAAGAATCCAGGACAATTGAATTACGGTTCGGGTGGCTCAGGCAGCGCTGGGCATTTGGCGGGTGCTTTATTAAGCGCGCGTGCGAAGGTTGAGATGGTGCATATTCCGTATCAAGGTGCAGCGCCCGCGCAATTAGCGTTGCTATCAGGTCAGTCTGCCTTGATGTTTGATAATCTCGCCGCCGCAGCCAACTTGATTCGCGAAAAAAAAGTGAAAGCCCTGGCGGTGACAACAAAGGTACGCTCAGGGTTATTGCCCGAGTTGCCCACCATGCAAGACGCAGGCATCGAGCCGTTTGATATTGGAACTTGGTTTGGCGTGTTCACCACTGCAGGGACACCCGCGGCGATCGTCGAAAAGCTGCACACGGCCTATATGGCGGCGCTTGCCGAACCTGATGTGAAAGAACGCTTAAAAACAATGGGTTCTGAAGCTGCCAGCTTGTCGGTCGAGCAAATGACCGCCTTGGTGGCAGCCGAGCGGGCCAAGTATCAAGAGCTGGTCAAGCTTTCCGGTGCGACTAATCAGTGATCAAGAGCTAGTTAAGCTTCCGGTGCGACTTGATCAGTGATCAAGAGCTAGTTAAGCTTCAGGTGCGCCTAATCAGTGATCAAGAGCTAGTTAAGCTTCAGGTGCGACTAATCAGTAATCAAGAGCTAGTTAAGCTTCAGGTGCGACTAATTAGCAATCGAGAGCTGGTCAATCTTTCAGGCGCGGCATCTTAGCCAGGTCGATTTTGTCGCAAACTTTCGCCTGCATCGGGTGGTAGCCGCCAGAAAACAAAGCTTGGCAAGGCGCACAGCACGCCAATCACTAGAAACCCCACGACAACATCGGCAGCGATGAGCTGACTCGAGCCTCGCCAAAGCATGCTCAGGTGCAGCGCTTCTGCGGCCACACCCACTCCTAAGCTCACACCGAGTTGTTGTCCCATTGCGGCAAAGCTGCTCGCGCGGCTCATGCTGGCTTGAGTGATATCTGCATAGGCCAGTGTGTTAATCGCCGTGAACTGTAACGACCTAAAAAAACCACCGAACAGCAATACGCCAATCATGACCACTGCGGGCGTGGAGGCGGTAAAAAAGGCGCAAGCGGCAAGGCTGGCCCCGGTAAAGACAGCATTGACGGTTAGCACGCGTCGATAGCCCCAGCGATCAAGAATCCGCGGTGCTGCCATCTTCATGGCCATTGCCCCGACCGCACCCGCGAAGGTGATGAGCCCCGCTGAAAGCGCGCTCAGCCCGAAGCCGATTTGCAGCATTAATGCTAACAAGTAGGGCACGGCACCGACCCCGAAGCGACAAAGATTACCGGCAATCGTTGAGACTCTAAACGTGTGAATTTTCAATAAAGACAAATCCAAGATTGGATCTGAATGACGCTGCGAATGCCAGTAATACAGCGCACCTGAAATTAGACCCGTTGCAATTAGGGCGGCCGACACCGCAATGGAAGGCCCGCCTTGACCCAAGGACTCAAAGCCCCCGACCAAGGTCGCCATGCATAGCGCACTGAGAAAAAAACCGAGCCAGTCCAGCGGGTGAGCTTGATGATCATTGGGCAATTCACGCACAAAACGCAAAATCATCCAGATCCCCAAGATGCCAATTGGGAGGTTGATTAAAAAGATCCAGTGCCACGAGGCGTAGGTGACTAAAAATCCGCCTAGAGGTGGCCCAGCCATCGGCCCAATCAGGGCTGGCATTGACAAAAAGGCCATGGCCTTCAGAAGTTCGTGTTTTGGGATTGTGCGCAGCAGAATGATGCGCCCGACGGGTACCATCATGGCCCCCCCGATACCCTGAACAATGCGCGATAAGACAAGCTGTGTGAGAGTGGCTGACAGCGCACAGGTCAGCGAGCTGAGTGTAAACAGAGCGATGGCGGCAATAAAGACGCGTCTGGCCCCATAGCGATCAGCGGCCCAGCCACTAATGGGTACAAAGACGGCGACGGCAAGCAGGTACGAGGTGATCGCAATGTTCAGGCGCACAGGGTCGGCGCCCAAATCAGCCGCCATGGTTGGTAAGGCCGTCGTGACCACCGTCGAGTCGAGCATCTGCATGAGCAGCGCGCAACCGACGATAAAAGGCAGCATTCGCTCGGGTTTCGCCGTGTCTTTTGGTGCAGTAGAGTCTGGTTGTGGGCGGTTTAGCCCAGAGGGAGTCGTCGACATCGCGGCAATCTTAGGTGGTCAAGGCACTAATCAACAAGGGTCAGGCTCTACAGTACACTAAGCACTAGTCCAATTATTTATAAAAACGCCATGGCTGAGAATTACACTTCAGAAATTACCCAATTTCTTCAGGCTTACAAGGCCGCGCACACTGACGTCGAACAACGTCAGCGTGATGGGCGCGCGCGCTTATGGGATAAGCCTCAAGACCCCGAGCTGGCTGAAGGGTTCAAACAGGCGCGGGTGCGTCAAGATCCCTACGTGTACCAAAATAAGTAGTTTTCATGGCTGCGACTCAAGTTTCAGGCGCGAGCCTGAATGCGCTTGTCACACCCTCGGTCGACACAACTCCTGATGTCATCGACGCGGTGGCGCTTGCCCGTCTGTATGGCGAGCCGTTGTTTTCGTTGCCCACCGATCTTTATATTCCGCCCGATGCGCTTGAGGTGTTTCTCGAGACGTTTCAAGGCCCACTCGATCTGCTGCTTTATCTCATCCGCAAGCAAAACTTCAATGTGCTTGATATTCCGATGGCCGAGGTCACGCGGCAGTATCTGTCGTATGTCGATCAGATCCGGATGCACAACCTAGAGCTTGCGGCAGAGTATTTGTTGATGGCCGCGATGCTGATCGAAATTAAAGCTCGCATGTTGTTGCCGGTAAAAAAATCTGACACCGGGCAAGAGGCAGAAGATCCGCGCGCCGAGCTGGTGCGTCGCTTGCTTGAGTACGAGCAAATTAAGCTCGCGGCTCGAAAGTTAGATGCCTTGCCTCAATTGGGCCGTGACTTTCAACGTGCACAGGCTTTTGCTGACTTGCGTGTTGAACGCGCCTTACCCGACGTCAGTGTTGAAGATTTGCGGCAGGCCTGGGTTGATATCTTAAAGCGTGCAAAGCTCAATGCACATCATCACATCACCCGCGAGCAATTGTCGGTGCGCGATCACATGACACATATTTTGCGTCGTCTCAATGGTGTGCGCTTTATCGAATTTGGCGAACTATTCATGGAGCGTATCGCTGAGGGTGCTCCGACCGCTGTGATCGTGGTGCATTTTTTGGCCTTGCTTGAACTTGCGCGCGAAACCTTATTAGAAATTACTCAAGCTGAACCCTACGCCCCGATTTATGTGCGTTTGGCCTACACAAGCGCGGCTGTTTAGATCGCGCTTGGCCGAGACACGGAGACAAAGAATTGAAGGTTGTTCATACCATCCAAGAGTTACGTGACCAATTGCGTGGGCAGTTGCGAGTGGCCTTTGTGCCGACCATGGGTAACTTGCACGAAGGTCACTTGGCGTTGATGAAACTCGCGCGACAGCACGGTGACCCAGTCGTAGCAAGTATTTTTGTCAACCGCTTGCAGTTTGCCCCAGGCGAAGATTTTGAAAGATATCCACGCACCTTGCAAGATGATATTAAAAAGCTGCAACGTGACCGCGATGTTTATTGTTTGTTTGCACCAGATGAGCGCGAGCTTTACCCCGAACCGCAAAACTATCGGGTGCAACCCCCGCAAGAGTTGGGTGACATTCTTGAAGGTGAATATCGTCCTGGGTTTTTTGGTGGCGTGAGTACGGTGGTGTTAAAGCTTTTTTCTTGTGTACAGCCTGGCGTGGCGGTGTTTGGCAAAAAAGATTATCAGCAACTCATGGTGATACGCAACATGTGTCGCCAGTTTCAATTACCCGTCGAGATTTTGGCACACGAAACGGTACGGGCTGAAGATGGTTTGGCCCTGTCATCGCGCAATGTTTATCTGCAACCGCACGAGCGTGCTGAGGCACCGCAGCTCTATGCTGCTTTGCAGTCTGTGCAACAGAGGCTCAGGGCTGGTGAACTCGATGCCAGTAAGCTCGGAGATGACGCTGCGAATGTACTGCAGGGTCGAGGTTGGCAAGTTGACTATATTGCGATTCGCCGCCAGCGCGATCTCAATAAGCCAACACCTCAAGATATTGCGGCGGCTGAGCCGTTAGTGGTGTTGGCGGCGGCTAAATTAGGTGCAACCCGTTTGATCGATAATCTCGAAATCTGAACGTTGCCCTCCCAACCTAGGGTTAATCCGCCTGTCAGATTTGACAGCTATGCGTGCTGACTGACTCATGACAGACTGCGCTTCGTGTTGACACGGAGGCAGTATGAAACTTTCAGAAAACAGGGCAGACAGTGGCTGGAAAGCGCTGACTGCGCGCGAGCGAGATGTCATTCACCCTGTCGCCGAGGGCAAGTCTAACAAGTTAATCGCAAGTGAGTTGGGTATCTCAATGCGCACTGTTGAGGCGCATCGTGCTCGTATCTTTCACAAAATGGGGGTACGCAACGCCGTGCAGTTGGCTCGCACGGTTTGCATTAGTCCCGAGCCATCGCACTTGCCCGAGCCGAGCTTCAGTCAACCGAGTGACCTCGGTTGGATTCCAGATAAGGTCGATTAGGTCTTTTTACTGCGTCAGCCGCTTATCTGCTGTCGATCACGGGCAGTTTGGTGCTGGCTTTCCTTTTAACTCATCGATTGGGTCAAGATCAGGTTGACGCGAAAGATTGTAGGTGAGGTTCGCTGTACCACCGTTCATTGAAATGAGCCGCAGCATATTGCCCGAGGTCATCGCAAGCTCGGCGCGCACATTACCTTGATTGTTCAGCAACACGATGCGTGGTACCGCCTGAGCCGACGCTCTCCAGCAGCCCTGATCGGTTTGCACCGTACTGTTCTTGCTGCTTTGCTCAAGGTAGGCAGCGCGTGCGCGCCAGCGGCCATTGGGCGCCAGAGTGATGGTCACGCGTTGCGCTGAACATTTCATTTCGGGATGAAAGCACGGCAAGGTGCCGGCAAAGCTTTGAGGCTCAGGGATGAGCGTGGCTTGCAGGCTTTCGGATGGTACCGCTGCCGCGCTCGCGGCTGAGTCAACGCTTGAACCGACGTTTGAGGGTGGCGCGTTAACTGGGGCATTTGAGCTGTCGTAGGTCGCGGCGGTGGCAGGCGCACCCGAGGTTACGTTGGTACCCGCGATTTGCCCCGATGCCGTTGGGCGCGGATTTGTTGCAACCGGGCTAGGGGCTGGTGTCGATGTTGCGGCGGTTCGGGTCGCAGCACCTGGCTGCTGCAGACCAATTTGGATCTGGCTTGGGGCGCGTAACGTTTGGTTGTTATAGATGCCATCGCCTTGGGCGATCGCATCAGTGGCTGTGCTGGCTGGAGGAGGGTTGTAATAGCCCGCCTGCTGCATTTGTGCACAGCCCGTTAGCCCGACTACTAACAAAGCGATCAGGTGAGGCCGAAATTTTAAGGCGTGCGGGGCTAGGCGCCTGGTGCTTCGAAACATAATCGAGACTTCCTAATTCAAGAGACTTCAAGGATTTTATGCATTCTACGCATTTGGCACCGTCCATGCACAGTAACTTCGCAACAAGCCGTTATGTTTGAACGATTGTTGAGCGCGTTGTTGATTGGGCTGCCTCTTGGGGTGCTCAGTGCCTTGATCTTGGTGCCGTTGGCGCGCGAGTTGTCTGGGCGCTTGATGGCGCAGTACGTGGAGGCTGATGCGTCGGCCACACGCTTGAGCTCGCACCGGTCAGGTACAAAAAATGCCTTAGATGGGCTGCTGGCCGGCGGTCTGTGCGTCTGCAATGTGTTCGTGGTGCTGAACTGGGGTGTCAGTTGGCATGCCTGGATGGCTGCGAGCTACTGCGCGACTTCACAAGTATTGGCGCGGATTGACGCGCAGACTCATCTTTTGCCTGATACGCTGACCCTTCCACTGCTTTGGGCTGGCTTACTGTTTCATTGGTCAGGCGGGTGGGTCGAATTAGACGATGCCGTGGCGGGTGCCGCGGCGGGCTATGGACTGTTATGGTTAATTTGGGCGGCGTTTCGGGGGTGCAGTGGTCGCGATGGTATCGGCTTTGGTGATTTAAAACTCGCTGCTGCAAACGGAGCCTGGCTTGGTGTGGAGGGCCTGCCCTGGGCCCTATTGGTGGCCTCGCTTGCGGCCTGCGTGGCCGTCTTGTACGGGCGTGCGAGCGGTCGCTTGAAACGGTTTGAGGCCCTAGCGTTTGGCCCTTATTTGGCAATCGGCGGTATCCTCGTGCTATTTTGTACGCAAAATAGCTTGTCATGTCTTTCATTTGGGTACCTGACAGGCCTGCTCGTAAGGTAAATATGCAGACTTCGAAGTTTAAATTGGGCCTGACCGGCGGTATCGGTTCGGGTAAGACGCAGGTGGCCAACTTGCTTGCCGGCTGGGGGGCTTCAGTGATTGATACCGATCTGATTGCCCACAGCCTGACCGCTCCAGCCGGTCGGGCGATCGACCCGATACGACAAGCCTTTGGTGCAGAAGTGATCGAGCCCTCAGGCGCCTTGAACCGAGCCCGTATGCGAGAGCTAGTCTTCACTGACCCAGCTCGACGGGTTGAGCTTGAGGCGATTTTGCACCCGTTGATTGCCCAGACTGTTCGCCAAGAGGCGGAGCATGCGCAGGGTCTCTATCTTGTATTTGTGGTGCCTCTGTTGGTTGAATCTGGTCGTTGGCGGCAGCAAATTGATCGCCTGTGCGTGGTGGATTGCGATCAAGAGACCCAGATTCAGCGAGTACAGGCCCGAAGCGGTATCGAACTTGCGACTATCCACAATATCCTGGCGGCTCAAGCTACTCGTGAGCAGCGCTTAGCGGTAGCCGACGACGTGGTTGACAATTCAAAGACGGTTTCGATGGCGGCCCTAGAAAAACAAGTATTGGTGTTGCACCAAGGCTGGTGTAACCTTGCACAACTTGCGTCAAATCGCGCGCGCTAAATCGCTAACCCTTCAGCTCCGTACATGCAACTATTGTGATTTTGTTCGAATATCCTTTCAATGAACGTGTTCGGGCGCTGTTGCGCCTCGAGTCGTTGTTTGATCGAATGTTGTTTTTTGCTGGATTAAGCGATGCGCGGCAGCATCAGGTTGCGCTCTCTGCCTTGTTTGACTTGTTGGATGCCACCGAGCGCACCGACATTAAAGGCAGTGTTTTACAAGATCTTGAGCGCCAGCGAATGGTGCTAGTGGGGTTAAAGGATCACCCTGGCGTCGATACAAAAACTCTGACAAGTATGTTGGCCGAAATTGAGAAAGCTGCCGCTAATCTTAATTCGAGTGGCCGTACTGGGCAGTCGCTGCGAGAAAACGAATGGCTGACTAGCTTGCGGGGGCGTTTAATTGTGCCAGGCGGAGGCACTCAGGTAGATATGCCTTCGTTTCATGCCTGGCAAAGTTTGCCTGATGCCCAGCGTCAGTCTGATTTACAGCGCTGGATCTCAACCTTGATGCCAGTACATATCGGTATTGCGATCGTCTTGCGACTGCTGCGCGAATCGGGTGAAGCAGTGAAAGCGGTGGCGCCCCAAGGCGCTTACCAGCAGATGTTGGCGGGTAAAACCTATCAGCTCCTGCGTGTCTGGGTAGATGACACTGCTGGAGTATTTCCTGAGATCAGTGCCAATAAGTATATGGTCTGGATCCGTTACTCGGCTCAGTTAGGTGACCAGCGACCGCAGGCTGTGGCGCAGGATGTTGCCTTCAAAATGACCCTTTGCGCCCTTTAGGGGCGCCTGGAAATACTAATGGTTAAACGTTTGTCAATGCACCTTTTCGTGCGATCGCCGCTTGTATGGATCGTGAGTGCAGTGTTGGTGGCACTCGCCGTTTGGTGGTTGATCCCTGATGCTTCGACCACGGCAAAGAAGGGGCCGCCGGCGGGCTTTGTGCCGTCTGTGCCGGTCAAGATAGAAGCGGCGCGAGTGCAAGATCTGGACATTTATTTACGCGGTCTTGGCACCGTCACAGCGTTTAACACGGTCACGGTGCGCAGCCGCGTACAAGGCGAATTGATCGAAGTCTTGTTCAAAGAGGGCGAGCAAGTCAAAGAAGACCAGTTGCTCGCTAGAATCGACCCCCGTTCGTTTGAAGTGGCCCTTGAGCAGGCACTCGGTCAGCAGCAACAAAATGAATCCCAATATCAAAACGCCAAGCGTGATTTACAGCGCTATCAAACGTTACGTAAACAAGATTCGATTGCGCCTCAGATGCTCGATACCCAACTGGCGTTAGTGAGCAAGTTTGAGGGGCAACTCAAAAGCGATCAGGCTGCCGTGAACAGTGCTCGACTGCAACTTGATTACACCCGTATCACAGCACCGATTGCGGGTCGCCTTGGACTGCGACGTGTCGACGCGGGCAATCTGATCAATGCCAATGATCCAATGGGGTTGGTGGTCATCACTCAGACGCAGCCAATTGCCGTCTTGTTTACTCTGGCCGAAAACGATTTACCTTCGGTGCGTGGGCCCTTACTCGCTGGCAGGACGCTAACGGTAGAGGCCTACGATCGCTCCGATCAGGTGCGACTGGCCCAAGGCGAGTTGATGACAATTGATAACCAAATTGATGTCACAACCGGCACAGTCAAGCTCAAAGCGCGGTTTAGTAACGAAACAGATGCGTTGTTTCCAAATCAGTTTGTGAATGTGCGCATGAAGGTCAACACCGTGAGGGATGCGTTAACCATCCCTTCGGGGGCGTTACAGCAGGGCAACCAAGGTGCGTTTGTGTACGTGATTTTGCCGGACGATACCGTTGCGGTGCGAACCGTAAAAACAGGTGCGCGCAGCGGTGATCGGGTGGCGATCCTCGACGGGGTAGCGGTCGGTGAACGAGTCGTGCTTGAAGGCACGGATCGTCTGCGCGTGGGTGCAAAAGTGCGTGTGATCAGTGGTGGTGAGGGCGCGGGTAGCCGTTCGCCTGGGGCGGGCGGACGCACTCCAACGACTCAACCTGCTGGCCAGCCGGGCAACACCTCGGCACCGTCTCGGCCGTGAACCTGTCTCGGCCGTTTATCGTTCGGCCCGTTGCCACGACGCTGGCGATGGTGGCGTTGTTACTGTCTGGGCTGATTGCCTATCGTTGGTTACCGGTCTCATCGCTTCCCGAAGTTGACTACCCCACCATTCAATCGACCACTTACTACCCGGGTGCTAGCCCCGATGTGATGGCTGCGCTTGTGACCTCGCCACTTGAGCGGCAGTTTGGACAGATGCCGGGATTGAGGCAGATGTCGTCCAGTAGTGCCGCTGGCACTTCAGTCATTACGCTGCAGTTTGCTTTGTCGTTGCCACTTGATGTGGCCGAACAGCAGGTGCAGGCTGCGATCAATGCCGCAAGTAATTTATTGCCGCGTGATTTGCCGGCGCCGCCTGTCTACAACAAAGTGAACCCTGCCGACGCTGCGGTATTGACCTTGGCGGTGACATCACCCACCGTACCTTTGCCTCAAATACGGGATTTAGTTGATACCCGCATGGCACAGAAGATCGCTCAAGTAGCGGGTGTGGGTTTGGTGACTGTGGCAGGAGGGCAGAGGCCTTCAATGCGAATTCAGGCAAATCCCCAGGCGTTGGCAGCCTACGGTTTGACGCTTGCTGACGTGCGGGCAGCGGTTGTTGGTGCCAACGTGAATCAGCCGAAAGGGACGCTTGATGGCGCGGTGCGCTCGACCACCATCAACGCCAATGATCAGCTTAAAACACCGCTCGAGTATATGAACTTGGTGGTGTCATATAACAATGGCGCACCGTTGCGACTCTCGGATGTTGCCACGGCGGTATCCGAGGCTGAAGACGCGCGTCTTGCGGCTTGGGCCGACACCGAGCCCGCAATCTTATTGAACGTACAGCGCCAACCCGGCGCAAATGTGATTGAGGTGGTTGATCGCATCCAAAAGCTCTTGCCGCAATTACGCTTGGCGTTGCCGGTCAACCTTGACGTTAAAGTCATGTCCGACCGCACTCAGACGATTCGCGAATCGGTGCGTGACGTGCAGACTGAGCTTTTGCTCGCGATAGGCTTAGTTGTTCTGGTGACCTTTGTATTTTTACGTACCTTGACTGCGACGTTAATCCCCAGCATCGTCGTACCACTTTCGTTGGTGGGCACGTTTGGTGTCATGTACCTCATTGGCTTTAGCATTAACAACCTGACCTTAATGGCCCTGACGATTGCGACAGGTTTTGTGGTCGATGATGCGATTGTGATGATCGAAAATATCGCCCGCTACCTCGAGCGCGGTGAAACGCCCATGCAAGCTGCACTAAAAGGCGCCTCGCAAATTGGTTTTACGCTTGTGTCTTTGACGGTGTCTCTGATCGCAGTGCTGATACCTCTGCTCTTCATGACTGAGGTGGTAGGGCGGCTTTTCAGAGAGTTTGCTGTCACGCTTGCGGTGGCGATTTTGCTGTCATTACTGATCTCGCTGACCCTCACGCCGATGATGTGTGCGCGCATGTTGCGTGTAGGGGATCATCAAAGCGGCGGTACCTTAACGCGTTACATTAGTCAGAAAATTGATGAACTGATTGCCGGCTATGGTCGTTTGTTGCAGGTCGTGCTCAACCATCAGACACTCACATTATTCGTCGCACTTGGCACTTTTTTATTGACAGCGCTGCTGTATCTGGCCATTCCAAAAGGTTTTTTCCCTGCGCAGGATACTGGGCTGATTCAAATCGTGACGCAAGCGCCGCAAAACCTTGCGTTTGCAACGATGGCGCAGCGCCAGCAAGAGGCCGTCAAAGTGATCTTAGAAGACCCCGATGTCGCCACGGTGGCATCCTTTGTGGGCGTTGACTCTGTCAATGAAACGGTAAACACTGGGCGCATGCAAGTGGCCTTGCGTGCACATGACCTAAGAAAGGACCAGGCCTCTGTGATTATTCAGCGCTTGCAAAAGCGCCTGAGTGCAGTCACTGGTTTGCAGTTTTATCTGCAGCCCGTACAGGACTTGACTGTTGAAGATCGTGTCAGCCGTACTCAGTATCAACTAACGCTTGAAAGCTCTGAGCCAGCTTTGCTCGCGCAGTGGGTACCCTTACTCGTTGATCAATTGCGCCAGCGTGAACCACTGGCCGATGTGATTGATGATATGCAGAACGAGGGGCTCAATACGTTTATTCAAATTGATCGCGACGCTGCTGCGCGCGTGGGCGTCTCGACGGCGGCGATCGATGACGCGTTATACGATGCCTTTGGACAGCGCCAAATTTCAACGATTTTTACTCAATCCAACCAGTACCGTGTGGTGCTTGAGACGGCGCCGCAGTTTCGCCGCGATCCGTCGGCGTTTGGGTCAATTTATGTCAAAACGGCCGAAGGTAAACCTATTGCGCTGACTAACTTAGTCACCGTGACTGAAGGGCGTTCTGCGTTGGTGTTAAATCGGCTCGATCAGTTTCCATCGGTGACGATCTCTTTTAACCTGGCGCCCGGTGCCTCGTTGTCTGATGCAGTGGCCGCAGTCAATGCTTCTCAGCAAGCGATTGGGATGCCGGTGGGGATTCAGGCGCGGTTTCAGGGTGCTGCGCGTGCGTTTGAGGCTTCGCTTTCTAGTACGTTATTTTTGATTTTGGCTGCTGTGATCACGATGTATATCGTGCTCGGTGTGCTGTACGAAAGCTTCATCCATCCGATTACGATTTTGTCGACCCTGCCGTCAGCCGCGATTGGCGCTTTGTTGGCGTTGACGCTCACAGGCCGCGATCTGGATATGATTGGCATTATCGGCATCATTCTGTTGATCGGGATTGTGAAAAAAAATGCGATCATGATGATCGATTTTGCGCTTGAAGCTGAGCGTAAGCATAAGATGCCTGCCCGCGAGGCGATCCAACAAGCTGCACTGTTGCGGTTTCGCCCAATCTTGATGACAACGCTTGCGGCGTTATTTGGAGCCGTGCCGCTCATGCTATCAACCGGAACAGGCGCCGAACTTCGGCAGCCGCTTGGTTTGGTGATGGTGGGTGGCTTGCTTGTGAGTCAAGTGTTGACGCTTTTCACGACGCCTGTCATTTATTTGTTCTTTGATCGAATGTTTGTCGGCCGTCGCGCCAGCGCAAGCGCAGGCGATCCCGCGCCATGAGCCTATCTGGCCCCTTTATCGTCCGCCCAGTTGCCACGATATTGATTTGGCTGGGTGTGGTGCTGGCAGGCTGGTTGGCACATAGCTTGCTGCCGATTGCGCCCTTGCCGCAGATTGAGTTTCCGGTGATTGGCGTGCGAGCGCAAATGCCTGGTGCCAGCCCTGAAGTGATGGCGGCGACAGTGGCAACGCCGCTCGAGCGCTCGCTTGGTACTATTGCGGGCGTCTCTGAAATGACGTCGCGTAGCACCACGGGCCAGACGCGTATCACGTTGCAGTTTGACTTGAGTCGCGATATCAATAGTGCGGCCACCGATGTGCAGGGCGCAATCAATGCGGCCCGAGCGATGATGCCGAGTGGTTTGCGTAGCAACCCGTCTTATAACAAGGCCAACCCCGCCGCTGCACCAATTATGACGCTTGCCTTGACGTCTGACTCGTTGTCGCAGGGGCAGTTGTATGACATTGCCTCGACGACGGTGCAACAAAAGCTGTCGCAAGTCGAAGGGGTGGGCGAAGTACAGATTGGCGGAAGCTCTTTACCGGCAGTACGTATCGACCTTGATCCCGACGCCCTTGCACAGGCGGGTGTATCGCTTGAAACAGTTCGAATGGTGATCGCTGCGGCAAACTCCACCCGACCCAAAGGGGTGCTCGAAAACGAAACGTATCGCTGGCAGATTATGGCTAACGATCAACTCTGGAAAGCCGCAGACTATCGACCGCTCATTGTCGCGTGGCGTAATGGCGCACCAGTGCGCTTGTCAGAGGTTGCCCGGGTCGAAGATTCAGTTGAGGATACGTTCAATATTGGCTATTTCAATACCCAGCAGGCTATTTTGGTACTCGTGCGCAGCCAGGCTAAAGCCAACATCATCCAGACTGTTGATCAGATTCGGGCAGATTTGCCTGTGTTGCGAGCGATGTTGCCCGCAGATGTGACGGTATCGGTTGCGCAAGATCGCACCCCTAGCATTCGGGCTTCGGTGCACGAAGCCGAAAAAACACTGTTAATTGCCATTGGTTTAGTGATGATGGTGGTGCTTGTGTTTTTGCGTAATTTGCGTGCCGCCTTTATCCCGACGATTGCAGTACCTGTGTCTTTGATCGGCACCTTCGGCGTGATGTACTTGTGTGGCTACTCGTTAAATACGATGTCTTTGATGGCACTGATTGTGGCGACAGGTTTTGTAGTGGATGACGCCATCGTCGTAGTCGAAAACATTATGCGCCACGTCGAGCGTGGCGAGTCAATTCAACGCGCGGCCTTGCGCGGTACAAAAGAAGTTGGCTTTACTGTGTTGTCAATGAGCATCTCTCTCATTGCGGTATTTATCCCGATCTTGCTGATGGGCGGGTTGCCTGGCCGCTTATTTCGAGAATTTGCGGTGACCTTGTCGGCTGCAATATTAATTTCAATGTTGGTGTCTCTAACATTGACGCCGATGATGGCCGCGCACTTGCTTAAGCGCCCCATTAAAGATCCGGTCGCAAACGGTCGGCCCAATATTTTTTCGCGCGGTATTCGAGCGATTGTTGACGCAACAGTGAATGGTTATGGACGCTCCTTGCACTGGGCGTTGCGCCACGGTCGTTTGATGATGTTGCTGTTAGCGGCGACGGTTGGCTTGAATTTTTATCTGTATAGCGTGGTACCAAAAGGCTTTTTTCCACAGCAAGATACCGGCATGATGCTGGGTTTTTTTGCTACGGATGACGGTACCTCGTTTGACTCGATGAAGCCCAAGCTTGATCGCTTCAGGCAGGTGCTCTTGCGCGACCCGGCCATCAGTACTGTGACGGCCTATGCCAGTGGACGAGGCGGCAGCAATAGCAGTTTTTTGGCCGTGCAGCTTAAGCCCTTCGCTGAGCGAAAAATTTCAGTCAGAGATGTGATCTCACGGTTGCGGCCACAGCTCGGGGGGATCCCTGGCGCGCGTTTATTTTTGATGGCGCAACAAGATATCAGGATTGGTGGGCGACAAAGCAGTTCGGCGTTTCAATATACGCTCATGGCCAATGAACTTGAGGACTTGAAAGAATGGATGCCAAAAGTGCAACAAGCGCTTGCAGGCTTGCCTGAGTTGATCGATGTGGATACCGACGTCGAGGATCGCGGCCGACAAGTCTCGTTGCAGATCGATCGCGATGCCGCGCAGCGACTGGGCGTACCGATGGCGAGTATTTCTGCTGTATTGAATAACTCTTTTAGCCAGCGGCAGATTTCGGTGATGTATGGTGATCGCAATCAATACCGGGTGGTGATGGGGGTTGGCTCACGTCACGCGCAAGACCCCGAGTCATTGCGGGATGTGTACGTATTGAGTCAAACAGGCCAACGTGTCCCCTTGATGGCGGTGGCAAAATTTGAGGTGAACAATGCGCCGTTAAGTGTTCGACATCAGGGCTTGTCGGCGGCCGATACGATTTCGTTTGATGTGGCGCCCGGGGTCTCGCTGGGGCAAGCCAATGCCGCGATCGACCAGGCGATTGCGGGTATTAACTTGCCAAGCGAAAAAATTCAAGCAGGTTTTCAGGGGACGGCAAAGGCCTTGCAAAGTGCGTTGGCGAATCAGCCCTGGCTGATTCTTGGCGCGCTGGTCACCATGTACATCGTGTTGGGTATTCTTTACGAAAGCACGATTCACCCGTTGACGATTTTGTCGACGCTGCCCTCGGCAGGAATCGGTGCGTTATTGGCGTTATTGTTGATGAAAACCGAGTTCACCCTGATTGCTTTGATTGGTGTGTTTTTGTTGATTGGGATTGTGAAAAAGAACGCGATCATGATGGTGGATTTTGCCCTTGAAGCGCAGCGTAAACTAGGCTTGTCGCCTAAAGAGGCGATTCATCAAGCCTGTATGACACGCTTCAGACCAATTCTGATGACCACGTGCGCTGCAATTTTTGGTGCGATGCCCTTAGTATTTGCTTCGGGTGCAGGGGTTGAAATGCGTCAGCCGCTGGGTATCACGATTTTAGGTGGTCTGTTGGTGAGTCAGTTACTGACGTTGTACACCACGCCTGTGGTTTACTTGTATCTTGATCGATTGCGGCTCTGGTTGTTGACTAAACCATGGTCTGGTTCAAAACCTGTCGTGTTACCTGATGGCGTTTAAATCTGATTGATTGCTTGCGTACTCTTTTTATAGTGTTGCCTGATGGCGCTTAAACATGATTGATTGCCTTCGTACTCTTGGGTCTTGGTATGTGGTGCGCAGCGTGCGCGCACTGCTGCTGCTTGTCGTGTTGAGCCTACTCGCGTCTTGCATGGTAGGCCCGGATTATGTGCGCCCCGCGATTGATGTTGGCGTGCAGTTTAAAGAGACACCGGGCTGGAAACCGGCTCAGCCACAGCTCGCCGAGGCACCCAGTGGTGCCTGGTGGTTAATGTACAACGATGGCACGCTCACTCAACTGATGCAAGAACTCAACGTTGCTAACCAGAATATTGCGCAGGCTGAGGCTCGGTTCAGACAGGCGGTGGCCTTGACACAGGGTTCGCGCGCTCCGCTGCTACCCACCGTATCTGCTACGGGTGGCGCCACCCGCGCTGGGGGGTCTGCAACGGGTCCTGGTGGTGTGGTGAACAGCACTTCGATCAGCACCTACAGCGCCAATGCGCTGGCGAGCTGGCAAATTGATATCTGGGGAAGCGTACGTCGAAATATTGAATCGACCGATGCAACCGAGTTAGCGCTCGCGGCAGAGGTGACTGGTGCGCGATTAACCGCGCAAACTGCGATGGGGCTGAGTTACCTACAAGTGCGAGTATTAGATGAGCAAAAGCGGTTGCTGCAGGCAACGGTGGCGTCTTACGAGCGCGCCTTAACGTTGACTCAAAATCGTTACAGTGCGGGTATTTCAGGTCAGGCCGACGTGGCGGTGGCTCGCACCCAACTAGAAAGCACGCGCGCGCAACTCATTGATCTTGAGCAGCAGCGAGCGATTGCTCAAAATGCTGTGGCAGTATTACTGGGGCGTGCCCCCTCAACATTTGCGATTGCGGCGCAACCACTGTCACTTGTGCCTCCTAAGGTTCCGGTGGGTTTGCCTTCTGAACTGCTTGAGCGTCGCCCCGATATTTCGGCAGCCGAGCGGCGCACCGCCTCGGCCAACGCTTTGATTGGGGTGGCCACTGCAGCGTGGTTTCCAAGTCTGACATTAAATGCCAACACCGGCTATCGTAGCAATGACTTGACGCAATGGTTTAGTGCGCCGGCGCAGTTTTGGTCACTTGGCCCTCAACTTGCCGCCTTAATTTTTGACGGTGGTGCACGCCAAGCGCAGATCGCTCAGGCCCGAGCGCAGTTTGATGTGCAGACGGCGATCTATCGACAAACTGTCTTGAACGCCTTGCAAGAAGTTGAAAACGCCATGATTCAGATGCGTGTCTTTGAGCAAGAAGACGTGGTGCAGCGTCTTGCCGTGGAGGCTGCCCGGCTCTCTCTCAAACTCGCCCGAAATCAGTACGATCAAGGGTTAATTGATTATCTGAGCGTTGCAGTGCTTGAAGCGACCGCGCTGAACAACGAACGCACCTACATCACGTTGATTGGAAACCGCTTCGCTGCTAGCCTGCGCCTCATTGCGGCGCTTGGTGGCGGTTGGTCAGCGCAAGAACTTAGACGCGTAGATGACTCAGGCAACCCAAGCGCGAATCCCAGCAAAACCGTGCCCACCAACCGAGCGGACTAAAGCGAGTGTTGAGGCAGATTGACCGCCCAGTGCGTAGACCGGTAGCCCCGCTTGCGCATTGAGCTCGGCAAAGTTTGCCCACCCCATGCCGGGTACGTCCGGATGAGAGGGTGTTGGTAAAACAGGGCCTAGCACTGCAAAATCAGCGTTGAGTGCTCGTGCCTGCGCGAGCTCCGTCAGATTGTGCGTCGACACCCCAAGAAGTGCGCCTTCAGCAAGAGCCGGGCGCGTTGACAGGTGAGCAGCGTCTGTTGAGCGCAAATGCAGCCCATCAGCCAATGCCCACCATTGGGCCGGATGCATGCTGTTGATAAGCACACGAGCCCCGGCTGCGCGGCAGCGAGCGAGCACCGTCACGAGTGCCTCATACAAGTCAGGCGCCGCAACCCCGCCGGGCCAGTTGGGTTCGCGCCACTGCAATAAACGCAAGCCAGCAGCTAAATTTTTGTCTAAGCGCAGTAAAAAATCAGACAGATTTTCAGGAGCTCCAATCGCCGAAATCGCATAGACCTCGGGCAGCTGCAGCCAGCGCAGCGGCGGGTAGGTTGCAGGAAGTAATTGTGGTACCTCGTGGGCGTGGCGTAAATCGACCCAGCGCAACTCTTGTCCTTCTAGCCCCTTGGGTTCGCCGCGCCAGCCGGTCACCCGACAAAAGGCGAGCCGCACCGTTGTGGTGGGGTACTCGTGTACGTAAGTTACCCAGCGCTCTGATACGGTGACCTCGATCCCGAGCTCTTCATGAAGTTCGCGCGCCAGCGCCTGTAAGACGGTTTCACCGGGCTCGAGCTTGCCGCCCGGAAGCTCCCACCAACCTGGCCACGGTTTGTCTGCGGGCCGGTTGCCTAAGAGCACGGTGCCATCGGGGCGTAGCAGCACCCCAACCGCGACATCAATGATTTTGTCAGGCATAGCGCGCCGACCAGTCGCGCGCAAAGTGCCAGGCGACGCGACCCGAGCGCGAGCCACGTTCAAGTGCCCACTGTAAGGCTTCGGTACGTGCCTCGGCGATGCTGGCCTCTGAGCAGCCTAAGGTGCGCAACCAGTGCGCGACGATATCCAGATAATCGTCTTGTTTGAAGGGGTAGAACGATAGCCACAGGCCAAAGCGCTCAGACAATGAAATCTTTTCTTCAACGGTTTCGCCCGGGTGAACTTCGCCGTCGGCTTGATGCTTGGCCTGTAAGTTTTCGCTCATGTATTCGGGCATGAGATGGCGGCGGTTTGAGGTGGCATAGATCAGAACATTGGTACCGGCCGAGGCAGCCGAGCCATCCAGGACAGACTTCAGTGCCTTGTAGCCTGACTCGCCTTCTTCGAAGGATAAGTCGTCGCAGAACACAATAAATTTTTCAGGCCGCTCGGCAACCAGATCGACGATGTCTGCCAAATCGGCCAGGTCGCTTTTGTCGACTTCAATTAACCGCAAACCTTTTTCTGCGTAGCTTGCGAGCATGGCTTTGACTAGCGAGCTTTTACCCGTGCCGCGAGCCCCAGTCATCAAGACATTGTTAGCAGGTTTGCCCTCAATAAAGTGACGCGTATTGCGATCGATGATGTCTTTCTGGCGTTCGATGTGTTGCAAGTCAGTTGTATTGATTAACGCAACATGAGCGATCGCATCCAGCCAACCGTGAGAGGCGCCGCGCTTGCGCCAACGAAAGGCGAGCGCCTTCCAGTCGGTGGGCGGAGGCGTGGGCGGTAACCAGGCTTCAAGTTGGGCCAATACGCGCAGGGCGCGCGCCATTAAGTCGGCCGAGTCGGGCCCGTTTGATAAATTAGCGTTGCTCATTAGGATCTGTAATCTGCGTTGATGCTGACATACTCGTGCGAAAAGTCGCAGGTATAAACGGTTTGTGCGACGGTGCCACGGCCCAGTGCGATGCGAACTAAAATTTCGGGTTCTTTCATGACGCGCTGACCGTCGGCTTCTTGGTAGTCAGGATTACGTTCACCTTTGTCGGCGACCAGCACATCGCCTAACCAAAGTTTGACACCACGCACGTCAAGGTCAGTGATGCCAGCGTAGCCAATCGCAGCCAAAATGCGGCCTAAGTTCGGGTCGCTGGCAAAGAAGGCTGTTTTAACCAAAGGTGAATGTGCCACGGCGTAGGCAACGAGTAATGCCTCGTCGACGGTGTTGGCTTGTTCGACTTGAATCGTCATGAACTTAGTGGCGCCTTCAGCATCGCGTATGATTTTTTGTGCCAAATCAATTGCTGCACCGGATAGGGCGGCTTTGAGCGCGGCATAGTGCGGGTGCGTCACGCTATCAACGACTAGGCCGCTTTTGCCGGTTGCCATGACAATGAATGAGTCATTGGTTGAGGTGTCGCCATCTACCGTGATCCGGTTAAACGAGACATCGGCTACTTCGCGCGCCAGTTCATTCATGAGCGACTGGGCAATGCCTGCATCGGTTGCGAGATAGCTCAGCATGGTGGCCATGTTAGGCCGAATCATGCCTGCGCCTTTACTGATACCGGTAATCGTGATGGTCTTGTCGCCGATGCTGACGCGTTGCGAGTGAATTTTTGGCAAGGTGTCGGTGGTCATGATGCCATGCGCCGCTGACACCCAGTTGTTGGCCGCTAAATTTTTAATCGCGGCGGGTAGGCCCGCTTTGAGGCGATCTACCGGCAAAGGCTCAAGGATCACCCCGGTTGAAAACGGCAAAATTTGTGCAGTCGTCAGGCCTAGCAAACCGGCGAGCGCGTCACAGGTTTCATTGGCCGCTTTGAGGCCGGGTTCGCCGGTGCCTGCATTGGCGTTGCCCGTGTTAATCACTAACGCGCGAATGTTGTGCGTGCCAGTCAGGTGCGCTTGACACACCAGCACCGGCGCAGCACAGAACCGATTGCGGGTGAACACGCCACCGACGCTAGTGCCTTCGCTCAAACGAAACACCGTCAGGTCGCGGCGATCGGCTTTGCGGATGCCAGCTTCAGTGACGCCGATTTCAATGCCGGCAACAGGGTAAACAGCGTCGTCAGACGGGATATGCAGATTAACGGCCATGATGGTTCGCAGTTAAAAAGGTGAAAGATGCGTGATTATCGCTTTTTTTTGAAGCTAGATTGCCCGAGCGAGCAACTTCAACCTGGTAGGCCCAGCAGCTTAAGTAACTTTTGAACGAGCGGGCTCTCACGCTGGTTTAAATGCAAGACCAAATCAAAGTGATTCGTGTCAGGCATATCGACATACTCGCCTGTCAGTCCTTTGGCTTTCCAGGCAGCCAGAAAATCTCGAGATTGTTGCTTGAAGGTTTCGGTTTCGTTGCTACCGTAGCTGACGATGAGCGGCGGGCCGTCCTCGGGCACGGCAAACAGGGGGCTGTTGCGTCGAGCGTCTTCGGGGTTCAGGTGCATCCATGCGTTAATGTGGGTATTGACCAGCGGGGTGATGTCAAACAGGCCGCTGAGCAGCACGGCGCCGGCGAGCCCGCTCGCGTCAAAATCGTAGGCCTCTTGCCAGCCGCGGGCAAGCACCATGCCGCCAAGATGCCCGCCGGCCGAACTGCCAGAAATGATCAGTTTTTGACCATTGCCGCGATAGTGTTCGATATTGTTTTGTACCCAAGCCACAGCCCGACGTGTCTGATCCACGATCCGATCCAGGGTCACCGCGGGCGCCAGCGAGTAGTTGACTGCAACGACCGTCATTCCTGCAGCAGTCAGGGCCGGTGCCATAAAGCTTGAGTCGTCTTTAGAAAGTAGGCGCCAGTAGCCACCATGTAGGTAGATAAAAACGGGAGCCCGCGCATTGTCTTGTGCAAAAAAAATATCCAAGGTCTCGTCTGGGTGTTCGCCGTAGGAAACGTTCAGCGCGCAGGGCAGGGTCGCACGCGCTTGCGCGCTAAGCGCCGCGTAATCGCGCAGCATAGGTGCAATGTCAGGCACGGTTGCTCGCGCGTTGTACTGTAGGTCTAACTGTGCTTGCGCAGGCGTTGGTGTTTCGCCATGTATTGTGGTCATTTTGTGCGTTGAGCCCTAAAAACTGCACCAAAGTACTTATTTTGAGGGTAAAAGTTTGTCGTGGCAAAATAATTTTCACCTGCTACTATTTGACGCTAATTATTCGCGCGCCCAGGAGACTCTTATGCGACTGTTTAAACGCCTATTCGCAGCAGCTTTGCTGTTGCCAGCCCTTGCAATTGCCCAAACGCCAATTAAGGTTGGTATTGCAAACGATTTGTCGGGTCCGTTTGCGGCGCTGGGTGCCGAAGCGCGTGACGGCTTTAATCTTGCGATCAAGCAGCTTGGCAACAAGTTGGGCGGGCAGCCCGCTGAGTTTATTCAGACCGACATGGGTGGTAACCCAGACCAAGCACGGCAGTTGGTCACCCGCTATATCCAGCGCGACAAAATCGATTTTTTTACAGGCCCAATCGGTTCAAACGTGGCGTTAGCGGTTGGCCCGGCCTTGTTCGCGGCCAAAGTCCCTTACCTGTCAAACAACCCAGGCCCTAGCCAGTTTGCCGGCGCCCAGTGCAACGACTACTGGTTTGGTGTCTCGTACCAAAACGATGCCTTCCATGAGGCGGCGGGTAAAGTCGCGGCCGACCGTGGTTTCAAAAAAATGGTCATCATCGCCCCAGATTACCCAGCAGGCAAAGATGCCTTAAATGGCTTTAAACGCGGTTACAAACTTGCGCCAAACCAAGAGGTGTACACCAAGCTTGGGCAGATTGATTACGCAGCTGAGCTGGCGCAGATTCGTGATGTCAAGCCAGACGCGATCTACATCTTCTTGCCAGGTGGGATGGGCATCAATTTTGTGAAGCAGTTTGTTTCGGCGGGCTTAAACCAAAGCGTAAAGCTTGTGGGCCCTGGGTTTTCAGCAGATGAAGATGTGATTCAGGCGGTGGGTGAGCCTTTGATCGGTATGTTTAATACCGCTCAGTGGGCACACGATTTAGACAATGCGCAGAACAAAAAATTTGTCGAGGCGTTTCGTAAAGAGTACAACAATCGTTACCCTGCCGTGTATGCCGCACAGGCTTATGACACCATCATGGCGATCGACGCTGCAGTCAAGGCTACGGGTGGCAAAGTTGCTGATCGTGAAGCTGTGATTGCTGCCTTGAAAAAAGCTGACTTCTCATCGGTGCGCGGCCCATTTAAGTATGGCGTCAATAACTTTCCGATTCAGCCTCTGTATGTTCGCGTGGTCGAGAAGAACGCTGATGGCCGCATCACCAACAAGTTAGTCGGCAAAGTGTTTGATTCGTACCAAGACGTTTACGTGGGCGAATGCAAAAAGTAAGTCTCTCGGCTCGGCAACAGGTGCTGCGATGAGTGGCACGCTGATTGCCGAGCAATTGCTCAATGGCTTGCAGTTTGGGTTGATGCTGTTTTTGATTGCGGCAGGCCTGACGCTGGTGTTTGGGATTTTAGATATCTTGAACGTGGCACATGGCTCGCTGTATATGGCCGGTGCGTATGTTGCGGCCCAAACCATGCAAGTGACTGGTTCGTTTGTCGCAGCAGTGGTGATGGCAGCTGTCATCACGGGCTTGGTTGGGTTGGTACTTGAACTGATTTTGGTGCGCAAGTTGGTGGTGCGCGATCATCTGGCTCAAGTGCTCGGCACCTTTGCGGTGATTTTGATTGCGAATGACGTTGTCAAAATGATCTGGGGCCCAGCCCCCATCATGATGAATATGCCCTCTTCGCTCGCCGGGCCCGTGAGTCTGTCATCTGATTTTCTTTATCCCGCCTATCGCCTGCTCATTATTGCCGTTGGTTTAGCGGTGGCGCTTGGGTTGTATCTGTTTGTGACCAGAACACGCGCTGGAGTGTTGGTGCGTGCCGGCGCCTCGAATCGACAGATGGCGACGTTGATGGGCGTGCGCGTGCCTTTGCTATTTATGAGCGTGTTTGTGTTGGGGGCGGTATTGGCTGCCTTGGCAGGCGCCTTGCTTGGTCCGATCACGGCCATCCAGGCAGGCATGGGTGAGCAAATCCTGATCCTAGTCTTGGTGTGTATTGTGATTGGGGGCATCGGTTCGATGCGCGGCGCGTTTGTGGGCGCTTTGCTCGTAGGCTTTGTTGACACCGCCGGTCGGGCTTTTTTGCCCACTTTGCTCAAACTGTTTTTTTCTCCAGCGGTCGCCTCAAGTGTGGGCCCCACGCTCGCAGCGATTTCGATTTATATCTTGATGGCGGTGGTGCTGGTGTTTAGACCGGCGGGTTTGTTTCCGGCGCGTGGCTGATGACTACGCACTCAAATGCCCCCTCTGACTATCGCGATGGCACGAACGTTGCAGCGGTCGTCTCGCCAGGCACAGCGCCAGAGCCCAAGTCTCACACTGACGGTCTGGGTCACACAGTTGCGAGCACTGCGCCACGCTGGGTCACATTTTGGTTGCCTCTCGGATGCTTGCTGTTGCTGGTACTGTTTCCGGTGATTGCACCTTTGTTTGATCTTGGGTTTTATGTTTCTTTTGTGCGGCGCGTATTGATTTACGCCTTGGCCGCCAGCAGTTTGAATTTTATTTTGGGCTATGGCGGCATGGTGGCGTTGGGACACGCCGCTTTTTTTGGTGCGGGCGCCTACGTCGTGGCGATATTATCTGCGCAGGGCTATAGTCAGGCGCTTGTGGCTTGGCCACTGGCGATGCTGGTGGCTGGTGTGTTGGCGTTGTTGATCGGTGCGATTTCGCTGCGCACGCGAGGTGTGTATTTCATCATGATCACACTTGCCTTTGCGCAGATGGTGTTTTATCTCTTTATTTCATTGCGCGAGTATGGCGGCGAAGATGGCATCAACCTTGCGGCACCATCTGTCTTGCCTGCGTTGAAGTTGAGCAGTGATACGCAGTTTTATTATCTGGTCTTAGGGATCGTCACCGCGTCTCTGTGGCTGATGCACCGTATGGTGAATGCACGGTTTGGTCGAGCATTGCAAGGCATCCGTGAGAATGAAGCACGCATGCACGCGTTGGGTTATCCAGTACTACGGATCAAGTTGGTAGCCTTTGTGTTTGCGGGTGCGCTGGCAGGTTTGGCAGGAGCCTTGCTGGCCAATCACAATTTATTTGTGTCTCCAAGTTTGATGCACTGGACTGCCTCGGCCAATCTCATCATTATGGTCATTGTTGGCGGTATCGGCTTGCGTTTTGGTGGCGTGGTGGGCGCAGCAGTGATGCTGTTGCTTGAAGAGTTTTTGCGCCTTTATACAGATTATTGGCACTTACCGCTCGGCGTTTTGCTGTTGATCATTGTGCTGTTTGCCCCGCGCGGTTTGGCGGGTATCTTTTTGCGGCGCACGACATGACTACGAGGTCTGCGCTGACGCCAGCGCTTGTCGCGACTCAACTCTCTAAGTGCTATGGCGCGTTGCAGGCCTGCGATCAAGTGTCGCTGACAGTATTGCCTGGCGAGATTCATGCGCTGATCGGCCCGAATGGCGCGGGTAAATCGACCTTGATCAATGTTTTATCGGGTGCCGTCGCCGCAGATAGCGGCAGCTTGTTAATCAATGGGCGCGACGTGACGCTCGCTTCGATGCAGCAACGTGTCGTGGCTGGCTTAGCGCGCTCTTATCAAATCACCAATATTTTTCAAACCAGCTCGGTGATGGATAACTTGTTGATCGCCGTGCAAGCGCAGCAAGGCAGTCAGTTTAGTTTTCTGCGTTCACGCGACCGTGATACGGCTTTGGTTCAAGCCGCACAGGCCTTGGCACTCGAGTGCTCAATTGAGGTGTCCTTATGGAATTTGCCTGCAGGGACGCTGCCGCATGGAGAACAACGCAAGCTCGAATTTGCGTTGGCTTGGGCGGCACGCCCCTCGGTGTTGCTGTTGGACGAGCCCATGGCGGGCATGGGGCCCGATGAAACTTTGCGACTAACCGAATTGATTGATTCGTTGCGTGGCCGCGCAGCAATGCTCTTGGTTGAACATGATATGCAAGCGGTATTTCGCTTGGCCGACCGCATCTCAGTGCTGGTGTACGGCCGCATCATCGCGACAGGCACGCCCGAAGAGATTCGGCTGAACGATGCTGTACGGCAAGCCTACCTGGGCGACGAGGGCGCGCAGGAGACCTTACGATGCTGAGCATTAAAAACATTCAAAGCGGCTATGGCTTAAGCCAGGTGTTATTTGATGTGTCGTTTGAGATCGCCTCTGGCGAAGTGGTGGCCTTGTTAGGCCGCAACGGTATGGGCAAATCGACCCTGGTGCGTACACTCTTTGGTCAGCTTGCCTTGCAAGCAGGGTCGTTGCAAGTCGACGGGCAAGATATTCGTGGTTGGTCAACCGATCGGATCGCGCGCTTAGGGTTGGCGATTGTGCCTGAGGGGCGACAGTGTTTTCCTAATCTGACGGTACGCGAACATTTAACGGCCTTTGCCGCGCAACGCAATGCGGCTTCAGTGCACCAGTGGGATGCCGAGCGGGTGTTCGCGATGTTTCCGCGCTTGCGTGAGCGTGCAGGCAACATGGGTAACCAACTGTCGGGCGGCGAGCAGCAAATGCTGGCGATTGGCCGCGCGCTGGTGACCAACCCGCGTTTGCTGGTGCTCGATGAGGCGACTGAAGGCCTGGCACCTTTGGTGCGCGAAGAGATCTGGCAGTGCTTGGCGCGTTTGCGCCAAGAAGGACAAACGATCTTGGTGATTGATAAGTACGTTGAGCGGCTGATTAAACTAGCCGATCGCCACGTGATCCTTGAGCGCGGGCGTGTCGTGTGGCAGGGCAGCTCTGCTGCGTTAAACGCAGACCGTACCTTATGGACACGGTACCTCGGCGTTTAAGCGGAATTCACTTCAGGTAAGAGTCTAAAGCGCCCTCTGCTGAAGTGAATCGTTTTTGGAAACCAACACGTCGTGTTGTGATCGTCACGCCCAATGCGTAGTGCCACCACCTTCGCGGCCAATGCACAGCCGTGTTTTTATCACGCCAGTTTCGCAAACACTCGATCTGCGGCAGCCACTGTGGCAGCGATGACCTCGTCGTTGTGGGTCGATGAGACAAAGCCTGCTTCATACGCCGAGGGTGCGAAGTAGACACCTTCGTCGAGCATGGCATGAAAAAAGACTTTGAACATGTCGACATTGCTGGCTGACACTTCAGCCAGCGTGGTGGGTACAGTGCTTGAAAAATACAAGCCAAACATGCCTCCTACGGCATCAGCACAAAAGGCGATGCCGTGCTTGCGTGCGGCGGCGGTTAAGCCCTCGGTCAACTTCAGTGTACGTGCTGCAAGGTCTTCGTAGAAGCCGGGTTTGCTTAACAACTTAAGCGTTGTGATGCCCGCTGCCACGGCGACCGGGTTGCCCGATAAGGTGCCGGCCTGGTAGACACCACCGAGCGGAGCAATATTTTTCATGATCTCAGCGCTTGCGCCGAAGGCACCGATGGGCATTCCGCCGCCGATGACTTTAGCCAGCGTTGTGATGTCGGGTTTGATACCCGTTAAACCTTGTACGCCTTGTGGTCCGACGCGAAAGCCCGTCATGACCTCATCAAAGATCAACAAAGCACCGTGTGCAGTACATTCACTGCGAAGGGTTTCAAGAAAGCCTGCGATCGGCTTGATCAAGTTCATGTTGCCCGCGATCGGTTCAACAATGATGCAGGCGATCTCTTTGCCATGTGTGGCAAACGCGGCTTTGACCCCGGCGATATCGTTGTAATCCAGCACGATGGTGTGGGCAACAAATTCGGGTGGCACGCCAGCAGACGTTGGGTCGCCGCCAGCGGTGAGCAAGCCAGAGCCCGCCTTGACCAGCAGGCTGTCGGCGTGGCCGTGATAACAGCCTTCGAATTTGATGATCTTGCTGCGCCCGGTTGCGCCACGTGCCAGGCGAATGGCCGTCATGGTGGCCTCTGTGCCAGAGCTGACCAAACGCACCTGTTCGATTGAGGGCAGGCGGGCAATCAGCATTTCAGCGATTTCAATTTCGGCTTCGGTGGGGGCGCCATACGACAGGCCGTGAACCGCTGCGTCTTGTACCGCTTTGACGACTTCAGGGTGCGCGTGCCCCAAGATCGCTGGGCCCCACGAGCCGATGTAATCGATATAGCGTTTGTCTTCGGCATCCCAAAAATAAGGGCCTTGTGCACGCGCGACAAAGCGTGGTGTGCCACCAACCGAGCGAAAAGCCCTGACGGGTGAGTTCACGCCGCCAGGAATACTGCGACAGGCGCGTTCAAAAAGTTCAGCGTTGCGAGACATAAGAAAAGATCCGCCTAGACAAGAGAAGAAAAGGGTTGCGAGAGCGCGCGTGCTGCGGCCTGAACATCGGGCGCCATAAACAAGCTGCCGATCACTGCGATTGAGTCAGCGCCAGCCCGTGCTAAGGCTTGTGCGTGTTGCGGGCCGATCCCGCCAATCGCCACCACAGCAGGGCGAGGTGCCGAATAGCGCTCGCACAGGTCGCGTCCCTCGCGTAAGACTGTTAAGGGCGCGGGTGGCGCGAGCGGTTTTGTTTGCGATGCATACATCGCCCCAAAGGCGATATACGAGACGTCATGTTGCAAGAGTTGTTGCGCCAGTTGTATGTTGGCATAACACGACACACCTAACAGCATGTCGGGGCCAATCTCCGCGCGCACTTGCGCAGGAGGGTCGTCGTGCTGCCCGAGATGGACCCCATCGGCCTTCAGTTCAAGCGCTAAGCGCCAGTCATCGTTGATGAAAAATGTGACCTCAAGCTCGCGGCACAACGTCGCCAAGCCTTGCGCTAATTCTTTGCGTAAGCCGCGGTCAGTCGACTTGTGTCGAAACTGCAGTGCTCGCATGCCGCCACTTGCCGCAGCGCGCACTGCCCGTTCGAGGGTATGGGCGTCGTTCCATTCGGGGGTGACTCCATAGAGCCCCGAGGGAAAGCGTAGTGTCTTGTTTGTCGTGTGTTGTGCGGTCATGGTTTAGCCTTTGATAGCAAGACGGCGGGCAATGCGGTTGCCCATGCCTGGCTGAAACGATTGGGCGACCGCCCGTTCTGCGTGGAGACAGGCTTGACGGGCAGCCTCTGGCACGGCTAGGCCTTGCGCCAGTAGCGTGGCCAAAGCCGTTGCCACCAGACCACCCGAGTCTCGTAGTCGGTCGGGTGGGGCCACCCAAGGCCATGAAATAGTCTCGCTTTGCGGGCCGAGCAGAATATTGGCCTGATGCCCTGGGCGCTGTTGATGACCCAGCACCAGCACCCAACTTGCACCGATGGCTTGAAGGGCTTGTGGGCCGGCAGTCTGCCCTGAGGCTTCAAGCAAATCGTCGGTGACCCACTGTGCTAGCCGCTTGCCGTCTACCACCACCACTTGTGCTTGGGGTACCAGTAGCTCGACCACCGCGCCAATCAAGTCTTGCACCTCATCTTCGTCTTCAGTGGCTTCCTCGGTATCGATCTCTTGCTGTCCCAGATGCAGCACCATGGGGACTTGGCTGTAGTCGGCCGCAATCTGCGCGACCGCACTGGCGGCCTCAACCGACGATAATTGCCCGACCTTGATCGCTTGCACTGTGATATCTTCAAGCAGGCAGCGGGCCTGGTCGTCAATTTGCTCGGCCGGACAGGGTAATACGGCCTCAGTGTCGGCACTGTCTTGGATCTTGACGGCAGTTAAGGTGGCCAGCGCATGCCCGTTCAGAGCGGCGCAAGTGATGGCATCGGCTGGCAGCCCGTCCGAGCCAGTGGGGTCAAAGGGGCCAAAAATCAGAACAATCGAGGTCGAATTTGGTGGATTCATGTCAAAAAGGCAGGCAATAAACAGACATCGAGTGGTTGGTTTCGGTAAGATTGACCCCATTGTATGAGAACAACCGTTTTTGCCCGCCTGTTATCGGTGACGAAACAGGCTTAATTTAAAGAGAGAGCTATGCGTACTTGGATGTGTTTAATTTGCGGTTGGATTTATGACGAAGAGTCTGGCCTGCCAGAAGAAGGCATTGCACCTGGCACAAAGTGGGAAGACGTGCCACCAAATTGGGTTTGCCCAGAGTGTGGTGCTCGTAAAGAAGATTTTGAAATGATGGAAGTCTAAGTAATTTTTATATAGGTGTGCATTGATGACGCAAGACCCAAGGATCACTCACGAGGCCTCCCCAGACACAGTCATTGACCTATCAAACCAGTTTTTGATGGCGATGCCAGGCATGGTGACTGGCGAGTTGGCCGGGACCGTGATCTATGTGTGCGAACATGGCCCCAAAGGTGCTTTAGGGCTTGTGATCAATCGCCCAACTGATCTCTCACTGTCCAGTCTGCTTGAAAAAATCGATCTGAAACTTGAAATTAGTCCGTTTCAGACCAGTGTGGTGTTTTTTGGTGGCCCCGTGCAGACTGATCGCGGCTTTGTGTTGCACTCGCCTTTGGGCGAATATAGCTCGAGCATCAAGCTTGGTGCGTTGGCACTCACTACCTCACGCGACGTATTGCAAGAGGTAGCCGCCGGCAAAGGGCCTGAAAAACTGTTGGTCACGCTCGGGTACGCAGGTTGGGGCGCAGGGCAACTCGAAAACGAGTTGGCACAAAACGCCTGGCTCAACGTCGCCGCTGACATCGAAATCATTTTTTCGACACCTCCTGAACAGCGTTACCCAGCGGCGCTCAAGTTGCTTGGCATTGATCCAGTGATGCTCACCGGCGCGGCAGGGCATGCCTGAAGAAACGCTGCTGGCTTTTGATTATGGCGCCAAAAAACTAGGCGTCGCGCTCGGAAACACGCTACTTAAGCAGGCGCGGCCTCTGGATTTGATCCTTGAACCGACGCGCCACGGGCGCTTTGCCCGTATCGAAGCGTTGCTCGCGACCTGGCAACCCGAGCGCCTCGTTGTTGGCTTAGCGTTGGCAACGGATGGCTCGGAGCAGTACGCCTCGCAACATTGCCGACGCTTCGCCCGCCAGCTTGAGGGCCGTTTTGGGATACCTGTTGTGCTGGTTGACGAACGCGGTTCAAGCGTCGAGGCTCAGAAAATTACAGGGAATGCGCCCGATGATGCCGTCGCAGCGGCTATTATTCTGCAACGCTATTTTGATGCGCATCCCTGAGGCCTGCCCCTATGTCACAACAGCCGCCCGCCTACACTCCTGAGACGCTGCCAGATGCTGAAACGCTTTATGCGGCTTTGCTCGCTGCAGTCAGGCAAATCGTTCAGTCTTTGCCAATTCAGCAGGTGCATTTAGTCGGCATCCATTCTGGCGGCGCCTGGCTTGCAGCACGCTTACATCGCGACTTAAAGTTGGTGCAACCCTATGGCACGCTCGACATCAGTTTTTATCGCGATGACTTTGACAAAATAGGCTTGCACAGCCAAGTGTTGCCCTCTGATATCTCTTTTCCGGTCACCGACAAGCATTTAATTTTGATTGATGATGTGCTTTACACCGGGCGCACGATTCGAGCGGCCATGCACGAATTGTTTGACTACGGTCGTCCAGCCTCGATTCGTCTGGCGGTATTGGTGGATCGTGGTGGGCGCGAACTGCCGATTGCAGCAGTCGCAGTCGGTGGCGTGGTAACTCCTGCCCCCGCGGGCACGCTGGTGTTGTCGCAAACCGAAGACGGCAAGCTTGTGCTGACGACCGAACTCCAGGAGAACTGATGCGTAACCCCCAACTCAATCGCCATGGCGAACTGACGCATCTAATTACGACAGAGGGGTTGCCGCGTGCGATTCTGACGCACATCTTAGATACCGCTCAAACCTTTGTGCCGCTTGCCGATCGCGATGTTAAAAAAGTGCCCTTGCTGCGCGGCAAAAGTGTTTTCAATCTTTTCTTTGAAAACTCAACGCGTACACGCACCACCTTTGAAATTGCGGCTAAGCGTTTGTCGGCCGATGTTTTTAACCTAAATATCAATGTTTCGTCTGCAGCCAAGGGCGAGACCTTGCTCGATACCATCGCGAACTTATCGGCCATGCAGGCCGACCTGTTTGTGGTGCGTCACGAGGCCAGCGGCGCACCTTACCTCATCGCGCAACATGTGGCGCCTCATGTGCATGTGGTCAACGCGGGTGACGGACGACATGCTCATCCGACGCAGGCCTTACTAGACATGTATACGATTCGTCATTTCAAAAAAGATTTTTCGAATCTGACGGTTGCCGTGGTGGGCGATGTGCTGCATTCGCGCGTGGCCCGTTCTAATATCCACGCACTCACTACGCTAGGGGTGGCCGAGGTGCGGGCGATAGCACCCTTAACCTTGCTGCCAAGCGGTTTAGAGCAGATGGGCGTGCGTGTGTTTACCGATATGCGTGAAGGCTTAAAGGGTGCAGATGTAATTATCATGCTGCGCTTGCAAAGTGAGCGAATGCGCGGCGCGTTGCTGCCCTCTTCGCACGAATACTTCAAACATTATGGATTGACTGAAGAAAAACTTGCTCTCGCCAAAGCTGACTGCATCGTGATGCACCCAGGCCCGATGAATCGAGGCGTCGAAATTGATTCGGCGGTTGCCGACGGCAAGCAGTCTGTCATCTTGAATCAGGTGACGTTTGGCATCGCCGTGCGAATGGCCGTGATGAGTATTGTTGCCGGAGCCTCAGCATGAAGCTACAGATCAAAAATGGTCGAGTGATTGATCCTGCGAACGGCGTAGATCAGGTGACCGATGTATTTGTGAGCGATGGGGTCATCGCAGCGCTTGGCGCAGCGCCAGCGGGTTTCAAGGCCGAGCGCGTGATTGATGCCACCGATAAATTGGTATTGCCTGGGTTGGTAGACCTGGCGGCACGCCTGCGCGAACCCGGTTTTGAATACCGCGGCACCCTAGAGTCTGAAATGCGTGCAGCCTTAGCGGGTGGAATTACCAGCCTAGTGTTGCCGCCCGATACTGACCCCACTCTTGATGAGCCTGGTTTGGTCGAAATGCTCAAGCATCGCGCGCGACAACTCGATCAGGTCAATTTGTATCCATTGGGTGCTATGACGGTTGGCCTCAAAGGGGAGGTCATCACCGAGATGGCCGAGCTCACAGAAGCGGGTTGCGTGGCGTTTTCTCAGGCCGATATGCCGATTTTGGATACGAATGTTTTATTGCGTGCCATGCAGTATGCGCGCACCTTTGACTTTATGCTCTGGCTGCGTGCGCAAGATCCCTGGTTGTCGGGTTCGGGAGTCGCGGCCAGTGGAGCCTATGCCTCGCGACTCGGTTTGCCTGGCATACCAGTACAGGCCGAAACGGTTGCCTTGAATACGCTCTTTGAGTTGCAGCGTACTTGCGGTGTGCGTTTACACATTTGTCGAGTCTCGTCGGCAGCAGGCATCGAGCTCGTGCGCGCCGCCAAGCGCGAAGGCTTGCCCGTCACGTGTGACGTGTCGGCAAACCATGTGCATCTAACCGATGTTGATATTGGTTATTACGACAGTAATTTTCGTCTGGATCCGCCCTTGCGAGGGCAGCGTGATCGCGATGCGATTCGTGCTGCGTTAGCAGATGGCACGATCGATGTCGTGTGTTCAGATCATACGCCGGTGGATGATGACGGCAAAATGTTGCCCTTTGCCGAAGCCGAGCCTGGTGCTACGGGGCTTGAGCTGTTGCTTTCACTCACTTTGAAATGGGCAACAGAGGCCAAGGTTGCCTTGCCTGAGGCGCTGGCGCGCGTGACAAGCGGCCCAGGTCGTGTGCTTGCGGGAGCCTCGGCTCAAGCTGCCTTAGCGGGTCAAATTGGTGTGGGTGCATCCGCCGACCTGTGCGTGGTCGATCCAAAGGCGTTTTGGCAAGTGAACCGAGAATCCTTTTTAAGTCAAAGTCAGCACACCCCATTTTTAGGAATGGAGCTGCCCGGCAAGGTCTGCCTGACGATGGTGCGCGGTCAGGTTGCCTGGGAGCTTGCTGGTTGAAAGTTTTGCGGTTCTCGTTGCGCGTGGTGCTCGTGACGTGTTGGATTCTTTGCGGCCTCTTGATCATCGCACTGACTTATCCCTGGATTGGTTTGTCTGGGCGCCTTTGGGCAAAAAAATATTGGTCAAAAATATTGCTTGGGCTGTGCGGCGTGCGCGTGACCCAACGGGGTGACCCTGTTTTGCACGGAGGTGTGCTGTGGGTGGTGAACCACATCTCTTGGCTTGATATTTTTTTCTTGAACGGTGTGCGAGCCACAGCCTTTATCGCAAAAAGCGAAATTAGGCGCTGGCCCATACTTGGTTGGCTGGTGGCCGGTGCGGGCACAATTTTTATTGAACGCGCCTCGCGTCACGCAGTGCACAAAGTGGGCTTGGCGATGCAGGCGCACTTTGCACGCGGGCAGGCTGTGGGTTTGTTTCCTGAGGGGACAACCTCGCCTGGCTTTGATCTCTTGCCCTTTTACGCCAACTTGTTTGAACCCGCGCGCAAAGCGGCTGTGCAAATTCAACCGGTTGCACTACTGTATTTTCATCAGGGGCAGCGCAGCGATTTAGCCGCCTTTGTGGGTGAGCAGACTTTGCTCGATAGTGTGTGGTGCGTCTTAAGCGCCAGTGGCCTATCGGTCGAAATCCATTTTTTACCGATCATCCTCGAGGCGGGCGCTGAGAGCCCACCTCCACGCGCTGAGCTTGGTCGTTTAGCGCGCGACGCGATCTCAGCAGTCGTACTGAAACAAAACTAAGACCTGTTTCGCGCTGACCAGTATAATGTGCTCTCGGTGAGTCTCCCCCTTGAAGGGAGACATCCCAAAGCGCCAAGTGTCAGAAGCCCTGGGCTGCACTGCGCGCTCAGGTTGCGCCTAGCAGCCTTGGCACCTTGGGTGCGCACGCAAGCGTGGATACACCCCCACCGCATTACCTGAAAAAATCTTTTGTTTTTGCGCCAGATCAGCCGAGGGCGAGGCGTCGATGTAGCGCTTGGTGTCATCGAAGTAAAAATTGGTGAGTGGATCAATGCCTTGCACAGCGCCGACGGTTTCAGAGGCAAACAAAATGTTTTTGGCTGGAATGACTTTTAATAAAAGATCAATCCCAGGCTGGTGATACACGCAGGTGTCAAAGAACACATTGTTTAAAACCTTTTGTTCAAGAGGCGGCAAGCCCATGTCTTGCGCACGACCACGATAGCGACCCCAATGGTAGGGCACAGCGCCACCGCCATGCGGGATAATAAATTTTAAGGTCGGAAAATCTTTGAAGATATCCGACGTCATGAATTGCACAAACGCTGTCGTATCGCCGTTGATGTAGTGGGTAGCCACCGCATCGAAATGCGGGTTGCATGAGCCGCTGACGTGAATCATGGCGGGTATATCAAGCGCGACCATTTTTTCGTAGAGCGGGTACCACCACTTTTTATCCCACAGCGGTGGGTCGCTCCAGCGCCCGCCCGTTGGATCAGGGTTGATGTTGGCGCCGATAAAGCCATACTCGTTGATGCAGCGCTCAAGCTCTTCAAACACGCGGGCGCCGGGCGCAACGCCGGGGGCCTGAGGCAACTGGCAGACCCCAACGAAGTTGTCAGGGTACATGTTGCAGACGCGATGGATGATCTCGTTGTTGTAGCGTGCCCAGACGACATTGGTGTCTTCATTGCCACGGTGATGATCCATACCGACCGCGCGAGGCGAAAAAATCGTCAGATCGATGCCACGCTCGCGCATGATGCGCAATTGATTGTTATCAATGCCATCGCGAATCTCAGCGTCTGAGACGGCGGGTGGCGGGGTGGTAGGTGCGCGTCCAGTACGGTCGTACTCAGCAATTTGATCAGTGCGAAACTGCGCAACTTGAGGTGGCGTGGTTGTGAAATGGCCGTGAACATCAATAATCATAATGGGGGCGTCTCAAAATTTTTTGTGTAACCGTGAAAAATACTTAACGGGTCATTCGTTGCAAGAGGGTAATCGTATCTACACTAATTGCGACGAAGCATCGGTATGCGCAACATTTTAAAATCAAACGTACTGCGCTCAGGTTGAAAAATCCAGTTTAAATTCAGATAAGAGTTTTTTCATGAATACCGCTTCGTCCGCAATCAGGGTCGCAGTCTGGGCGGGGGTTAGCGTGAGTGGTTCGAGGCCACTTTTGCGTAACTTGTCAGCGGTCGCTGGGCTATTGACGACTTTATTGACCGAGGCGTGTAGCGCCGCGACGATGCCTGCAGGTGTGCTGGTGGGGCCAAAGACGCCGAACCAAGAGGGGATCGAGGCGCCTTTCAGGACTTGATTCAGTGACTGGACTCCTGGCAAGCTAGGAATCGTTGTCGGCTGGATGATACCAATCCAGCGCAGTTTGCCTGCGGCGACCATCGGACCACCCACCGGGATGGTTGTGATCACAGCGTCTAGGTGCCCACCGGCCGCATCAGCGATCATGGGAGCGCCACCCTTATAGGGCACCATGGTGAGGTTCAGTGAGGCAGAGCGCTCAAGCAGCAAAGCCGACAGATGATGTGCCGAGCCAATCCCTGCGAGGCCGACACGCAGTGGTTGTGGAGACGTGCGCGCCTTTGCCAGCAACTCATCAATCGTGCTCACACCGAGTTGAGTCGTGACGGCCAGCACCAAGATCATGTCAACCACCGTTGCAACCGGGACTAAGTCTTTGTAGGGATCGACGTTTTTTGAGGCAAGTTGAGGCACAAAAGGGTTGGTCGAGAGTGCTGAGTTGCCAAAGACTCCAAACACCCCGGCATCGCCCGGCTGACGGGCAACAAACTCCGTGGCGATGTTGCCAGCGGCACCGGCTTTATTTTCAACAATGACGGTGCCTCCGATGTCTTGTGCAACGCCTTCAGCGATCGTGCGTGCAGTGAAGTCGGCAACCCCTCCGGCCGGGTAGCCAACCACAAACCTGAGCTGTTTACCCGCAAGCGTCTGCGCGAATGAGACGGGCGCCACCCCCGCAATCCAAGCTCCGGTCATTGCTGCCAGCAGTTGTCTTCTGTGCATCGTTGTCTCGTTTTTGTCTGTGGTGCATTTGTTATATTCTAAGTCGCTTAGGGTGGCAACAGGTTTTGCATCTCTCTAGATTGTTAAAGCTGCAGCCTTGTGCCAACAAAATCGCTTGGCGATACCCCTTGCGTTAGGCTAAAACCGTAGCATACCGATCAAAGAGACAAAGACATGACGCAATGGAACGACCCCAACACACAAGCTTGGATTGACCAGCACGAGCAGCGTGCAGTTCGTCACTCAGTGGATGTGGGTGACCACCAAGTGAGTTGGCGGCAATATGGCCAAGCCTCAGGCGAGCCCTTGTTATTAATACATGGTGGCCACGGCAGCTGGATGCACTGGGCGCGTAATATCGACACGCTTGCCGAAAAATTCTCTTTATTTGTTGTGGATTTGCCTGGCTACGGCGATTCAAGTGATCCGATGTTTGGCGAGTTCGGCGACTTGTTGACGGTGACTGAGCAAAGCATTACGCAACTGCTCGGCGCCAACACGCCGTTTCAGCTGTCAGGGTTTTCGTTTGGCGGACTCGTCTCAGCCAACCTGGCGGCACGAGGGATGCCTGTTAAAAGCTTGGCGATATTAGGCCCCGGCGGGCATGGTGGCCCGCGTCGCGAACGCGGCAAACTGGTGAACTGGAAGCGCGCCGTCACAGACGAAGAGTTGCGTGAGGCGATGCGCTTTAATTTATGGGCGCACATGTTGTACGCCGACGAGGCGATTGATCCGTTCGCGCTCGATATTCACACCTATTCGTGTGTACAAACCAGGTTTCGTAGTCGTGGGATTTCAGGGCGTGATTTACTTGGCCCAGCGCTTGACGATTACAGCGGCCAGGCATTAATTGTGTGGGGTGCGCATGACATCACCTGTGACCCCGAGTATTTGATGGCAAACATGATAGAGCCGCACGCCAATCGCAAAGGAATCATCTTGCCTGAGATTGGTCATTGGGTGCAATACGAAGCACCCGAGCAAACCAACGCGATCATGCTTGATTGGTTTAAGCAAACCTAATTGCCGCCAGGTGCAAGACTTTGCGGGCACGCGATGCGCACAATGCGGCGGTCTTGTAGCCGCACTGCCGTGAGTTCTCCGCCCCACACGCAACCGGTATCCAGGCAGATGGCGTTTTCGCGGAGCATGAGCTTTAACGTTGACCAATGACCAAACACCATGGTGACGTCTTGCGTGGCGCGGCCTTTGACATCAAACCATGGCATCAAATCGCCTTGGTTGGGCTCTGGTGCTGTTTTGAGCGACAAGGCCATATGCCCTTTGCTGGTACACATACGCAGTCGAGTCAGCGCGTTGATAATGACGCGTAGCCGTTTGCCGCCGGTGTGGCCGTCTTTCCAGTGATCGGGTTCGTTGCCATACATTTTTTCTAGACTCTTACGCCAATTGGGGCTGCGCAAGGCTTGCTCCACTTCGTTGGCAAGCGTAAGTGTTTTGTGTACATCCCACTTTGGTAAGACTCCGGCATGTACCAACAAATGACCAAGTTCAAAGTGCGCCATAGGACGCCAACGCAACCAGTTAATCAGGTCTTCACTGTCGGGGGCTTCGAGTATGTCGAGTAGCGTGTCGTTTTTGCCTAAACGCCTGACCCCTGCCGCGATCGCAAGTAAGTGAAGATCGTGATTACCTAAGATCGCAACGCTGCGTTCTTCGAGTGCCATTAAGCGTCGCAGTGTTGCCAACGACTGCGAGCCGCGATTGACCAGATCGCCGGCAAACCAAAAACGTGCAAGGGGCTCTTGCGCGATTTCAGGGTGCGCCAGTAACTCGTCAAGTGACGAACAGCAGCCTTGAATATCGCCAACCATCCAGATGCTGCGCATACTCATGCCGTTGATCTTCTGCCTAACCAGACCCCAAAGGTCTTGCTGATAATTGCGTTGCGGTGTTCCATGGCCATGATCGCTGTCAGCGCCAGCACCGTGGCCCCGATATTGGGTAGTAGTGCCGTCACAACCGGCGGCCATTTATAGAGCAACCCAACGTTTAGCGCGAGTTGGTTGATCATAAAAAAGCCGGTACCTAGCAAGATTCCAAGAAAGACTTTTGCACCGACACCGCCTCGACGTGTTTGCATAAAGCCAATCGGGGCTGCAATCGTTAGCATCACAATGAGCGTAAAAGGGTAGGCAAGTTTGCGCCAGACGGCCACGACCTGACGATCAGACTGCAATTGATTACGGTCAAGATATTGGATGTAATCATGCAGGGCTTTGAGGGTCATGCGCTCGGGCGTCAGAATGCGCGCCACGAGGCGTTCGGCAGTCAGGGTCGTTTCAACTGCGCGTGTGGCGAATCGTTCTTTGACCACGACCGGTTTGTCAGAGACCTTGGCATCCGCCAACATATTTTTGGTTTCGGGTGCGATCCGTGTTTCGAGCACATTTTGCATAATCAGTTGACCGTCAGCAAAACGCGCGGATTCTGCGCTTGACGTCAGTGAAAGGGTTGTGCCGTCAGGAAATTCGTAGATTCGCAAATCGGCAGCGTTGCCCGAGGCTAGCAGCCGGCCAATGTTAATGATGCGCGTGCCACCCCCTTGCATGGGCTCTTTAAACCAATAGCCGCTCGCCAGACGTCCACCTTCGACCCGACCACGCATGAGCAGATTGGCTTCGCTACTTTTGATTTCGGCAATGGGGGTAATGACCTCTGAGAGCACGGTAGCCCCCAAGACGATCGGGATCGAAATCAGCCACAGCATTTTGAGCAAACCCATGCCACTGACGCCAGAGACGCGCAAAATCACGAGTTCGTTGCGTTGTGCCAAGCCCGCAAGTGCCAGAATGGCCCCAATCAGTAAGCCGATGGGTAAAAGGTCGTAAAGGCGCGTTGGTATCGAAAGCGCCTGTAGGTAAAACAAGGCCACCAGCGGAAATTTGTCACTGATGCTGTCGAGTTCGTCGACCAGAGTGAAAAACATGAACAAGCCGAGCAAGGCGAGCAGCACCACAGCAGTGGAGCGATAAATTTCACGGGCGAGGTAACGACGGGCTGTACGCATGGGATTAGTTTAAACCCCAGCGCAGGTTGGTACGTTCCGAACGCCGGAGTTTATTTTGGGGTGAAGGCATTCGTGATTCAGAACTCGGCAGTTTATTTTTCGGCAGAGGCATTCGTGATACTTTGACGTCGCACCTTAAGGCTTTTTTGAGCGCGAGGCGTCGAGCTCTGCGCGAATCATACGCAACACAGAGTCGGTTTCTGGTCGTATGCCATGCCACAAATAAAAACTTTCTGCGGCTTGCCCGACCAACATGCCTAGGCCATCGTGCGTCTGCTGAGCACCATCGGCTTGCGCTTGACGCATAAAGGCGGTGGGCTCGGCGGCATACATCAAGTCGTACGCGCAGCCGCCCGAGGCGTAAAGACCCGAAGGCACTTCGGGTGCCGCGTCACTTAGGCTACTGGCGCTGGCGTTGAGCACCAGATCCCAACCCTGTGCGTGGGCCGCTTGTGTCAGCCCGCCTGCTGACAAACTGTCGACTCTTGGCAAGTGCTCACGTGGCCAAGCGGTGATCAAGGCGTGCGCACGTTCGGGGGTGCGATTGACGATGTGTAAATGCGCGCAGCCAGCGTCAAGCAACGGACCAATCACGCCACGGGCTGCGCCGCCAGCACCAATCATTAATATGCGTGCCCCCTTGAGAGGGAGCGCGAGGCGTTGCAAATCCATGACTAGACCGACGCCATCAGTGTTGCAGCCCTGCAGGGCGCCGTTTTGCAGCCAGAGCGTGTTGACTGCCTGCGCTAAGGTGGCCCGTACGCTTAAATGCTCGCGGGCGATTTGCCAGGCCTCAAGCTTGAAAGGCACAGTGACGTTTAAGCCTTTGCCACCTTGCGCAAAAAAGTGCGTGACGGTGGACTCAAACCGATCGAGGTCGGCGGGCAGGCGACTGTATTGCACTGGCAGCTTGGTTTGCAGTGCAAATTGCTGGTGAATCGCTGGCGAGCGGCTGTGCGAGACGGGGTTGCCAATCACGGCGCACAGTATCGCTTGGGCAGAGGTTGGGCTTGCTGGTGTGGTGAGGGTCATGGTGAACTTGCCTGTAGGGTTCCGTCGACAAAGTGCCAGGTTCGAGTGAGTACGATTTGATCGACCTGCAATGCCATCTCGCGAGGAAACGGTGCAAAGGGCGAGGCCAGTTGGGCGATACGCGTGACGGCTTGATTGAGCAAGGCTTTATCTGAGGGACGATCAATGCTGATATCGATCAGTACGCCGTCTGAACGGATGGTCAGACTGGCCTGCACTGACCCATACGCTTTGCCTTCAGTACCTGTTGGGTATTGTTGTGTACCAATCTGTTCGATTCGCTGGCGCCACAGGTTGATGTATTCAGCAAAGCGAGCTTGCTGCGCCGACGGGGCATCAAACAGTTTACGCGGGCGTTGGTTGTAGCGTTGCACTTGCTCTGACAAGGCAGTCAGAGAACTGTTCAGTAGAACTTGTTCTTGATCACGCTCGTCTTGCCCGGGTTGTTGAGAGTCTTTTAAAAACTGTTCGGCGGGTCGGTTGTCGTGGACGAGTTGCTGAGATTGCAGCTGAGTCAGTAACTGTTGTTGTTCGGCTTCTAGCTGCAGGCGTTGTTTAATTAGACGCTCTAAGACAACCGCTTCGGGCGCTTGGTCGAGGTAGGGAAGGTTGTTTGAGGCCACGCCGCTGGTCGCTTGCCCTCCGCCGTCAACGTTGACCTGTGCCAGTACCTGGGCTTTGACAGGGACGCTGTCGGTGCCTGCGTTCATCATCACGATCTCAAGTTCTGAGACTGGTGGGCGTACCGGTAACACGACTTGCCGTTGCCACCCCAGCAGGGCAGCATGACAAAGGAGTGAAAGCAAAATCGCCCAACGCAAAAACCGCGTTGAGGCGGCATCCGGTTCAAGTGTCTCAACCGGCAAACTTGCATCAGGCGAAGTCGCTAAAGTATTCAACGCAAATATCAGGCAAGAGGTGGAGGGACGGCCGAACTCGAACTAGAGCTTTCTGGCGATGGTGTTGCAAGCGCGGCAGCAGCGGCTGCTGTGTTGGCTGTCGGTGTGGTCTCGTGGGCTGTGGCTGTCGCAACGATGCTGTCGGTTGTGCTGGCTTCGCTTAGCTGGGTTTCGTTGGCCTGAAGATCGGTTGCGCCGGTTTCGCTCGGCTGTGCCTCTGCAGCCTCGAGTTCAGTCGCGGCCGCTTGGTTCGCCTCGCGCTCATCGGCAAGATCCTCAGCCTCAATGACCGCATCCAGTAGGCTGACGTAGCGCGCCTCGAGTTCGAGCGCGAGTTCGTCGGCCCCTGTAATGTGCAATTCGATTTGTTGGCCACGGCCGAGTTGCGGCAGGCCAGCGAGGCGTGCCACCAGAGGGGCGTTGTTAAGCCGAATCAAATCCTCTTTTAAAACGGTTGCTGTGCAGCGGGTGATCTGCTGTTGCTGCAGCCAGCGCAAGCACCAGAAGCGCTCCATGTTGTTTTGAAACTCGTTCCAGGCGACGTATTGCGCTTCAAAGCCGCCAATAATCGCAAAGAGGTCTGCATCGCGAGGTTTGAAAGGTGCGACCAGAGGCGCAGACACGCCGTGCTCGATCGCGGCTATTAACTGCCACTGATTGACGAGATCGACATAACGCCGCAACGGCGAGGTGCACCAAGCATATTGCGCCACGCCAATGGCTTCGTGAGGCAAGGCTTGTGTGCTCATGCGCACGCGCCCCATTTGCTGCGAGCGATAAATGCCGGGTAGGCCGCATGAGGCCAATACGCCGCCCCAGGTGCTGTTGGCTAAGATCATGTACTCAGCCACGAGGCGGTCAAGTGGGGCGTTACGACGGCGTGGCAAGATCCGCACGGGTGTGTCTGGATCGTTTGGATCGCCATCGACATAAAAATTATATTCGACGCGATTATTATTTTCTGGTTTGCCCCTGACTTGTTCGCGTTGTTTGGACAGAGCCAAGGCAAGTTGCCAAAGAGGTCGAATCCAGTCGTTATAAGGCAATATTTGCGTGGGGTCGGCAAGGGCCTCTTCGGTGAAGTCCTCGTCAAGTAGGTTGTGGCGCAAGTTTTCGTTCACGACAACGCGCTCAAGCCGACTTTCATGACTAATAATGTCGCCGGTGAGCGGATTGGCCGTGACATAGAGCGACAAGGCAGGTACCGGGCGACCCGCGTCGAGCGAAAACGCCTCGATGACCTGATTGGGTTGCATGGGTATTTTTTCGCCAGGCATGTAGACGGTCGACATCCGGGCACGCGCCAAGGCGTCTAGGTCGCTGCCGCGCGTCACCGCTAGGCCAGGGGCGGCGATATGAATGCCTACCCGGACATTGCCATCGGGCAGGGTGCTGACCGATAGCGCGTCGTCAATTTCAGTCGTGGTGATGTCGTCAACGGAGTAGGCTTCGACCTCGGCTAAAGGTAACTCTTGTCCGACCAAAGCAAGTGTCATTTCAGCGAAATGCGTGCCACGCGGAAAATGCGTCGCCAGAAACCGACCTTTGTGCAACGCCAACGCATGCGGCCAGGCACCCAAGTTCAGCAGCAAACGTTCGGGCGCTTGGCGAGTGGCTGCGCAGGCTGCGTCTAGCGCCTTCCAAGCCTGCGAGTTTTTATCAGGGCGAGTAATCAGAATGACGGCAAGGTCACCGATCTCAGCAGGTAATGTGCCGGCGACCATTTGATCAGACCACTCTTGCGTGAGGGCGGCTTGACGTTGTTTTTTTTCAAGCGCCGCTAGTGCGGCCGTCAGGATGTCGGGCGGGGCTGGCTTGTAGCGACCGCGACCGCGGCGATGAAAATATGCCGGCGCACTATGTAAGCGCAGAAGCAAGGTCGTTTTTTCAAGCGCGTTGGGAGCATGCCCAAAATAGTCGGCACCTAACCCCTCGACATCAAACTCTTCTTGCGGCGCGCACTCCCATAAGAACTGCAGGTCGATGTCTTGGGACAGCGTCTCGGCCTCGGTCAGCAAGGCTTCAGGCGCAGGGCTTGCGAAGGTGTACAGGCAGTTGCTGCGCTTGATCTTGCTGCGCTTGCCTGAGCTGGACTCGATCTGTAGGGCGGTATCTGCCTCAGACAGGATGTGGCCTGCTTTAAAAGCGCCATCTTCTTCAAATAAAACGTACATGCAGTGTTCCGGTTAAGCCCGCGGTGTCGCGAGTGCCTCAAGGAGCTTGGTATGAATGCCGCCAAACCCGCCATTGCTCATGATAACGATGTGATCGCCAGGGCGTGCACGGGAAGTTAGCGCCAACACCAAAGCATCGAGTTGGTGGTGCGCTTGCAGGCGAGTGCCTAAGGAGGCCAGTACCACCGAGGGATCCCAGCCGAGCGCCTGTTTGCCCTCGGTTTGCCCAAAGCAAAACACCAAGTCGGCAGCCGCAAGCGCTGTGGGCAGGCGCGCGGCCATCGTGCCAAGTTTCATGGTGTTTGAACGTGGCTCAAGCACCGCCAAAATCCGCTCAGCACCTACCTTGGCGCGCAGGCCCTCAAGCGTTGTCTGAATGGCAGTGGGGTGGTGGGCAAAGTCGTCGTAGACAGTCACGCCGTTGACCGTGCCGCGTGTTTCCATACGTCGCTTGACGCCGGCAAACTGACTGAGTGCTTCGATGCTTTGGGCCGGTGGGACACCAACGTGCTCAGCGGCCAGCAGTGCGACCAAGGCGTTGTGTTCATTGTGAGCGCCGGTCAGTGACCATCGCACACGCCCTAGCAATTGCGCGCCCTCGAAAACGTCAAACGACGTGGCTTCGGCGCTGCGGGTATGCCAACCCGAGGCCTGCCCCGTGGTAATTAGGTTGCTGTAGCAACCACGCGCCAGCACCCGCGCTAATGCCTGGTCTTGGGCCGGCGCAAGCACCAGGCCATTGCGGGGCACCGTGCGCAGCAAATGATGAAACTGAGTTTCGATTGCAGCTAAGTCAGGGAAAATATCCGCGTGGTCGTATTCAAGATTATTCAGTACTGCGGTGCGTGGTCGGTAGTGGACAAACTTTGAGCGCTTATCAAAAAATGCCGTGTCGTATTCGTCGGCTTCGATCACAAACAATGAACGCTGCGGTTGATAACGTGCCGAGACTTCAAGCCCAGGTGCCACGCCTCCAATTAAGAAGTTTGGTTCGAGCCCCGCCTGTTGCAAAATCCAGGCCAGCATTGAGCTGGTGGTGGTTTTGCCATGTGTGCCCGCAACGGCCAATACATGCTGACCTTGCAGTATGTGTTGACCTAGCCACTGCGGCCCCGAGATGTAGGGCAAGCCCGCTTCAAGAATTGCCTCAATCAGAGGGTTACCACGCGATACAACGTTACCAACAATAAAAAGATCGGGTTGAAGTGCAAGCTGGCCTGGGTCAAAGCCCTCGATGAGTTCGATACCTTGCTCTTGTAATTGCGTACTCATGGGTGGGTACACACCGGCATCGCAGCCCGTCACGCGGTGGCCCGCTGAGCGCGCGATCAGTGCGAGTCCGCCCATAAACGTCCCGCAGATTCCTAAAATGTGCAAATGCATGAAAATTCTCCCCGCTCATTGTAGAGTGAGACGGTATGATGCGAGTGATGAAACGACGAACTGTTCTGCTGGGTGTGGGCGGCTTGGCTGCGATGGCAGCATCAGGCTGGGCAGCGTGGCGCGCCTCGTCGCGCTCAGCGCCGGCCGCGAACCGCGCAGTGGGATCTTCGCCTGAGCCTGCGCGCCCAAGCGCCAACCCTCTGGCGCTGTACGGCGCGCGTTTGCCGGGTCTTGATGGTCAAGAGGTTTCGCTCAGCACCCTAAAAGGCCGGCCTGTCGTGGTGAATTTTTGGGCAACCTGGTGCGCGCCCTGCGTTCAAGAGATGCCGCACCTCGATAGCATGGCTAAAGAATTGCCTGAAATAAAATTTGTTGGCATTGGTATAGATACGGCGCAAAACGTCGCTCAATTTGTTGCTAAAATACCGATATCGTACCAACTGCTCATTGCTGGCCATGCTGGGATTGCTATGGTTCGTGAGTTAGGGAATAGTGCGGGTGGCTTGCCTTTTACCCTGTTATTCGATGCAAATGGCAGCATTTTCGACTCAATTCTTGGTCAAGTTGAGCCGACTGATCTGCGGCAGCGCATTGAGCGTCTGATTACAAAATCGAAGACGTAGATAGACAAATCGCAGCAATTAGCGTAAAAATGCGCTCTGTTTAGTTGGTTTTTCTGGTTTTCGATTCACGATCGCTCAACCCTTTGTTCCTCACACGAGCCCCACGCATGGCACAACGCCTCCTTGTCCTGAATGGTCCGAACTTGAACTTGCTAGGTTTACGCGAGCCGCACCTCTACGGCCATACGACCTTGGCACAAATTGAGGCTCATCTCGTGTCTGTGGCAAGCGGTCTTGGCGTCGCCCTCACTGCCTACCAAAGCAACCACGAAGGCGACTTGGTGGATCGCATCCAGGCGGCACGCACTGACGGCACCGACTTCATTGTGATTAACGCAGGTGCTTATACGCACACGAGCGTGGCGATTCGTGATGCCTTGGCTGCGGTCAAGATATCCTTTGTTGAAGTGCACCTTTCAAACGTTTATAAACGCGAAACTTTTCGCCACCACTCTTACTTGTCTGAGTTGGCAGTGGGGGTTATTGTGGGGTTAGGCCCCTATGGATACGAAGCCGCTGTTCGGTTTGCCGTGCAGTCTTCACAAACGGTTTAGGGCCTGTCCGGTCCAAGGCTGTTCAATTTAGAACTTTACGGAAATATCATTATGGATCTCAGAAAACTCAAAACCTTGATCGATCTTGTGTCAGAGTCTGGCATCGCCGAGCTCGAAATCACTGAGGGCGAAGGCAAGGTCCGCATCGTGAAGTTCTCGCAAACACACCAGCCAGTTGCTTATGCTGCACCAGTCGCGCCACCAAGTTATGCGCCCGCAGCGCCTGCAGCAGGCGCCTCAGCTGGCGCAGCCCCCGAAGCTGCTCCTGTTGTCGCCGGGCATACGGTTAAGGCTCCGATGGTTGGCACCTTTTATCGCGCCGCCAATCCGGGCTCTGCTGTGTTTGTCGAGGTTGGGCAAACCGTCAAAGAAGGCGAGCCCCTTTGTATCATTGAGGCGATGAAGCTCTTGAATGAGATCGAAGCGGATAAGTCTGGCGTCATCACCGAGATTTTGGTCGAAAACGGCGAGCCCGTCGAATACGGTCAACCGCTTTTTGTGATCGTCTGACATGTTTGAAAAGATTCTGATCGCTAACCGTGGCGAAATCGCGCTGCGTATCCAACGCGCTTGCCGCGAAATGGGTATTAAAACCGTAGTCGTGCATTCTGAGGCCGACCGCGAGGCAAAGTATGTGCGTCTCGCCGATGAGTCAGTATGTATTGGCCCGGCGGCCTCGCGCGATAGTTACTTAAACATGCCGGCCATTATTGCTGCGGCCGAAGTCACCGACGCCGAAGCGATTCATCCAGGCTACGGGTTTTTATCTGAAAACGCTGATTTTGCCGATCGCGTTGAGAAAAGTGGGTTTGTATTTATTGGACCGCGCCCTGAGTCGATTCGTCTGATGGGCGATAAGGTGAGCGCCAAGCAGGCCATGATCGCAGCTGGCGTGCCGGTAGTACCTGGTTCGCCCGGTGCGTTACCCGAGGACCCCGCTGAAATTCTGCGTCTGGCCTCTGAAGTTGGCTACCCGGTCATCATCAAAGCCGCAGGAGGCGGCGGCGGTCGAGGCATGCGTGTGGTGCACACCGAAGCTGCTTTGCTCAGTTCGGTGGCAATGACTAAATCTGAAGCGGGCGCGGCGTTCAACAACCCCGAGGTCTACCTCGAAAAGTTTCTTGAAAATCCGCGCCACATCGAAATTCAAGTGTTGGCAGACGGCGGTCGCAACGCAGTCTGGTTGGGCGAGCGCGATTGTTCCATGCAGCGTCGCCATCAAAAAGTGATCGAAGAGGCTCCGGCCCCTGGCATTGCCCGCAAATTGATCGAACGTATTGGCGAGCGTTGCGCTGAGGCGTGCCGCAAAATTCAATATCGTGGTGCCGGGACGTTTGAATTTTTGTACGAAAACGATGAGTTTTATTTTATCGAGATGAACACCCGCATACAGGTTGAGCATCCCGTGACTGAACTGATTACGGGCATTGATCTGGTGCAACAACAGATTCGTGTGGCCGCTGGCGAAAAATTTACCTTGCGTCAGCGCGATATCAGCTTTAAGGGCCATGCGCTTGAATGCCGTATTAATGCCGAAGATCCGTTCACGTTTGTCCCTAGCCCAGGGCGGGTCACAAATTGGCATACGCCTGGCGGTCCTGGCGTACGAATCGATTCGCATGTGTTCAACGGTTATTTTGTGCCGCCTCATTACGATTCAATGATTGCTAAAGTCATCACTTATGGCGATACCCGCGAGCAAGCGGTAGCGCGGATGACGATCGCGTTATCTGAGATGGTTGTCGAGGGTATTAAAACCAATATCCCTTTGCATCGTGAGCTGATGGCGGATAGTCGTTTTATGGCCGGTGGTACAAGTATCCATTATCTTGAACACAAGCTTGCTGCACGACCCTAGGCGCACTGCCTACAATCTTACAGGTGCCTAGCTGTATGGCCTTGAAGATGCCTAGCGTTGCAACCTTGAACCTGCTGCCCTCAAGTTGGATCGATTTTTAGCCTCTCGCTAACGGAAACTCTCATGCGTGAATTGGTGTTGTTGTGTCCGGGTGCCTTAGCCGAACCGTTGTCTGACGCGTTACTCGACTGTGGGGCGCTGTCGGTGTCGGTTGAAGACGCCGACTCAGACACCGATGACGAGCAACCCTTGTTTGGTGAACCCGGTAGCGAACCGAATACGCAAGCCTGGAGTCGTAATCGAGTCATTGTTTTGCTGGCCGATGGCACCGATCCCGAGCAATTGCTGGCGGCAGCACGCCTCGATCTTGACAACACGTCTGAGCTGCCTTGGCATCTGCGGCAAGTGCCCGATGCAGATTGGGTACGTCTGACACAATCGCAGTTTGGGCCAATCACGGTAGGCACTCGTATTCTGATTGTGCCTAGCTGGCACGCTGATCAAATGCCGGTGGCGCCCGAGCCTCATCGAATTGCGATTCAGCTTGATCCAGGTTTAGCCTTCGGTACAGGCAGTCATCCCACAACGCACCTCTGCTTAGAGTGGTTGGCCGATGAGTTGCCCCAGGGCGCGACAGTGTTGGATTATGGTTGTGGCTCGGGTATTTTAGCGATTGCGGCCGTGATGCTTGGTGCCGCGCAAGTGACCGGTGTCGATATCGATGAGCAGGCCGTTCAGGCAACCCGTGACAATGCGCAGGCCAACAGCGTCGTGGTGCAGTCCATGCTGCCTGATGGCTTGTCTGACGGCCATTTTGATGTGGTTGTTGCCAATATTTTGTCTAATCCTCTTAAAGTTCTGGCGCCAATGCTTGCAGGCCGCGTGCGTTCGGGTGGACAATTGATCTTGTCAGGCGTTCTTGAGCGACAGGCACAAGAGGTTGCTGTCGCCTACGCGCCGTGGTTGCCGCTGACGGTTTGGCAAGCGCGCGATGGTTGGGTGTGTTTGGCTGGTACAAAACCCTGACGCGAATCGTGCCCCCTTTTTAATGTTGACGTCGATTTCGAAGGCGATTGAATGAGTCTTGTCACGCGTTGCCCAAGGTGCCAAAGCGACTTTATGGTGTCGCTTGAGCAACTGCGCGTGCATGAGGGGCTGGTCCGGTGCGGCAACTGCACGCATATTTTTGATGGCAATGCGACGCTCGAAAGTCAGTTGCCAGTGTTAACTCAACGCGCAGCAAACCTGGGCGAAACGTCGACCCCAACGGTATTCTCGCCCCCTCAAGGGATTGAGCACGAGCTTCGTTCACCCTCAGGGCGTACAGCCAGTACTGAACGTGAGAATGGGGTAAGTCGTGTTCCTAATCGATTATCCGTTCAAGGGTCTGCGCAAGACCACAGTGCGCCTTCGGTGCTGCGGCGTCGAGCGCAAACTGGCGCCGAGCTTGAGCGCGAACCCGAAGAGCCGCTGGTCGCCTCGCAGCCAGAGCCGTTTTTTTATCAAGCATCAGCGCGTGAGCGCGACGCAAGGCCTGGGGTTGAGCCGACACTTGGTCTTGAGTCAGCACTTGAGCGTGGGTCGGTGCTACGGGTTCAAGGTGAGGCCAGGTCACGCGACGAGAGTCGGCCATCGACTGGTCGCGGCACACCCGATTTTTTAATCGACGAGACGCCTTTGGATGGCTTGCGTCGCGGTCTCTGGTTGCTATTAGCTGTTTTAGCGGGGTCACTTTTATTGACGCAGTTGGCTTACGTGTATCGCAACGAGTTGGTGACTCGTGTGCCAAGTCTTCTACCCATGGCCCGCACGGCTTGCGCTCAGCTAAGATGTGAGGTCTCTTTCGTACGACACCTTGAGCGTATTTCGGTTGTATACATCGCGCTCGAACAACCCGCCGCTGGCCAAACCGAAGGCCAGTCCAGCAACTTAACGCTCAAGTTTTCGATGCGTAATCGCTACGACAAGATTCAACCTTGGCCACATCTTTCAGTCGAACTCAGCGATGCCTCGGGCACGCCGGTGATCAGAAAGGTGCTTGCCCCTGAGTTGTATTTGCCCGAATCCCTGGTGGCCAAGCCGTTTGGCGCTAACCAAGAAGTGCATCTCAGTGTGCCAATCGTTGTCAATGGTTTGCAGATCAGCAGTGTTCAACTCAATCGATTTTTTCCTTAAGAGACTAGTATGACTAAGCCGGTATTGATTTGTGGTTCAGTGGCCTTTGATACGATTGCTGTGTTTGATGGTCGTTTTAAAGACCATATTTTGCCTGATCGTATTCACGCGTTAAGCGTGTCATTTTTAGTGCCCAGAATGCGCCGTGAATTTGGTGGCTGTGCAGGCAATATTGCTTACAATTTGAAGTTGCTTGGTGGTAATCCAGTGCCCGTTGCAACGGTAGGTGAAGACGCTAACGACTATCTGCAGCGCTTCGAGCAATTCGGTATTAACACGAGCATGATTCAGAGCTTGCCCGATACCTTAACCGCTCAATGCTTTATCACGACAGATCTAGATGATAATCAAATCACGGCGTTTCATCCGGGTGCGATGGATCGCTCGGCTGAGAACGATTTAACTGGGCAACAAGCCACCTGGGCGATTGTTGCGCCTGATTCTAAGGCCGGCATGATGGCGCACGCTAAGCGACTGCACGCGCAAGGGACTCCTTTTATTTTTGATTTGGGCCAGGCGATGCCGTTGTACGATGGAAAAGATATCTTAGAAATGGTTGCACTGGCACAGGCACTTACTGTGAACGATTATGAAGCGAGTGTGGTTGAGCAACGCACCGGCAAAACCGTTGCGCAACTGGCAAAGACTTTGCAGGCGGTGGTCGTGACGCGGGGTGCCGGTGGCGCCACCCTTTATACCGAGGGGCAAGAGCATCACATTGCACCAGTCATTGCGGCAGCAGTGCTTGACCCAACAGGGTGTGGCGATGCGCATCGAGGCGGCTTGCTCTATGCGCTGACCCTCGGGTGGACTTGGATTGAGGCCTGTAAGCTTGGCAACTTGATGGGCTCAATTAAAATCGCCTCACGCGGTCCACAAAACCACGCACCCTCGCGAGCCGAAATTGACGCGCTGTTGCACGCTCACTACGGTAGCCATTTACCAGGCTAGGGATTGAAATTTTTTTGGAGTTTGTGATGAATTCAGTTTTATGCGTTGTGTCTAAGGTCAATCTTCGCCTGATATTTGGTGTTGCGCTGCTCGCCAGCGTGGCCTTGGTGTCTGGTTGCGCCAAGCCAAACGCTTCGGCTAACGTCTATACCTACGAGCAAGCGCAACGTGATCAAGTCGTGCGCAATGGCACCGTGGTCAATGTTCGTCCGATCACGATTCAAAATGATCGGACTTCAGGTGCAGGTATGGTTGCCGGCGGTGCGGTGGGTGGCGTGGTGGGGAGTACGGTTGGCGGCGGCACAGGGCGCACGCTGGCCGTCTTAGGGGGGGCCATCTTGGGTGCGTTGGCTGGTGACGCCGTCGAAGACCGAGTCGGCAAAAAAGACGGTCTTGAAATTACAGTCCGGTTAGATAACGGCGAGACACGCGTGATTGCTCAAGAGGCGGACGTGCCCCTGGTGCTGAATCAGCGGGTGCAGGTTGTGAGTGGCGCGGGCCCAACGCGAGTCACGCCGATGTCTGGTCAGTAGCATTGATTGCGGCCTTATATTAAGGTGCGCTTGGGCTCGCTGGGGTGCTGGATTGCAGTTGCACCGCCAGCGGGCTCTGTTGATCAAACATCAAGGTGCGTTGCGGAAACGGCAGTTCGATTCCGGCTTGTTCAAACGCCTGAAGAATCTTGAGCCGCAGGTTGCTTTGTATCTCGTTGGCTGGGATGCCAGATTGCAGAGAGACCCAAAAGCGCAAGTTGAACACCAGCCCGTTATCGCCAAAGTCTTCTAGCGTGATGAGTGGGGCGGGCGTACCAAGCACGTCTGGGTTGTCTTTGCTGGCTGCCAAAAGAATCTCGCGAACGGTATCTACGTTTGAGCGATAGCCCACCGTGACGCGTACATCTTTGCGAGCACTCGGTGTCGAGTATGTCCAGTTGATAAGTTTTTGTTCAACCAAGACACTATTCGGTATCAGGATGTCGTTGCCCTGCGGGCCGTGAACGGTTGAAAAGCGCATGCCGATCGAGGTGACTGTGCCGACAGTATTATCGATTTCAACCAGATCACCGATGCGAATTGGTTTTTCAACCAAAAGCATGACACCGCTAATTAAATTTTTTAAAATATTTTGCGTACCAAAACCAACACCAATTGCTAGCGCGCCACCTAGAAAAGCAAAGGCACTGAGCGGAATATCGACAAGATTCAAGGCGGTCACAATGAGCGTGAAGCCCGCAATCAAGGTGAGCCAACGGCCCAGTACAACCGACTTAGTGAGTCCGAGGTTTGCTTTGTTGACCGCGAGCGTCAGGGTTCGACGAATTAAGCCAGAGATTAGGCTAAAACCGAAAACCAAAATAATGATGGCACCGGCAGTTTTTCCAATGGTGATGCCACGTTTGGTTTTAATCTCGCGCCCATCCACGACGACCGAATCATCGATCACAAAGATCTCGTAGTTCCAGATGCCTTTGCTCAGGTCTACCACGACTGCGCGCGCGGCCTTGAACCGTTGAACCAAGGTTCTGTTGGTGTCTGCGTAGTCGAGCTCGGCTTTAACAATTTGCAGATATTGATGCACGCGGCCAATCAACACATACAGGTTACGTGTGGTGTCAATTTGCTGTGAAATTGGGGCAAGCAAGCCATTTAAAAATGCTTTTTCTGCTGGGTCGGTAGCTTGTTGAAGTTGCGTCGTGAGGTCGAAGGCTGCTTGTGCCTTATCAGTAATGATTTGTGTCAGATACGCCGACCCTTGAGCAAGTTGCTTGGTGAGGGTTTGCTGCCGAAGCATCATGTCGCCCAGATCACTGGCGATATCGGTGTTTGAATACAGTTTTTGACGAATTTCCCAAAACTGTAGAGAAAGAAGATTTAAATCAATTTGGGCGCGATATTTTTCGCGCTCAATCAGAGATGCCTCGGCTAGTACATCCGCGGTACGCCAGTTGCGTCGGGCAGCAACGACTACGTCGGCACCCACGTTTGGAGTGCTCTCAAGTGTATCGAGTCGAGCCTTGGCCAACGAGGCTTGTTCGAGCGTTCGATTAATACGATTGCTAGCTTGCTGTTCTTGAAGACGGAGCTGTGTGATTGTTTTTTCAATACCAGTACGAATTTTGTTGAAGTCGTCTGCTGAAAAGCTAAAGCGATGCTGGTAGAACTCCCAGGTTTGCTTGAGCGAAGTCAGCAAAAGAGTCGCCGTGTGCTGCTCGATAAGTATGGTCTCGCTATCAACCGAAAAATTGACGAGTTCGAGATTGATGCGAACTAGACGACGCTCATTGGCGCTTTGCAGTTTATTACTCGGAGTACCGAGCGCTGTAAGCCCTGACGATTTTTTTTCACCTTGGCGCAGCTCAGCTTCGACCGTGGTGCGTGATTGTTTTAGTTCAGAGAGCTGCTCATCAATAATTGCCCGGCGCTGCGTCAAATATTGAATTTGCGACTGCGTGCGCATGATCTCAAACTGTAAATCGTCGGCCACCGAGAGTGGCCATGGGGCTGAGCCAGACGGGGGCTTCCAGGTAAGCTTATCTTTTCGAGCATTTTCGAGCTTGTTGCTTAGACGGCGTAGGTTTTTGAGGTTATCAATAATCTGCGTGTAAGCGTCGCTTTGGTACACGAGGTCTTCAAGGCGCTCTTTGGTACTGGCTTGTGCGACAGGGTCAAGTGTATTGACCTCTTTCAAGGCGTTTTGTGCTTTGACCAGATCAGCTTGGGTCGCTGCCAAGCGCATTTGCATGTCTGTTTGTTGCGCGTCAAGGTCAGAGGCATTGCGCTCAGAGGCCTGCGGGGTGGTATTAGCGATTTGATTTGTTGCTGGGCTTGCCGTCGGAGTTAGGGTCGTGCGTAGAGGCACTGTAGGTAACGGCTGAGTATGGCCGAGCGGACCACTTGAACCCCACAGAATCAATGCGCTGGTCAAGAAGGTGACCAAGCGTAGCGATTGCTCACGTGTTGACGTAATTGCCGCACGTGGCTTAACTACGTTTGCCCGCACAGTCAAATTCCGATCAATGAAAAGCTGATGCGGTTTAAGACCATCATGGCGATTTGAGCCAAGACCAACAGCACGATAGCCGAGAGATCAAGCCCGCCTAGGTTGGGCATAATGCGTTTAATCGGCTCGAGCAGGGGGGCTGTCAAGGTACGCAGCACGGGCATGATCGGCGCCAGCGGATTAATCCATGACAGGACGGCTTGGATCAGGGTGAGCCAGACGATCAGGTTCAACGCCCAGCGCCCAACGGTAACCAAGGCGGCGCCGAGTAAGCCTGGGATGAGCTTTGGACTGAGCATGCTGCCTGTGGAGGTTAGCCATAGTAGAGATAGAAAAACAACTGCGATCAAATACGCGCCGACCAAACTGGCACCATCTAAGCCTTTGCCCGAGGGGACGATGCTTCGTAGCGGTTGCACCAACCAGTTAGTCGCTTGATGTATTGCTTGCGACATTGGATTAAAGGGATGCAGTTTGACCGCGTAGATCCAGGCCCTTGCCAGTAAGGCCGCGCCTAAAAGAGAAAAAATAATTTCGAGTAGAAAGCGTAGGATTTCGCCAAGCATGTGGCAACTCCGGTAAATGCCTCGTGGCGAGCACGAGAGGGCTGACGAATGAGAGGCAACGCCTCTGCGCCATTATCGCAGCTTCTGGGGCTGGTGGCGCAAGCCCCGCGCGGGCCTGCAGGCATAAAAAACCGCCCGGATAACCGGACGGTTTGAACTTGCTAAACCTTCGCTATCAAGCTCAGGGACGGCCACCCGTAGGAAACGGCCACGATGCTGCAGGATTCAGGGCGGTTTTCGCACCTGGTGCTGCTGCCGTTGAGGGGGCGGCGGCTGCCGGCTTTTTAGCTGCTGGCTTTTTAACTATTTTTTTTTTGCTGCTGGCTTTTTTGCCGCTTTTTTAGGAGCTGCTTTTTTTGCCACTTTCTTTACGGCTTTTTTTGCTGCTGGCTTTTTGGCCGCCGCTTTTTTAACCGCTGGCTTTTTAGCTGCTGGCTTTTTAACTGCTGCTTTTTTTGCAACTTTCTTGGCAGCTTTTTTTACGACTTTCTTAGCTGCTGCTACAACTTTCTTGACTGCTTTAACTACCTTTTTAGCTGCTGCTGGCTTTTTAGCTGCGGCTTTCTTGGCAGGGGCTTTCTTTGCTGCTTTTTTGGCTGTTGCCATGGTAATACTCCTTAGTTCAGGGTCCCAAACGTTAAACCCGTGCTTGACTGATCCCACCATGGGATTTCGTGTCGCCCGAGTTATTCATCGGCACAAGCCACTACCAAATATCGGTAGCAAAGCGGTTTGTGCTAATGAATCCGGCACAGCCATTTGAACTGCCTCTCGCCTCAAGGGCACGAACCAATTCAAATGGCACCAGAGGGCAGGTTTTGCCCGCCTTCTGGAAAGTACTGCAGCGTCTTGAGTGCAAACTTGGGGATTACTCCCAGTTAAGGGCACCGCCGGTTTGATACTCAATGACACGTGTTTCAAAAAAGTTACGCTCTTTCTTTAAATCAATCATTTCTGCCATCCACGGGAAGGGGTTTTCTTCTTGGGCGAATAGCGGCTCGATGCCGATCTGCTGGCAACGACGGTTAGCAATAAATCTGAGATACGACTTGAACATCGGCGCATTTAGGCCAAGCACACCGCGAGGCATGGTGTCTTCGGCGTAGGCGTATTCAAGATCGACAGCTTTGGCAAATAACGCACGAATCTCTTCGCGAAAAGCGGGTGTCCAGAGCTGAGGATTTTCAAGCTTGATGGTATTGATCAGGTCGATGCCAAAATTACAGTGCATCGATTCGTCGCGCAAAATGTACATGTACTGCTCTGCAGCACCCGTCATTTTGTTTTGCCGACCGAGCGCAAGGATTTGCGTAAAGCCGACATAAAAGAAGAGGCCTTCCATCAGGCAGGCAAACACGATCAGCGACTTCAGCAGCGTTTGATCGTTTTCAAGCGTACCGGTTTTAAAGTGTGGGTCAGCAATGGCATCAATAAACGGAATCAGAAACTGATCTTTGGCGCGAATTGAAGGCACTTCGTTATAAGCGTTGAAGATTTCTGACTCATCCAAATCTAAGCTTTCAACGATATATTGATAGGCGTGGGTATGGATCGCCTCTTCGAAGGCCTGGCGCAGCAAAAACTGACGGCACTCAGGAGCAGTGATGTGGCGATAGGTACCCAACACGATATTGTTCGCAGCTAATGAATCGGCTGTGACAAAAAAACCGAGATTACGCTTGATGATGCGGCGTTCGTCTTCAGTCAGCCCTGTGGGGTTTTTCCAGAGAGCGATGTCGCGCGACATGTTGATCTCTTGCGGCATCCAGTGGTTGGCGCAAGTGGCGATGTATTTTTCCCAGGCCCACTTATATTTAAAGGGCACCAGTTGATTGACATCGGTTTGGCCATTGATGATGCGCTTGTCGGCGGCGTTCACACGGGTGGCCGTGTTGGCAGCGACTGGGGATTCTCTAAGGCCAGGTGTGGGTAAGGCAGAGTCGCCAAACACGCCGCTTGCGGCGCGTGAGGGTAATGAGGCTGCCATGGCTTGCGCCAAGGCTTGTGGCATCAAGCCTGCGCCCGCTGGGGGGGCAGGTTGAGTGGCGGGTTCATCGTTCCAGGTCAACATTATTTTTTCTCGGTCGCGTTATTGGCAGGCTTCGCACTCTTCGAAACCTGGGTCACCAGGTCTCATGGTGCAGGCCGCGCCCAAAATTTCGGGCTCGGGCATGGCCTGAGGCGCTGTCGCCGCAAACGTACCACTGGTTGAGCCGGCGCCCGCTGCGTTGACCGCATTGAGTTCACCGCCTCGGCCGGTTGATTTTTCAGCACTCGTTGCACCAAGCGTGCGCAGGTAGTACGTCGTTTTCAAACCACGTAACCACGCAAGTTTATAGGTGTCATCTAGTTTTTTGCCTGAAGCACCGGCCATGTAGATGTTGAGCGATTGAGCTTGATCAATCCATTTTTGGCGACGCGCTGCGCACTCGACAATCCAGGTTGGCTCAACTTCAAATGCGGTGGCGTATAGGGCGCGCAACTCGGCCGGAACGCGATCGATGCGGGACAAGCTGCCGTCGAAGTACTTCAAGTCGGCGACCATCACTTCGTCCCAGAGGCCCAGTTTTTTGAGGTCGCGAACGAGGTGTTCGTTGACCACAGTAAACTCGCCGGAGAGGTTCGATTTAACGTACAAGTTTTGATATGTTGGTTCGATGCATGCAGACACGCCAATAATATTCGATATTGTTGCAGTTGGGGCAATTGCAACGCAATTAGAGTTACGCATGCCGTGTGTTTTGATGCGTGCGCGCAACGAATCCCAATCAAGCGTTGTTGATTCATCGACTTCAACATAACCACCGCGATGTTCGCGCAGCAGTGCGATCGAGTCATGTGGCAAGATGCCACGCGACCACAACGAACCATCAAAGCTTGCGTAGCGGCCGCGTTCTGCAGCGAGTTCATTTGAAGCGCTGTAGGCGTAATAACAAACGGCTTCCATTGAGCGATCTGCGAATTCGATGGCGGCTTGTGTGGCGTAAGGTACGCGCATCACATGCAGGCAATCTTGAAAACCCATAATGCCTAAACCAACTGGGCGATGACGGACATTTGAGTTGCGCGCCTTATCAACAGCGTAATAGTTAATATCGATCACGTTATCGAGCATGCGCATCGCAATTTTGATCGTGCGTTGCAACTTGTCTTGATCGAGCGACTGGGTGCCATCAGCATTGTGCTTAAGGTGTGCGAGCAAGTTAACCGAGCCCAGGTTACACACAGCGATTTCAGAGTCGTTGGTGTTTAAGGTGATCTCGGTGCAGAGATTTGAGCTATGCACCACGCCAATGTGTTGTTGTGGCGAACGAATATTGCAAGGATCTTTAAACGTGATCCAAGGGTGGCCAGTTTCAAACAACATCGACAGCATTTTGCGCCATAGGTTTGTCGCAGGCATTGTCTTGTGCAGGGGCAAATCGCCACGTGCAGCTTTCTCTTCGTAGCCGACGTAGGCTTTTTCAAAGGCCGCGCCAACTTTGTCGTGCAGGTCAGGGCAGTCTGACGGTGAGAATAGTGTCCAGTTACCGCCTTCTAGCACGCGCTTCATGAACAGGTCGGGGATCCAGTTTGCGGTGTTCATGTCGTGGGTGCGACGACGCTCGTCGCCGGTGTTTTTGCGCAGCTCTAGAAACTCTTCGATATCCAGATGCCACGATTCAAGGTAGCAGCAGACTGCGCCCTTGCGTTTGCCGCCTTGGTTAACGGCCACGGCGGTGTCATTGACGACTTTCAAGAACGGCACGACGCCTTGGCTTTCGCCGTTGGTGCCTTTGATGTGACTACGCATCGCCCGAACTGGCGTCCAGTCGTTGCCTAAGCCACCAGCGTACTTAGCAAGCAGAGCGTTTTCTTTGATGGCTTCGTAGATGCCGTCGAGGTCGTCTGACACTGTGGTGAGGTAGCAAGACGAGAGTTGTGAATGCAGGGTGCCAGCGTTAAAGAGCGTGGGCGTTGAACTCATAAAGTCAAACGACGACAGGATCTGATAGAACTCGATGGCGCGTGTTTCGCGATCGATTTCGGCAATCGCTAAGCCCATCGCGACGCGCATGAAAAACACCTGTGGCAGCTCAATGCGTTGACCGCGCAGGTGCAAAAAGTAACGGTCGTACAGTGTTTGCAGACCAAGGTAGTCAAACTGCAGGTCGCGGCTAGCATCCAGAGCTGCTGCCAGACGTGGCAAGTCGAAGCGTGAAAGTTCAGAGTTCAGTAAGCCACCTTCGACCCCACGTTTGATGAATTTTGGAAAATACGTGGCATAGCGGGTATTCATCTCTTCTTGAGCAACCTCTTCGCTTAAGACTTCTTTGCGAATCGTGTGAAGCAAGAGTCGGGCAGTAACTTTGCTGTAGGCCGGATCGTTTTCGACCATGGCGCGCGCGGCCAAAATGGCAGATTTGTAGACTTCGTCAACAGGCACGCCGTCGTACAGGTTTTTAAGTGTTTCTTTTTGAATCGTTGCTGTGTCAACAAACTCGCCTAAGCCAAACCCTGCGGCCTCGATCGTTGCTTGCAGTTTGGCCAGGTCAAGTGGCTTACGCACACCATTTTCGACCACATTCAAGGTTGTGGCTTCAGTCGGGGCTTGTTCGGCCTTGCCTTTAGCGCGCTCTTGCGAACGACGCTCGCGATACAGCACATATGAGCGGGCGACATCGTGCTCGCCCGAGCGCATCAATGAGAGCTCGACCGCGTCTTGGATGTCTTCAATATGGAAGGTGCCACCGTTGGGGCGACTGCGCATTAACGCTGCGACAACTTGATGGGTGAGTGAGTCAACAAGCTCGCGTACGCGCGCTGAAGCGGCGCCTTGGCCACCATTGACCGCCAAAAAGGCTTTGGTCATGGCAATACCAATTTTGCTAGGTTCGAAATTTACGACTGCGCCATTACGGCGAATAATGTGATATTGCGTCCAGGCGGCCTCGCTAATTGGCATCGCGGTCGCGGTGAACAGCGGCTGAGTGGCTTGGCGCTCGACGGGATTTGTAGTTGTTTGCATTAAGTAGGGCTCCTGCGGTGCTGGCGTGGCACACGCCACGCTGAAAAATCGATAAGGGTCGAGCAGTTGGTGCGTATTGCCATCATCTGACGGTCATTAATCTGTCATGAGCGCTTTGGACAGGATGTTTTTGTCGTGGGGCGGGGGCGAAGATTAACACTATATGTGGTGTTTTTAAGAACTGCCTGCACTAATTCTAGTGGTTCAGGCGTATCTACGCAATAGTCATGTTTTAAATCGAATGGTAGGTGTTAACCCTTGAAATGACTCAAAAAACATGGGGTAAAACAAAACGAAGTAAGCACTTCGCGGGATACCTATGCAGAATTTGGGGGGCCAATAAAAAGCGGATATTCAAATTTATTTTTTGTTTTGAGCAAAGTGTGGCGAAAACGCAAAATAAAGTGGTTTTACGATCCGATTTCGCTGCGAATAATGTGTTGACCGTGTGGTTTTGCTGCAATATGTCGGGGTCACTTCTAGATATTTTTAGTGGTGCAAACGATGTCCGCGTACTGACGACTTTTTTAGGGTTGGGGCGGCATTTTCGAGTTGATTGACATAACACTAGTTGGGGCAGCAATGTTTGATCGGGGTGTGGGCAGATGGTTGATGTTTGGCTGCTTGGGGTTGCTGGCAGCCTGTGGGATTCCCCGCCCGCCTGACGCTGCGTTGATACCGGCCCCCGATGGTTTGATCGAGCCTGTTTGTGTGACGCCGCCTGCGCAGCACCCGTTAATCGGCAGCTGGTATGTTGTACGTAAGCAAGCTGGTGTCGCTGGCGAGATTCAAACGCTGTTGACTTTGTCGGCAGATGGAAAACTGCGTCAACAGACGCGGGTCAAGCAGGGGCGCAACATTCGCTCTGAGTTGCGTGAGACGGGATGCTGGGATGCGCCAGAGGGTAAGCTGGTGGCGCGGGTCAGTCGTTCGAACGGTGAGCTGGTTGATTACCGAGATCCGGTCTATACCAATACGTATATCATCGAGCGTAATGATTCGACTCGGCTGACGTATCGTGAAGATCGGCCTAATAGTCGGCCTGAGGTGGCGCAAAAGGTGCCGGCTAGCTTTCGGCTGCTGTAGTACTGCTTCATTGCTCGCTCGTTCATTGATCATGCACGCACTGCCTCAGCCCCGGCGCTGGTATTTTGGCTGAGCAAAATACGCAGCTCTGGTGCTGGTCAGTGCTGAGGTGGTGGCATGCGGTGGCTTGCGGCTAGATGTTCGCTAGGCGGGCTAGCACTGTTTCTTTGCCTAAGATTTCTAGAACGGCGTCTACGGCTGGGGTTTGGGCTGTGCCGGCTACGACGACTCGCAGTGGGATGGCGAGTTGGGGCATTTTCAGGGTGTGGGTGGCCAGCACAGTTTTGATCAGAGCGCTCAGGGCCTCGCGGGTCCAGGGGGTTTGGGCGGCTTGGGTTGCAAAATCTTGTAGGGCGTTGCGGGCGGGTTCGGTGAGGTGCTGGGCGATCAGCTCGTCTGCAGCGGGTGTGAAGGGGCCGCAAAAGAGCATGGCGCCGTCTGCGAGTTGCTCGAGGGTCTCGGCGCGGTCTTTTAAGAGTTTGACCACGGCTGCGAGGTCGGCTTGGGCGGGGTTGCCGCCGCGGGCGGTGATGCGGGGGGCAACGGCTTGCGCCAGTGTGTCGTCGTCGCTGTGCTTAATATAGTGTGCGTTGACCCAATTGAGTTTTTTTGGATCCCATTGGGCTGCTGACTTAGACAGGTGCTGGGGGTCGAACCACTCAACAAGTTGGGCACGCGAAAACAGTTCGTCGTTGCCGTGGCTCCAGCCTAAACGGGCCAGGTAATTAATCATGGCCTCGGGCAGGTAGCCGTCTCGATCGTATTCCATCACGCTGACTGCACCGTGGCGCTTTGAAAGTTTTTCGCCATCGGGGCCTAAGATCATTGGCACGTGGCCGTACTCGGGGACGGGGGCACCAAGTGCTCGCAAAATTGTGATCTGTCTGGGGGTGTTGTTAACGTGGTCATCGCCGCGCAGTACGTGGGTGATGCGCATATCCCAGTCGTCAACGACCACGCAAAAATTGTAGGTAGGGGTGCCGTCTGGGCGGGCGATGACCAGGTCGTCAAGTTCGGTGTTCTCAAAACTGATCGGGCCTTTCACCAGATCGACCCAGGCGGTCGCACCGTCTTGGGGGCTTTTGAAGCGCACGACGGGTTTGCGATTGGCGGGTACTGGTGGCAGGGTCTTGCCGGGTTCGGGGCGCCAGGTGCCGTCATAGCGTGGCTTTGCGCCCTTGCTGCGCGCAAGATCTCGCATCGCTTCGACTTCTTCGTTTGAGCTGTAGCAGTGGTAGGCAGTACCCGCTGCCAGCATACTGGCGACTACCGCGCGGTAGCGCTCCATGTGCTGCATTTGATAGAACGGACCTTCATCTGGAGTCAGGCCGAGCCAGTTCATGCCGTCAAGGATTGCCTGCACTGCCTCTGGGGTCGAGCGTTCAAGGTCGGTATCTTCAACACGCAAAATAAACGTGCCGCCAAAGTGGCGCGCAAAAGCCCACGAAAATAATGCGGTGCGCGCGCCGCCCAGGTGAAGAAAGCCAGTAGGCGAGGGGGCAAAGCGTGTGCGAACCGGAGTCGAAGCAGAAGTCATAAATGAGGTAATTAAAGTTTATAAAAAACGCAAACAGAATATCGGGAAATGCGCGTACGTCGGCGCAACCAGTAAAACTTGACAGCGACCAAGCCGAGGTGATCACCCAAGCCCCACGCCAAGCCGTCAATACGTAGCAATTTTAAAATTTGCTCAGTCAATCGGGAATATATCGATCTCGAAAAGAAACGAGCTCGAAAAACATCACTGGTCTACACCAAAACGCTTTGTAAAAACTGCGAAATGTCAGCGATCTCTTCGGGGCAAACAGAGTGTGGCATTGGGTAGGTGTGCCACTGCACTTTGTAGCCAAGTTCTTGCAGTCTGGCGCGTGAGACCTCGGCGCGTTCGGGTGCCACCACAGGGTCGTAGGTGCCGTGCGCTAAAAAAATGGGTGTGTTGAGGTTGGCAGTTTGGTGCTCGGCTTGCGCCAGATCGCCTAGGGGCAAGTAGCCTGATAGGCCCATCAGGCCGGCGAGTTTGAAGCGGGTCCGAATGCCCGTGTGCAAGGTCATGGCGCAACCCTGTGAAAAGCCGGCCAGCACAATATTGGCACTCGGTACGCCGCGCGTGTTTTCGCGGGCAATCAGGGCCAAAATCGCCTGCTCAGAGGCACGAATACCCGTCTCATCCTCACGCTTGACCAGTTGTGGGGTCAAGATGTCGTACCAAGAGCGCATTGCCATGCCGCCGTTAATCGTCACGGGCTGAATCGTTGCGTGCGGAAACACAAAGCGCACGGCTCTGCCAGCAGGCAGACGTAGTTCTGGCACGATGGGCGCAAAATCGTGGCCATCCGCACCCAAGCCGTGCAGCCAGATCACACTATGGGTTGGCGCGGGGCCGGTTTCGTGCTCAACGCACTCAAGCAAGGTGTTGTCGTTCATGGTGCCGTGTCGGGATCCTGTAGTGTTTTAAGCGCCTGAAACAAAGCGCGGTAGTGTTTGCGCAAGGGGTCTTGCCCTGGACGCAGATTGTCATTTGCGGCGGCTTCTTTGCGTCCTTCGCGTATTAAAGTGCGCAAATGTTGAATATCCGCCTGAGGGTATTTTTGTAGTAGCACAGTGAAGGCGGCATCGTCTTTTAAAAGGCGGTCACGCAAGGCTTCGAGGCGGTGCATGGCCTGGGTTTGCTCGCGTGAGCCGTTTTTCCAGGTGTCGAGCTGGGCCCGGATCTGGTCAGCAGGCGCATCGCGCATGAGTTTGCCAACAAAGTGCACTTGCCGCCTCAGGCCTTCGCGGGCTGTGGTGCGTTGCGCTAAGCGGATCGCTTCGTACAGTCGCTCAGACAACGGCAATTGCTTCAGTCGCTCGGGTGAGAGCTCGACGAGCTCTTTGCCAAGGTCGACCAAGGCAAGCATTTCGCGCTTGACGTGCGATTTGCTGGGGCCGTCATAAATAGAGTCGGGTGAGTCGTCTTGGGTTTCAGGTAAATCAGTCATCATGGGGCTATCATAAAGCCTCACGCGAATGGACCCCAAATGGCTACTTCAATTTCTTTTCTTCCGGTTGCTGAAAATCGCCCGATTTTCGAAGATTTAGTAACACAAGCCCTTAAACACGCCAAAAGTCTGGGCGCAAGCGATGCTGCGGCCGAGGTGTCTGAGGCTCAAGGGCTGGCAGTCTCGGTGCGTAAAGGTCAAGTCGAGACAGTCGAACAAACGCGCGATCGCTCGATGGATATCACGGTGTTTGCCGGGCAGCGACGCGGCTCGGCTTCGACCTCTGATTTTTCACCAGCGGCCATGCGTCAAACGGTTGAAGCGGCCTGGCATATTGCACGCTATACCGCAGAAGACCCGTCTGCGGGGTTACCCGAGGCTGACTTGCTGGCTAAAGATGTCAAACATACTTTGCAGTTGCATCACCCGTGGGCGGTGAGTGTGGCGCAGGCCACCGAGCTTGCCATCGCGGCCGAGCGCGCAGCACTAGATACGGATAAGCGCATTACGAACACTGAAGGCGCGGGCGTTGACACGCACGAAGGCCACTTTGTGTTGGGCAATACCCGCGGTTTTCTAAATGGCTATGCCTATTCACGTCATGGCTTGTCGGTGGCACCTATCGCAGGCCGCGGGCAGTCGATGCAGCGCGATTACTGGTACACCAGCGATCGCCGCGCCAACCGGTTGGCCGACCCCGCTGCGGTGGGGCGCTATGCGGCCGAGCGCGCCTTGTCGCGTCTGAGTGCACGTCGTATTCCCACCGGACATTTTCCGGTGCTGTTCGAAGCGCCTCTGGCGCTTGGCTTGGTCGGTGCGTTAACTCAGGCCGTCAGCGGCGGATCGCTCTATCGCAAGGTCAGTTTTTTGGTTGACTCGCTTGGAAAAGAGATTTTCCCTAAACACCTCTCTATGACTGAAGATCCGCATATCAAAGGCGCCATGGGTAGCTCGCCGTTTGACGAAGAAGGCGTGCGTACGCAGGCGCGCGATCTGGTGCGTGACGGCGTGCTGCAGGGCTATTTATTGTCGACCTATACCGCACGCAAGCTTGGTATGACAACGACTGGCAACGCAGGCGGCTCACACAACCTAGAGCTCACCTCAAGCCTGACGCGGCGTAAAGACGACTTACCCGCCATGTTGCGCAAAATGGGTACTGGCTTGCTGGTGACCGAATTAATTGGTCAAGGCGTGAATTACCTCACGGGTGACTATTCAAGAGGCGCCTTCGGTTACTGGGTAAAAGACGGGCAGATCCAGCACGCCGTGCAAGAAGTCACGATCGCAGGCAACCTAAAAGATATGTTCACCCAAATTGTGGCGGTCGGTGCCGACACCATCACGCGTGGTAGCAAAACGACTGGCTCGATTTTGATTGAAAACATGGCGATTGCCGGGACTTAACCGGCGCTCGCTGCTTGCTGTCTGAGGGGTTAGCCCCCGCCGAAGTCGACGGGTCGCCTCTTGAGGAGTCGGCTGCTATCTGGCCGGCGACAGCGCGCCCGAAGGCGCGTGACGGCGGGTGTGGCAGGCGCCAGTCGGCAAGCAGCAGTGCGATTTGGCCGCAAAATACACGGGCAAACACCTATTCACTTGCAAGTTTTAGTCATAAGTCAGCAGTGTAATATTCAAAGTTCTGGGCACGCCGAACTGCTCAAATCATTTTCAGGAGACTTCGAATGCAACGTCGTTCGTTTTTAAAGAAAGCCAGCCTTGGGGCTGTCGCCGGTACTGCCGCAGTTGCGGCACCCGTTTTCGCGCAAGATGCGCCAACACTGAACTGGCGCCTGGCTTCGAGCTTTCCCAAAAGCTTAGATACCTTGTTCGGAACCGCTGAGCTTTTTGCCAAGTACCTGTCAGAGGGCTCTGGTGGTAAGTTTTCGGTGCGTACGTTTGCAGCTGGCGAAATCGTGCCGCCTTTGCAAGTGCTTGATGCCGTGCAAAAAAATACGGTTGAGATGGGTCATTCAAGTGGGTATTACTACGTAGGTAAAAATCCCGCACTGTCGTTTGATACTGCCGTGCCGTTTGGGCTGAATTCGCGTCAAACAAACGCGTGGATGTGGGAAGGCGACGGCATGAAGCTCACCCGTGCGCTTTACAAAGATTTCAATATCGTCAATATGCCACTAGGTAATACGGGCACCCAAATGGGTGGCTGGTACCGCAAAGAGATTAAAACGGTCGAAGACCTGAAGGGTCTGAAGATGCGTATCGCCGGCTTTGCTGGCGAGATTATTACCCGTTTGGGCGGTATCCCTCAGCAGTTGCCAGGCGGCGATATTTACCCCGCGCTCGAAAAAGGCACGATTGATGCGGCAGAGTGGGTTGGCCCTTACGATGACGAAAAAATGGGTTTCGCCAAGGTTGCCAAGTACTACTACTACCCCGGCTGGTGGGAAGGTGGCGCGCAGGTATCGCTCTATGTGAATGATGGCGAGTGGGACAAGCTTCCTAAAAGCTATCAGTCCATCATCGAGGCGGCAAGCCGTGCCTGCACGGCGACGATGCAGGCTCGTTACGACAACCTGAATGCACAAGCTTTGCGTCGTTTGCTCTCGCAGGGCACCTTGTTGCGGGCGTTCCCGCGCGCGGTGATGGATGCGTGCTGGGATACTTCACTGAAGGTTTACGGCGAGTATTCAGCGAAAAGTGCCCAGTTTAAAGAGATTCACGACAACTACATGGCCTATCGTGACCAGTTGGTGCCTTGGTTCAGATTGGCTGAGGCTTCGTACGATCAGTACGTAGGTGCAGCACTGTCACGCCAAAAATAAGCGATTCAGTCAGTCGTTTTGACCTCGTCAGCTTGATTTGGGTGGGGTTTTATCGAAAAAGGGGGCTTGCCATTTGGTCAGCCCCCTTTTTTTATTGTAGAATCAAAGGCTTTCCTCCAATAACTGGGCTGGCGCACGGGCGGGTTACACGCTTTGGCAACATTCAAAACGTTATTTGAGGGCCCGTCTGGGATGGTCCTGGGCAGGTATTTTTAGGATCCAATCATGAAGACATTTGTGGCTAAGCCGCATGAAGTCCAACGTGGCTGGTTCGTGATTGACGCGAAGGGCAAAGTCCTCGGTCGTGTGGCCAGCGAAGTCGCACACCGTTTGCGCGGTAAGCACAAACCAGAGTTCACACCCCACGTTGATACAGGCGATTACATCGTCATTATTAACGCAGCAGATATCGTCGTAACCGGCAACAAGACGCAAGATAAAAAATACTTCCGTCACACAACGTATCCAGGCGGTATTCGCGAAACAAACTTCGCCAAGCTGCAAGAGCGTTTTCCGGGTCGTGCGATTCAAAAGGCTGTCAAGGGCATGTTGCCTAAAGGCCCGCTGGGTTATGCGATGATCAAAAAGCTTAAGGTTTATGCGGGTGCAGAACATCCTCATTCGGCCCAACAGCCACAGCCCCTCGAACTCAAAGGATAGGCCATGATCGGTAATTGGAATTACGGAACCGGCCGCCGCAAGACTTCGGTGGCTCGTGTCTTCATGAAAAAAGGCGCAGGCAAGATTGTTGTAAACGGCAAGCCCGTTGACGAATACTTTGCCCGCGAAACTGGTCGTATGGTCGTGCGTCAACCGCTCGAACTCACCGGCCATTTAGCGTCGTTTGATTTTCATATCAATGTGCACGGTGGCGGCGAAAGCGGTCAGGCCGGCGCAGTGCGTCACGGTATTACTCGTGCGCTGATTGATTATGATGCGGCGTTAAAGCCTTCTCTGTCTAAAGCAGGGCTGGTTACGCGCGATGCACGTGAAGTCGAACGTAAGAAAGTCGGTTTCCACAAAGCACGTCGTCGGAAACAGTTCAGCAAGCGTTGATCGAATCGCCCGAGGCTGTATGTTGGCCTCAGTGCAAAAAGACCGCGCAAGCGGTCTTTTTTTCGCTTGTCATAAATTGTTCGCATGGTTTTGTGCCGCAAGGTCGTTTGCAACATGAACCCTACGAAGCGATCTACTCTAGCCAAAGGTTGAGCCAGTCAGAACCCCCTGTCTGTTAGCGCGGGGAGAATGTTAAAAATAAGTCATGCGAGCGTGGGATAATATTGCCTTCAAAGCGCCGCGTGTTTAGTAGCTCGGCAGTTATAGATTCAGGGGTCTCGATATGACACAAGCTTCAACCAAACGGATCAAAGTTGGCATTGTCGGCGGCACGGGTTACACCGGCGTCGAACTCTTGCGTATTTTGTCGCAGCATCCAAATGTTGAGCTAACCGCCATTACCTCGCGTCAAGAAGACGGCATGCCGGTGGCCAATATGTTTCCCAACCTGCGTGGGCATGTAAAGTTGGCATTTTCGGCTCCTGACAAAGCACCGTTGACAGGCTGCGACGTTGTGTTTTTTGCGACTCCGCACGGTGTGGCAATGGCACAGGCGCCCGAGTTACTGGCTGCGGGCGTCAAGCTCATTGACCTGGCCGCTGACTTTCGCTTGCAAGACCTCAAAGCTTTTGAAAAATGGTACAAAATCCCGCACACCTGCCCCGAGATTCTCAAAGAGTCTGTGTATGGGGTGGTTGAGCTGAATCGCGCTTCGGTTGCCAAGGCACGCGTAGTCGGTAACCCCGGTTGTTATCCCACCACGGTTCTGCTTGGCCTGGCGCCCTTGCTTGGTGGCAAGCCGTTGATCGATACCTCAGACTTGATTGCTGATTGCAAATCTGGTGTCAGTGGCGCTGGTCGTAAGGCAGAAGTCGGTAGTTTGTTGTCTGAGGCCAGTGATAACTTTAAAGCCTATGGCGTTGCCGGGCATCGTCATCAAGCCGAAATCGACGAACAGCTACAACGTTTGGCCGGTGGGCCTGTTGGGCTGACGTTTGTGCCACACTTGGTGCCCATGATTCGCGGTATGTTTAGCACGATTTATGCTCGGATCTTGCCTGAGGCGCGTGGGGTTGATTTTCAAGCGCTCTTTGAAGCGCGTTATGCCAACGAAAGCTTTGTTGACGTGATGCCGTTCGGCAGTCAGCCTGACACTCGTTCAGTACGCGCCTCAAACACCTTGCGTATCGCACTGCAGCGCCCAGGCAACGGCGATCGTTTGATTATTTTGGTTGTGCAAGATAACCTCGTCAAAGGTGCCTCAGGTCAAGCAATTCAAAATATGAATCTGATGTTTGGTTTGCCCGAAAACACTGGCTTGAATCAAGTCGCGATTCTGCCGTAAAGCGTTTTACGCATGTTGAAAGTGGTTGGACGTGCGCACGTTTGGGTGCAGTGCGCTGGCGCGTTGCTGCTTGTGCTGGTCGGTCTTTGGGTCGCCTGCCTGCTGCGAGGCCCCGATGCTGAGGTGCAACAGTTGCGATTGCGCACTGAACGCGCGGCGCTGCTGCTAGAGCGTTCTGAACTCGAGGCTGAGCGCACTCAAGTCACGTCACAATTTAATCAGGCGCAGCGCGCGTTGCTAAGTGAGCATGCCACACGCCTTGAGCTTGAAAAAATATTAGCAAACGTGCAGACAGAGCTTGGCCGGACGCAAGATCAACTGGCGTTTTTTGAAGACCTCTTGCCACCGAGCCCGCAGAGTGGGCTCGATATTCGCGCAGTTGATGTTGTGCAACACCCTGAGGGTTTGAATTACCGCGTGTTGCTGATGCGTAGCGGCAAAGTGACAAAGCCTTTTGTGGGTGCGTTGCAGTTTATTGCTAGAGGCTATTTTGGTAAGACTACAGTCGCAGCAGAGCAGACTATTATTTTGCAGCCGCTGTTAGTCAGGCCTGTCGAGCCGAATCAGGCTGGGCTTGGCGCACAGAGCCAGTGCGCTGAGGCACCGCGGGCTGAGTCGCAACAGGCTGCTACGCCGCACCCCGACCTTCAGCAAGCTGAATTGCAACAGATTCAAACGCCACCGCTTTGGGCTCAGCAAAACGAGGCGCGGCAGACGGCTTTGCGCCTTAATTTTGCGCAGTTTCATCGTGGTCAGGGCTTGCTGGCAATTCCGGCTGGATTTGTACCAACGTTTGTCACAGTGCGAGTGCTCGATGGTGATATTGTCCTTGCCTCTAGAGTGGTTGCTCTATGATTTGCCCATGCACTTGCGGTATAGTTGACCAATAAACTCAAGTATCACGTTTTTAGTATCGTCCTACCGGACAGGAGTCACTCATGAGCATCGCCACACAAACTGTTGATCTGCAAGCGCCACCTACTCCTATTCTGTTTACAGACTCGGCGGCTGCCAAAGTTAAAGATTTATTGATCGAAGAGGGCAACTCAAATCTCAAACTGCGCGTGTTTGTGCAGGGCGGTGGTTGTTCGGGTTTTCAGTACGGCTTCACCTTCGATGAAGACGTCAACGAAGATGACACAACGCTTGAAAAAAATGGGGTCGCCTTGCTTGTTGATCCGATGAGCTTTCAGTATTTGGTGGGCGCTGAGATTGATTACAAAGAAGACATCGAAGGATCGCAATTTGTCATTCGCAATCCCAACGCTTCAACCACCTGTGGTTGTGGCTCGTCGTTTTCAGTCTAAGCCGTTCAAAATTTAGGCGGGCCAAGTCGCCCCTAAAATACGCGTGCCGCGCGCCCCTGTTACCTTGGGGTTGCCGGCAGCCACTCCATGTTGATGTGCCCACGCAAGCCAAGCAAAGGCTAAGGCCTCGACATCCTGTGTGCCAACACCGACACTCTCGGTCGTTGATACAACGCAGCCAAGCGACGCCTGCAGGCTTTGGCGTAGCGCGCTATTGCGTACACCACCACCGCACAATAAAACGTCTTGTGCATCTGCCGCGTAAGTGTTGATCGCTTGCGCCGCTGTGGCTGCTGTGAAGGCGCACAGCGTGGCCTGTACGTCTTGAGCCGTTAAGTGCTGCCCTGGCGAAAGTCGCCCCAGACAGTATTGCAGTCGAGGTTCAAGCCACTCGAGGTTGAATAGATCGCGTCCAGTAGACTTTGGTGGTGCCAACTTCAGCCAAGGTTCAGCGTTGTTTAAGCGCTCGAGCAGGGCTTGGTTGACCCGACCCTGTGCTCCCCAAGCCCCGTCAGCGTCAAAGCTTTGTTGTGTATGCAACTGACACCAACTATCCATGAGGGCATTTGCCGGCCCAGTGTCAAAGCCAACTGGGTCTGCACCCGGCCGCAAGATTGTGATGTTAGCGATACCACCCAAGTTCAAAATCACGCGGGGATGGTCGGTAGAAAAAATCCCAGCATGAAACACTGGTACCAAAGGTGCGCCCTGGCCGCCTGCGGCGACATCGCGACTTCTAAAGTCGGCCACCACTGTGATGCCTGTGAGCTCGGCAAGCAGTGCAGGCGCGTTGAGCTGAATGGTATAGCCAAGACTGGGCTGATGCCTGACGGTTTGCCCGTGGGCGCCAATGGCTGAGATTTGAGAGGGTGAAAGCTTGGCTTGTTTTAGGGTTTGAGCAACCAGCTTGGCATACAGCGCGACCAAGCTGTTGGCGGCTAGTGCAGCGCGTGCAAGTTCGTCAGGGCCCGAGGCGTTTAGTGAGAAGAGAGTTTCGCGCAACGTTGGGTCAAACTCACTTGCCGCGCGGGCAAGGACGCTAGGCTTGCCTGCGGGATCAAAGTATGCCAAGACGGCATCTACCCCATCCAGACTAGTGCCCGACATCAGCCCAATATAGTAAGACGAGTTCAACACCTAGGCCAGCGTTAGCGGACGGCGACGCTACTGATTTCGGGCATGACCTCTTGAAACTTAGCCAAGACCTGCAGCTGTTGCCGATAGGGTGCAACAGCATGGGCAAACTCAGCGCGTTGCTCGGGCTCAAGCGGGGTTGCTGCAGGCATCGCTGCCGTTGCTGAGAGTGGATCAATGGGCTTGTCAGCTACCCTAAACTCGTAATGCAAATGCGGGCCGGTCGACCACCCCGTTGAGCCGACGTAACCAATGAGCTGTCCCTGTGAGACTTGGGTGCCAACAGAAATGCCATCGGCAAAGCGGCTTTGATGGGCATACAAGGTCGTGATTTTGCTGTGGTGCTTGAGGATGATAGTGTTGCCATAGCCAAAGTGCCACCCAGCGAGTTGCACAACGCCGTCTGCAGTCGCATGAATCGGCGTGCCGGTTGGCGCCACATAGTCAACCCCTGGGTGATGTCCGGACCAGGCTTGATTATTCGCGATGGTGCGTAGCCCAAAAGTTGAACTGATGCGTGAAAATTTGATCGAGTTACGCAAAAAGGCCCCGCGCAAGCTTTCGCCTTCGAGGTTGTAGTAACTACCAGTTTTGCCATCGGGGCTGAACCACACCGCGGAGGAGGATTTACCTTTGCTCACGAACTCGACCGCTAACACCCGACCTGGGCCCGCTGGACGACCTTCGAAGGTGCGGTTTTCGTAGACAACGCGAAACTGGTCACCGCGATGAATGCCACGAAAGAAGTCAATTTTGCTGCCGAGTACTTCAGCCATTTGCATGGTGATGTTGTCAGGGATGCCGGCAGCATCGGTTGTTGCAAATAAAGAGCGTTCGATGGTACCGACCGCAACTTCAATATGGACTTCACTAGGGAGCTCGAGCTCTTCGGCTGTGTAGCCGTCGGCCGCCGCGTTGATTTGTAACAGTTTGACCGTTGGTTCACCTGTCGAGTTGCTGGTTGGGGTATGAAAGTAGCGAACCCATTGCAGCTGTCCATTGTGATCGGTGGCGGCTTGAACCGAGCGGCCAGGAACGAGTTTGCTGGCAAAGCGAACTTTGGCTTCTTTAGCCAAATACGATGATAGATTGGTATCGCCAATATCTAGGCGCTTGAGGATTGTGGCGATCGTATCGCCCGAGCGAATGCGTGTTTCGGTGACGTAGGGCGTATTGGGCGCTGTTGCAGAGTGTTCGGCAGGAGTTGGATCTGCCTGAAGCGGAAACGGCAAGACGTTTTGAATCAGACTTTGCTCAGGTGGTATGGGCTCGGTTTGTGCGGGTTGCACCATACCAAGAGCCGCGGCACCGATACACAAGAGCAAGACGGCACTTAACAGCAAGCCGCGCAGCAAGCGCGAGCCGGCAGTTTGCTGGGTAGACGTGCCTAGTGCAGTTAGGGCGCCTGCCCCAGCAGTGGCTAGGTCGTTGTTTCGAGTCATTAAGCGATAATCCTGTTCAACTTGGTCGTGCGCGCAGCCCCTCGCGATTACAGAGATTACACTTGGGGGCGCTTAGCGCGTTGCGCGGGGTTTGCGTATGATGTCAGCCAAAGCCCTTGCAAGAAAACAACAATGTTAGCCCATTTTTGATCGCCAAGTCTTTTTTTTAAAATTTTAATACACATAGTGGCTTTTTTCTGATATGTCAACTCAAAAATATACGATCTCCCAAGACACTGAAGCTCAACTGCGAGTTGCCCTGCGCGGCTGCGACGAATTGTTGGTTCAGGCCGAATTTGCTCAAAAATTGGCCCGTAGTCAGGCGACCGGTATCCCGCTCAGAATTAAGCTAGGCTTAGATCCGACCGCTCCCGATATTCATCTTGGACACACCGTGGTGCTCAATAAGATGCGCCAACTGCAAGATTTAGGGCACACCGTCATTTTTTTGATTGGCGATTTCACCTCAATGATTGGCGACCCCTCGGGCCGTAACACTACGCGGCCACCTTTGACGCGCGAGCAAATCGCTGAAAATGCCAAAACGTATTACGCCCAGGCTAGTTTGGTTCTCGATCCCGCTAAAACCGAGATTCGCTACAACTCTGAATGGTGCGACCCCTTGGGCGCACGCGGCATTATTCAACTTGCCTCGCGCTACACCGTGGCCCGCATGATGGAGCGCGACGACTTCACCAAGCGTTTTAAGGGTGGGGTGCCGATCTCAGTGCACGAGTTCTTATACCCGTTGATGCAGGGTTATGACTCAGTGGCATTGAAATCCGATCTTGAGCTTGGTGGTACGGATCAAAAATTTAATCTGTTGGTGGGGCGTGAGCTGCAAAAAGAGTACGGCCAAGAGCCACAGTGCATTTTGACCATGCCATTGCTCGAGGGTACTGATGGCGTCGAAAAGATGTCTAAGTCCAAAAACAATTACATCGGGATTGGTGAGGCACCCGACTCGATGTTTGGCAAGTTGATGTCGATTTCTGACACCTTGATGTGGCGCTATTTTGAGCTCTTGTCTTTTGACAGCCTTGAAGACATTGCCAAGCTGCGTGCCGAAATCGAAGCTGGGCGTAATCCCCGCGACGCCAAAGTACAACTGGCTCAAGAAATTATCACGCGCTTTCACTCAAAGCAGGCTGCGCACGATGCGTTGGCCAATTTTGAAGCAAGGTTTCGCGACGGTGCTATCCCCGAAAACATGCCCGAAATCACCCTGCCTGGCGCCCCGCTAGGCGTACTAAAGGTGCTGCGTGAGGCCGGTTTGGTGGCCTCGGGTGCCGAGGCACAGCGCAATATTGAACAAGGCGGGGTCAAAATCGATAGTGTTAAGGTTGAAGACAAAGGCTTAACGCTGATTGCTGGTACGTATGTGATTCAGGTGGGCAAGCGTAAATTTGCTCGTGTCACGCTGGCTTAGCGTGTGCATAGCCGGGCTTGAGCCTGTCGCCTGAAAGGCTAAGACTCGATTCAACTTCGCCCAAACGGTATTTCTGGGCTGGTTGTCGATAAACTCTTGTTGCACTCAGATTACGGGTGCGAGCAGGGGTATACGTATTGCCTGCGGGCGAGACCCGGCTAGGCGAAGTACACTACAGACAACAAATTTTGCAGGCTCGCCAGGAACCCTTATGTTTGACCGTAAATTGACCCTTGATCGCGTTGACCCAGCTGTGTGGGCTGCCATCCAACAAGAAGACACCCGCCAAGAGCAGCACATTGAGCTGATCGCGTCTGAAAACTACGCCAGCCCCGCTGTGATGCAGGCGCAGGGTACACAGATGACGAACAAGTACGCAGAGGGCTATCCTGGTAAGCGGTATTACGGCGGTTGCGAGTACGTCGATATCGTCGAGCAATTGGCAATTGATCGTTTAAAGGCTTTGTTCGGTGCAGAAGCGGCCAACGTTCAGCCTAATTCGGGTTCGCAGGCCAATCAGGCGGTGTATCTGGCGTTTTTAAAGCCCGGCGATTCTGTGCTGGGCATGAGTTTGGCTGAGGGTGGTCATTTAACCCACGGTGCAAGCGTCAATGCCTCTGGCAAACTCTATAACTTTCACCAATATGGTTTAGACGCCAACGAAGTGCTCGATTACGACAAGGTTGAGCACTTGGCTAAAACACAAAAGCCCAAAATGATTGTGGCGGGTGCTTCAGCCTATTCCTTACGTATGGATTTTGAACGTTTGGCTCGTATCGCCAAAGATAACGGCGCCTTGTTGCTGGTTGATATTGCGCATTATTCAGGCTTGGTGGCCGGTGGCGCCTATCCTAACCCTGTACCTCACGCTGACTTTGTCACTTCAACGACGCACAAGTCGTTGCGTGGCCCACGTGGTGGCGTGATCATGATGAAAGCCGAGCACGAAAAAGCGATTAATTCGGCAATTTTCCCAGGCATCCAAGGTGGCCCCTTGATGCATGTGATCGCTGCCAAAGCGGTGGCGTTTCACGAGGCGGCAACCCCTGAATTTAAAACCTACGCCGCACAGGTTGTGAAAAATGCGCAAGTGTTGGCCCAAACATTGATCAAGCGCGGTTTACGCATTGTGTCTGGCCATACCGAAAGCCACGTGATGCTGGTGGATTTGCGTGCCAAGGGTGTTAACGGCAAAGAGACCGAGGCCGTTTTGGGTCAGGCTCACATTACTGTAAACAAAAATGCGATCCCCAACGACCCTGAAAAGCCCTTTGTGACAAGCGGCATTCGCTTAGGCACGCCAGCAATGACCACGCGTGGCTTTAAAGAAGCCGAGGCCGAACTCACCGGCAACTTGATTGCTGATGTGCTTGATCATCCGCGTGACGAAGCCAATATCGCAGCCGTGCGTGCGCGTGTCAATGCGTTGACGGCAGGCTTCCCGGTTTATCGATAATCAGGCAAATGGCGTCATGACGCCTGCATCTTTTTCGATCAAAGCCTTGTGTCCGATCGCCCCCATAAATGGGGTGAGACAGACTGCTTTGTCCGTACAAATGCCTTTAAGTTTAGGACTCCGATGAAGTGTCCCTTCTGCGGGCATCCCGATACGCAAGTGGTTGACTCGCGCGGGGCCGACGAGGGCGATTTTATTCGCCGTCGCCGGCGTTGCGTTGAGTGCGACAGGCGTTTTACTACATACGAACGCCCTGAACTCGCGATGCCTTCGGTGGTGAAGCGCAATGGCAGTCGGCACGATTACGAGGCCGGCAAGCTGCGCGCAAGTTTATCGCTCGCGTTGCGCAAACGCCCCGTCAGCACCGAAGATGTTGACGCCGTCGTGTTGCGCATTGAAGATAAATTACTGACTTGCGGTGAGCGCGAAGTGTCTACTGAGTTTTTGGGTGAGCTCGTGATGGCTGAGCTAAAAAAACTTGATAAAGTGGCTTACGTGCGGTTTGCCTCGGTGTATAAAAGCTTTGAAGATATTGGCGAGTTTGTCGAGGCAATTCGCGAGATGCAGGGCCCACCTTTGCGACGCAAGACATGAACCAGCCTTATCCGCGCGGCACCGATTCGCGCAATCCCGATCAAGATGTTTTCTTTATGCGTCAGGCGCTGGCGTTAGCCGAGGGTGCGCTGTATGTGCCTTCGCCTAATCCGCGTGTCGGTTGTTTGATCGTTCGCGAGGGCCAGGTGCTGGGCCGCGGTGCCACGCAGGTGGTGGGTAGCCATCACGCAGAAATCATGGCGTTAAACGATATGAAGGCCAAGGGCTTGAATGCTCAGGGTGCAACGGTGTACGTCACGCTCGAACCGTGTAGTCATCATGGCCGGACTCCGCCCTGCGTCGATGCCTTAATCGCGGCAGGTCCTAAGCGCGTGGTGTTTGCACACTTTGACCCTAATCCTAGTGTGGCGGGTCGCGGTATGCGCGGCTTGCGCGAGGCTGGCATTGAGGTCAACGTTGGCGTATGTGCAGATTTAGCGCTTGAGTTGAATCCAGGTTTTGTGTCGCGCATGACGCGTGGTATGCCGTATGTCTGGATGAAAGCTGCAGTGTCGCTTGATGGTCGCACGGCATTAATGAATGGCGTATCGCAATGGATCACGGGCCCAGAGGCGCGTGCGGATGGACATCATTGGCGTGCGCGCAGCTGCGTGGTGCTCACGGGCATTGGTACTGTGCGTGCTGATAATCCAAAAATGACGGTGCGGCATGTGGTGACACCGCGGCAACCCAAGCGCGCAGTAATTGACCCTGGCTTTGAAATTCATGAAGATGCCGCAGTGCTTGAAGGCGGTGATGCCTTTGTGTTTGTAGGTGATGCCAATCCCGAAAAATCTGCACGGTTAGCTGCGCGTGGTGTGCAAGTGGTGTGTGTGCCTGAAGCTGCTGCACCGTTAGCCGGTCAAACGCGCCGTCGCATTGATATGCGCGCGATGATGCAATGGTTGGCCGCGCAAGGGCATAACGAAGTCCATTGCGAAGCGGGCTCGGGTTTGAATGGTGCCTTGCTTGATGCGGGCTGTGTCGATGAGTTGCTGGTGTATATGGCGCCGATGCTGCTGGGTGAGGGTAGAAGCATGGCGCAGTTGCCGCTGTTGACGCAGCTTGAAGGCGCGAAGCGCTTTGAGTTTACCGAGGTCAAACAGCTGGGTACTGATATCAGGGTTCGCGCGCGCCTGCCTGAACGCTGGCGCGAACTGATGCAAAGTATTCATTTAATCGAAAGCCACACAGGTAAGGTGCAATAAGATGTTTACCGGAATCGTCGCAGCCGTTGGTCAGATTCAAAGTATCGATCCCTTCGCGGGCGACAAAGCACACACGGGCGTGCACATCAAGATTCACGCAGGCGGTTTAGACTTGGCTGACGTGGGCTTGGGTGATTCAATCGCGATTCAAGGTGCGTGCATGACGGTGGTGTCTAAGCACGCTGATGGTTTCTCAGTTGATGTGTCGCGCGAAAGCTTGCGCTTGACGATGGGGCTTGAGGCCTTAGGCCCCGTGAACTTAGAAAAATCACTGCGCATCGGCGATCAGATCGGTGGGCATTTGGTGTCGGGCCATGTCGATGGTTTGGGCGAAGTCGTAAAGTTTGAGGCTGTTGGCGAGTCGTGGGAGCTGATCGTGCAGGCCCCTGCTGCGCTTGCAGCCTTTCTTGCCTACAAAGGTTCGATTACCGTAAACGGCGTGAGCCTCACCGTGAACCATGTAGACGATGTGGCAGGTGGCACACGCTTTAGCATCAATTTGATCCCACATACGATTGCCGTGACCACCTTGCAACATCTAAAGGTTGGTCAACGTGTCAATCTTGAAGTGGATACGATCGCGCGCTATGTGCAACGGATGTTGTCGTTACCGAAATAGTTGGGATTTGTCGCAAAATAGTCAATCGCGACATTTTATTTGTCGCTAAATAGTATGGCGTCAGTTAAAATGACGTAATACTATTCAATACTGACTATCTGGTCTTTCAGCGAATGCCCAAAATCACCCCTCAAGCTGAGTTCATTCGTTTGCAAGAGCTCATTGCAAAGCACCCGAACGGCATCACAATTGAAGCCCTGATGACTGCGCTCGATGGCAACTTGCAGCGTCGCAGCTTACAACGCCGTCTAGCGACGCTGGTCGAGCGCGACCAGGTTCGGATGGTTGGCAGCGCCCGTTCGGTTCGTTATCACTTCGTTTCGAGCGCGCTCAAAGGGCGACTTAAAGAAGATACCGATCAGACGGAAAAAGGCTCGGCAGAGGCCTATGTGCCACTTTCGTCCGAAGCTGAGCGAATCAAGAACTATGTACGCCAGCCGCGTCATTTGCGCTCGCCGGTCGGCTATCAGCTTAACTTTCTAGAGCAGTACCACCCTAATCAAACTCAGTATCTGTCAAAAGAGCTTTGCGGCCAGCTGCACTCGATCGGGCGCTCGCCGGCAGAGCAGACACCCGCGGGCACCTTTGCTCGCAACATTCTCAATCGCTTATTGATTGATCTGTCTTGGGCCTCATCGCGCTTAGAGGGCAATACTTACAGTCGCTTAGATACAGAGCGTTTGATCGAATTTGGTCAGGCGGCCGAGGGCAAAGATGCCCTCGAGACTCAGATGATTTTGAATCATAAAGAGGCCATTGAATACTTGGTGCGCGACCCCGAGCGCGCAGATTTAAGCCCCGCCACGGTCATTGCTTTGCATGCTTTTTTATCAGACGGTTTGATGGCCGACCCAGCGGCGTGCGGTCGTATTCGTAAGCGAGCGGTCGAGATTGGAGGCAGCCCTTATCTACCTGTAACGTTGCCGCAGCGGCTTGAAGAACTTTTTGAAATTGTGCTTCAGATGGCGGTCGAGATTAACGATCCCTTTGAGCAAGCGTTTTTTTTAATGGTCCATTTGCCATACCTGCAGCCTTTTGAAGATGTCAATAAGAGAGTGTCGCGTCTGGTCGCGAATATCCCTTTTATTCGACATAACTTATGCCCCTTGTCGTTTATTGACGTGCCTCAACAAGCCTATGTCGATGCCATGCTCGGCGTCTATGAGCTCAATCGCATCGAGTTGTTGCGGGATGTGTTTGTATGGGCCTACGAGCGCTCGTGCCAGCAATACGTAGCAGTCAAACAGAATCTTGTGCCGCCCGATATTTTTCGATTGCGTTATCGCAAGGCCTTGAGTGAAGTGGTGGCTGCGATTGTGCGTAACGATGAATTGGCGATTGAGCCGGTGGTGCGCGCCCGAACGCCATTAAGCGTTGCGGCGGCAGATGCTGAGCATTTTCTTGACCTTGTGCTGGCAGAGTTTGCGTCTCTGCATCAAGGCAATGCCGTACGTTTTGGTTTGCGACCGCTTGAGTTTTCTACTTGGCACGGCAAGCACTATGCCTCATAGGGGTAGGCGTTAGGCTGCAGTTATACCTCTTAAAACCATAGCCGCGCCAGCACCAACACCAAGCCGCCCACGCAAAGCACGGGCAGCGGATTGATTGTTTTAAAGCGCCAAAAGATCCCAGCTGAAGCGGCCGCGATTAACCACGGTGTGACCCCGCCCGAGGTCGAGCGCAGGATGATCATTGCGCTGGTCAGCAACAGCCCCGAAGCCAAAGGGGCGAGGGCATTTTGCACGATTGCTGTCCAGGGTCTGTCATGACTTTTGTGCCAGGCTCGCGTCACAAAATACGCCAAGATGGTTGACGGCCCAAATAATGCCAGCGAAGCCACTAAAGCGCCTTGCCAACCGCTCACTTGCCAGCCAATCAAGGTCGCCAATAAAGCGCCGGGGCCAGGTGCCGCGCGCGAGATCGCAAATAAGTCGATAAATTGCGCATGGGTCAGCCAATGGTAAACATCGACAGCTTGCAGGTGCATATCGCCCACAACACTTTGCCCGCCACCCACTGAAATGAGGGATAGCGGCGCAAAGACAACAAACAAATCCAGATAAATGTTTGAGGTTTTCATGGGGCGTGCGGCTTGCTTGGTTTGGGGCTGACACGCTTTTGATGAATATTGGCTAACACGAGCCCCACAAGCGCCAAAGCCAAAATGACGGGCACCAAGGGCAGCTTTAATAAAAACAGCCCAATAAAAACTGAAATACTGAGCCCTAAAGGCCACAGCCCCACACGATACGAACGCTTGAGCCCGCGTATCCCAACCGAAGCTGTCAGACCCATTGCACTGGCGGCCAAGCCCTCAAGAAAATCGTGAATCCAGCTGATCGAACCTAAATCGAGCAACACAATACTCATTAGCACTGCCAAAATCATTGGTGGTACCAGCAAGGCCATCACTGCGACCAAGCCGCCTAAACCGCCACGTAGTTTTTGGCCGATATGCAAGGCTAGGTTGGCCACATTGGGCCCGGGCAAGATCTGGCTGATCGTGAGCGCGCTCATGAACTCGTCTTCGGTCAAAAAATGGTAACGATCGACAAAGTCACGGTACATCCAGCCAGAGATGCCCCCTCCAAAACTGGTGGCGCCGATTTTGGCGAACAGAATAAAAAGCAGCCCAAGGGTAGGGGCAGGCGTGGGCGAGGCCGGGGGCGTTGGGGTGAGCGTAGGTGCTGACATGGCCAATAGTATAGGCATCGGCGGCCTTGTATGCAGCGGTGTCGTGCAGGCCGATCGCTATACCTGCCTCTGTTAGAATGCGGGGCTTGTTATAGCGGACAGGTGGCCGAGCGGTTGAAGGCGCACGCCTGGAAAGCGTGTATACGTTCATAGCGTATCGGGGGTTCGAATCCCCCTCTGTCCGCCAAATAGTCTTATCTATCAATGGTGTAGCAGCAACGGACCGAATTGGACCACAATTAGGCCCACATTTCAATCATAAAGTTGCTGCTTCGTCCCTATTGCCAAAACATACCTACCGTCCCTACCGTGTCCAAAGTGTTTAGGCCTCTTGAGCCTGTTTTACTTTGTGACGGTGCCCACGGTTGTTCCACATAGATTCACACTCCCACCGTAGTTCAAGTGATTGGCACAGAGCCTGTCCCAATGTTGTGACGGTGCCTAACGGACTTGCGCTGCCTGCTGAGTGCGTTCAGAGAACGTGATGGTGTTTGTTGTGTTTTTGATCACGTATCGTGATGGTTTGGGGGTAACCCCCCGCAGAGTAGTTGATTAAACTAGCTCTTTGGAGGAGTCTCTGGTTACCAAGCCAAAGAGACATCCAAAGTGT
>CANCMG010000002.1 GCA_947378965.1 Alcaligenaceae bacterium | reverse complement strand
TAGGCAACACCATCGCGTTTTTCGTAGACAATAGGCACAGTGACCTCCTTTTAAAATAAATCAATTCAGACATAGGTGATCGCGCAAGCACAGTGATTAGCTGTTCGGTAAATGTACCATCGTCTCTACTTTGGCCAACGATCGGGAGTGGTGCGCTCACCACGCCTCGTCGTTTTCTGAGGTCGCAATTGAAAGCTTAGTTCTGTTTTAATTTGGCAAACGCCGCCGCCATCGCACCGCCTGGGCTTGGCTCGGTTGCACTGCTAGCGTTAGGTTTGCGCGCGCCCCGATTGTTGTGACCGCCTGAACCACTACCGTTGCCGCCACCTGAGCCACCGCCCGCAGCCATAGACCTCGCCGGTGGTGCATCGTCATTGAGCCGCATCGTTAAGGCAATGCGCTTGCGCGCAATATCAACCTCTTGCACACGCACCTGCACGGTTTGCCCAACGCGTACGACATCGCGCGGATCGCTCACAAATTTTTCAGCGAGCGCCGAGATATGTACCAAGCCATCCTGATGCACACCGATATCGACAAAGGCGCCAAAGTTTGCCACGTTGGTCACCACGCCTTCAAGGACCATGCCTGGCAGCAAGTCGTTTAGCGTTTCAACGCCTTCTTTAAAGGTTGCAGTTTTAAACTCTGGCCGTGGGTCGCGGCCGGGTTTTTCGAGTTCGAGCAAAATATCCCGTACCGTGGGGACGCCAAATTTTTCATCTACAAACTCGGCCGGCGATAAACCTTTTAGTTTGTCGCGATTGCCAATCACATCTTTCATTTCGCTGGCAATTTTTTTCAAAATGCGCTCAACCACTGGGTACGCTTCGGGGTGAACGGATGAGCGATCAAGAGGGTTGTCACCGTTTTGGACGCGTAAAAAACCGGCCGCTTGTTCAAAGGCCTTTTCGCCAAAACGCGAAACCTCTTTGAGCGCCTTGCGGTTGGCAAACGCGCCGTTTTCATCGCGATAGCTAACGATGTTTTTGGCTAAGGTGGTATTGAGCCCCGAGACTCTGGCGAGCAATGCCGCCGAAGCGGTATTGACATCTACACCAACGGCGTTCACGCAGTCTTCTACCACGGCGTCAAGCGAACGCGCCAGTTCGCGCTGATTTAAGTCGTGTTGATATTGGCCCACGCCAATGGCTTTGGGTTCGATCTTGACGAGCTCGGCCAGCGGGTCTTGCAAGCGACGCGCGATTGACGCCGCACCACGCAAGGTCACGTCAAGATCCGGAAACTCAAGCGCAGCGAGCTCAGAGGCTGAATACACTGAGGCACCCGCTTCAGACACGACGACGCGCGTCAATTTAAGATCAGGCTGGGCCGCCATTAAATCAACGACGAGTTTTTCAGTTTCGCGCGAGGCTGTGCCGTTGCCGATTGCAACGAGTTCGATTTTGTGTCGGCGTGCAAGGGTCGCCAACACTGCGAGCGTACCGGCGCGATCCCGGCGCGGCTCAAACGGGTACACGGTTGCGGTTTCAACCACTTTTCCGGTGTGATCAATCGCAGCCACTTTGACGCCGGTGCGAATGCCCGGATCCAAACCTAAAACAGCCTTCGGGCCCGCAGGCGCGGCGAGAAGCAGATCTTTTAAGTTGGCAGCAAACACGCGAATCGCCTCGGTTTCGGCGCTTTCGCGTAGACGCGTGACCATTTCAGATTCGAACATGGTTAACAACTTGACGCGCCAAGTCCAGCGTGCAACATCGGCTAGCCATTTAGCGCGTGCCGTGGGTGCGGCAGCGAATAAGTCTTTGCCAAGCTTTAGAAAATTAGCGACACGTTCGATGCAAGGGTGCGGGATCAGAACGTCTTGGCTAGCCTCAAGGCCAATGCGCAGTTCGAGCGCGCCTTGTTGACGGCCACGCAACATTGCCAAGATACGATGTGAGGGTAGGGTGCGCAGAGGTTCGTTGAAATCAAACCAGTCTCTGAAGTTTGCACCGTCGGCCTCTTTGCCATCGGCGACTTTTGAATACAGATACCCGTGCGACCACAAGTGTGTACGCATATCGCTTAACAGATCTGCGTTCTCAGCGTAACGCTCGGCCAAAATGTCGCGTGCGCCATCAAGCGCGGCTTTGACATCGTTGATATTGGCTTCGGCGTTGAAGTACTGTGCAGCCAGCGCAGCGGGGTCGCAGTGCAGGTCAGCCAAAATGCCATCTGCCAGGGGCTCTAACCCCGCTTCACGAGCAATCTGCGCGCGGGTACGGCGTTTGACCTTGAACGGAGCATAGAGATCTTCAAGACGCTGTTTGGTGTCAGCTTGTTGGATCGACTTTTCAAGCGCGGGCGTAAGTTTGTTTTGTTCTGTGATCGAGGCCAAGATCGCTGCACGACGCTCTTCGAGGTCGCGCAAATACAACAGACGCGTATCTAAATTACGCAATACGGTGTCATCTAAACCGCCGGTGGCTTCTTTGCGATAGCGTGCGATGAAAGGCACAGTCGAGCCGTCATTGAGTAGTTCTATTACGGCAAGCACCTGCGCAGCACGGATACCAAGCTCTTGCGCTAACTGCGCCACGATCCGTACCTCGGCCTCTTGTGAGGTAACGGGAGCGCTAAAAGTGGTTGTTACAGTGGCTTGGGTGGCAATTTTGGTAGAAATCGATTCAGTCATTGGAAATTTGTGCTTTTCAACTAAGGCAAACGGACGATTTTGCCACACTCAGGATTCTTGCTCAGCCGAGGCGGTATGATCCCCCTAGATTCTTGGTGTCATATATGTCAGATCAGTCGATGTCTCAGTTTTTTTCGCTCGAAGGGCCCCTCGCGGCGATTGCGCCTGGCTTTCGTGTACGGCCTTCGCAAATCGAGTTGGCTCAGATGGTTGAGCGCACGATCGCCGAACGCTCAACACTTGTTGCAGAGGCCGGCACGGGCACCGGTAAAACGTGGGCTTATTTAGTGCCCGCATTGCTTGGGGGAGGCAAAGTGTTGGTCTCGACCGGCACCCGTACCCTGCAAGATCAGTTGTTTGCACGCGATTTGCCGCGTGTGCGTGATGCCCTCAGCGTGCCTGCCTCAATTGCCTTACTCAAAGGGCGCGGCAATTATGTCTGTCACTATCACCTTGAAAAGTTTCAAACCGAAGATCGTGGCTTAAAGTCGCGGGCTGAAGTTCAGCAACTTCGCCATATCCAAACCTTTACACAGCAGTCCAGCACGGGTGACCGTGCCGATTTGCCTTCGGTGCCAGAAGAAGCCGAAATCTGGCAACGTGTGACCTCAACCCGCGAAAATTGCTTGGGTCAAGACTGCCCCAATGTTCGTGATTGCTTCGTGTTGAAAGCGCGTCGGCAAGCGCAAGAGGCCGACGTAGTCGTGATCAATCATGCCTTGTTTATGGCCGATTTGATGTTGCGTGACGAGGGCATCACTGATTTGTTACCCGCCGCTGACACCGTGGTGTTTGACGAAGCGCATCAATTGCCTGACACTGCGACGCGGTTCTTGGGCAATAGCCTGTCAACCCACCAGTTGCTGGATCTGGCTAAGCTGATTGAGATCGCTGGCTTGGCGCATGCCCGAGAGCTCACAAACTGGTCTGAACAAGCGCGCCGCGTTGAACACAACGCTCGTGAGTTGCGTTTAGCCTGCGCCGGGCTTGAGCAGATGCCCTCTAAGCGCGTGACCTTTGAGGCCTTTCCTGAACCCGAGGTCTTTGATGCTGCGCGTACAGCCCTGCAGCTCGCACTCGACGAAATCGGCAAAATGCTCGCAAGCGTCGAAGAAAAACATCCCGACCTCGCTGCGGCGGCACGCACCTGCCAAGAGCTGGCCGAACGTTTAGCAAAGTGGGGGCAACCCAGCCGCGAGTCGCGCGCACCCATCGATGATCTGCAGCAGGTGGTTCGTTGGGTTGAATGCGGTTTACATCACGTGCGGTTACACGCGGCCCCGCTCTCAGTGGCTGAGGCGTTTTCGCGTTATCGGCAAGGCGGGCAAGCTTGGATCTTTACGTCAGCCACATTGTCCGTGCATCGTGATTTTTCACATTTCACTTCGCGTTTAGGCTTAGACGATGCGCAAACCCTGCGGCTTGAGTCGCCGTTTGATTATCCAACTCAGGCGCTACTTTACGTGCCGCAACAATTGCCGCCACCCCAATCCGCTGATTTTTTACCTGCCTTTGTCGACACGCTAATACCCTTAATCCAAGCGAGTCAGGGCGGGGCACTGGTGTTGTGCACCACACTGCGCGCGGTCGAACGCGTGGCCGGTTTGATTGGTGATGCGTATGATCGTCTCGGTATCACGTGGCCGCTCATGCGGCAAGGTAACGGCACGCGCCGCGATTTACTCGAACGGTTTCGTACCCTGGATCACGCGGTGTTGGTCGGAAGCGCCAGTTTCTGGGAGGGCATTGATGTTCAGGGTGACCGTTTGACCTTGGTGGCGATTGATAAACTGCCCTTCGCGCCACCGGATGACCCTGTGCTCGAGGCGCGCCTGCGGGCCTGCCGTAGCCGCGGTGGCAATCCCTTTATGGAGTACCAACTGCCAGAAGCGGCAATTGCCCTGAAACAGGGCGCAGGCCGCTTGATTCGCAGCGAAACCGACTGGGGCGTGTTGATGGTGGGCGATACACGGCTTGTTGATAAGCCTTACGGCAAGCAACTGTGGCGTGGCTTGCCACCGTTTGCGCGCACACGTTCACTGGATGAGGCCGTGGCGTTTTACACACGCCACGCCGAGCAAGGTGCTTAGAACAACCGTAAGGGGTTCCAGGCACTGTATTTACCCGGAAAGCCCTGGGTAATTAAGGTCGTGTTTGGAAAGTTTGCCAGCAACACGCGCTCAGCGTCGTTGCGCAAATCGGTGAGCTTAAGTTTTTCGTATGACATCATCATGATATAAAGCGCCTGCTCGGAAGAGGGCACACCTTGAAACTCAGTGATGACCACTTGCGCCCGATTGATTGCCGCAACATAGGCAAATCTTTCGTAGTAATAACGCGCAATGAGCATCTCGTTTTCGGCCATCGTATTGATCAGCCATTCGAGACGCTTGCGCGCGTCGGGCGTGTAGCGGCTTTCAGGAAAGCGCTCGACAAGTTCGTTGAAGGCTGCGTAAGATTGGCGCAAGGCCTTAGGGTCGCGCTCGCCAGGATTTTGCCCAGTTAGGGAGGAAAAGACCGCGCTTGGGGGCGTAAAGTTGATGATGCCGCGAAGGTACAAAGCATAGTCTGCTGCCGGATTGCTTGGGTATTGCTGCTGAAAGCGACCGAGCGTGGCCAAACCCTGTTCAGGTTCTTTGTCTTTCCATTGCACATAGGCTAAGTTCAACATCGATTGTTGCGCGTAGACACCAAACGGAAAGCGCGTTTCAACGGCCATAAAGCGCTCTTTGGCCAAGCGCCAGTTACCCGAGTTCATTTCGGCTTTGCCGTCTTCAAACAGGCGCTCGACGTTCCAGCTGGCGGTGGGATCGTATTCGGGCCCTTTGGTGCCGCAACCGGCGATCAGTAAAGCGGCAAATAAAACCATGAGCCTTCTGGCCCAGGTGGTTGCAGTGCGCGACTGAAACAAAGAAATAGTGTTGCGACCCATCACGAAATGATCCTTGGTGTTAGCATTCTGTGCTGATTATAAGACGAGTCCCAATGACCGACACCCCAATTTCTGAAGATATTGCACCCGAAGACGAACCTCAAGTTTTTCTCGTCACCGATGAAATGCCGCTCGAACGGCTTGATAAGGTCTTGGCCCAGCTTGTGCCACAGCATTCTCGAAGCCGGTTGCAGACCTGGATTCAGGGGGGACACGTCTTGGTGAATGGCAAAGTCGCCAAACTGAGGCAAACCTTACGCGAAGACGATGTCATTACCGTCTACGAACAACCGGCCCCAGAAGATCATGCTTTTGTGCCGCAACCCGTTGATTTTGATGTACTAGGCGAAACAAGCGATTGGATTGTTGTCAATAAGCCGGTTGGGCTTGTGACACATCCTGGGGCAGGTAATTGGTCAGGCACCTTGCTCAATGGGCTGTTGCACCGCTACCCCGAGCTCACTCACGTGGCTCGTGCAGGGATTGTCCATCGTCTGGATAAAGACACCTCAGGGCTGCTGGTGATTGCCCGAAACGAAGTCTCGCAAACCCATTTAGTGCGTCAGTTGCAGGCTCGTACCATGGGTCGCCAGTACTTAGCCTTGGCGCACGGGCGGATGCTTGAGCAGGGTACGGTTGATCGCCCCATCGGACGAGACCCTAAAGTGCCAGTGAGGATGTCGGTCGAGAGCCTGAGTGCACCTAAAGCGGCAGTGACCCATTACCAGCTTGTCAGGGTCGGCGAATATGGTGGCTCAAATATTTCTGAAGTGACGTGTCGGCTAGAAACTGGAAGAACGCACCAGATTCGGGCCCATTTAGCGAGTTTGGGGCATCCTTTGTTAGGCGATACGTTGTACGGTGGGCGAGCGATTGAAGGGGCGGCCAGGCAGATGTTGCACGCCCATCAATTGAGGTTTGAGGATCCGAGCGGGGCAGGGATGGTCGAATTTACGGCCGCGCCTGCAGCTGATATGCTTAACGTTATCGAGCATATCCGCTGGAAGTCTTAGCGCCACGCTGCAGCCACTTTTTCAGTGCCTATCATGCCGCCACCCACTCAGTCCGCTCTCACATTGATCCGGCCAAAGCAAGCCTGGCAAGGAGTCCAGCTATTTTGTACCACCCGCCAGGGCGGGGTGGGCGAGCCGCCCTACGATACGTTCAATTTGGGTCTTGGCGCCCAAGACAACCCTGGCATTGTTCACGAAAATCGCAGTCGCCTGCGGCAAGTGCTGCCTAACGAACCTGCCTGGCTCAAGCAAGTGCACGGCGTTCGTGTGGTTGACGCAGACGACCCCCAACTATTTGAGTTAAACCACGAACCTCCTGCTGCCGATGCCTCGGTCAGCAGCACGCCTGGGCGCGTGTTGGCAGTGTTGACGGCAGATTGCCTGTCGGTGGTGCTGGCGGATCAGGCGGGCACCGTGGTTGGGGTGGCCCATGCCGGCTGGAAAGGCCTTGCCGCCGGCGTGTTAGAGGCGACCTTGCTATTGATGCAAGCCAAGCGCCCGTTGGCCTCAGGTTGGCGTGCTTGGGTTGGCCCCGGTATCGGCGCGCAAGCCTTTCAGGTGGGTGAAGAGGTCAGAGTGGCTTTTCAGGGCAAGGGCGCTGAGCAGGCAGGTTATTTTTTGCCAGACCCCCTTGAATCAGGTAAGTGGCGTGCAGATTTAGCCGGCCTGGCGTGCTGGCGTCTTGCGCAAATGGGCGTGACACGGGTTGAAAATAGCGGCTTGTGTACGGTAAATGATCCGCAGCGGCAGTTTTTTTCGTATCGACGCGATCGCCAGACGGGACGAATGGCAACGCTTGCGTGGTTAGGCGGCACTTGACTGATTTTGGATGCCTGGTCAAGCGTATTTTTGGGGGTTGACAATCCGGATCTGGCAGCGCACGATGACACCGCCAACAAGATAAATAGGTCTGAATGTGAATTTTTCGTTTCCAAAGGGGTTGGCGCCACCGCCCGGGATTTCCAAAGAGGCGCTCGCGTCGGTCCAGCACGACTTCATGCAGGCATGGCAACGCTTATCCCAAGAGGCGACGCAAGGGCATTTGCCCGCGATTAAAGACCGTCGGTTTGCCGCGCCAGCGTGGGCCTCGAGCCCACCTCATTTACTCATGGCCCATTTATATCTTTTGTCGGCAAATGCCATGCAAAAGCTGGTCGATGTTTCAGATGCCGCGCCAGAACTCAAAGACCGCCTGCATTTTTCAGTGATGCAGTGGATCGACGCGATGTCGCCGGCTAATTTTTTGGCGACTAATCCTGATGCACAAGCCGCGCTGCTCGACTCGGGCGGAGAAACTCTCGTTGCGGGCGTCTCGAATCTAATCGGTGACATTCAAAAAGGGCGTATTTCACAAAGTGACGAAAGTAAATTTGTCGTAGGTGAAAACGTTGCCACGTCTGCTGGGTCGGTCGTTTTTCAAAATAAGTTTTTTCAGTTAATACAATATGCGCCCACGACACCGACGGTGTATCAGCGTCCGATTTTATTGGTGCCGCCCTGCATCAATAAGTTTTACATTCTCGATCTGCAGCCCGAAAATTCGTTTGTGCGTGATGCGGTCGCACAAGGCTTTACCGTGTACTTGATGTCGTGGCGCAATCCGCTTGCAGAAGACACGGATGGCATCGAAAAGGCGACGTGGGATGATTACCTTCAAGAGGGGATTCTGACCGCGCTCACCGTGACGCAAGAGATTTCTGGGCAAAGCAAGATCAATGCTCTGGGATTTTGCGTGGGTGGCACCATGCTTGCAGCAGGCTTGGCCGTCGCTGCGGCCAAGGGGCAAAGTCCAGTGGCGTCTTTAACGCTATTGACCTCAATGGTTGACTTTAAAGATACGGGTCCGCTTGGGGTGTTCGTTGATGAACAGCACGCCACCCTGCGCGAGCAACAAATCGGACACGGTGGTTTGATGTCGGCACGCGAGCTTGGCACCACGTTTTCATTTTTGCGACCCAACGAGCTGGTCTGGAATTACGTCGTCTCAAATTATTTAAAGGGCGAGTCGCCAGTTGCCTTCGATTTATTATTCTGGAACGGTGACAGCACAAACTTGCCTGGGCCGTTTTTCACTTGGTACTTTAGAAACACCTATCTCGAAAATAAATTAAGCCAACCCAACGCGCTCACAAGTTGCGGTGTGCCAATCGATTTGCGTACAGTCAACGTCCCGACGTACCTCTACGGCTCGCGCGAAGATCATATTGTGCCGTGGCACTCGGCGTTTGCTTCGACGGCAATTTTTCCTGGTCCAAATCGCTTTGTGTTGGGGGCCTCGGGGCATATCGCCGGGGTGATTAATCCGCCAGCAAAAAACAAGCGTAACTATTGGGTGGCCGACAAACCTGTCAAGGGTCAAGCTGCTGAAAAATGGTTTGCGCAAGCGACTGAATATCCTGGTAGCTGGTGGCGTGATTGGGGCGACTGGTTAGCTTCTCATAGCGGCAAGCGCGTGAAAGCTTCAAAAACATTTGGTAACAAAACATATCCCGTGCTTGAAGCTGCGCCGGGGTCTTACGTCAAGGTTCGAGCAGTCTAGCGTTGGTCAATGCCGTGTCAAGCCGGCAAAAGGAGATGAGGATGAGTGCAAAGCTAGCGTATGTAACCGGTGGAATGGGTGGGATCGGGACTGCTATTTGCCAGCGTTTGGCAAAAGAGGGGATGACGGTGGTGGCGGGTTGTGGCCCAAGCCGCGACTATGGACAATGGTTGGCCGAGCAAGCAGCACTTGGCTATAAATTTTATGCCTCGGTGGGTAATGTTTCAGACTGGACTTCATGCGAAGCCGCGTTTAAAGCCGTAGTTGCTGAGCACGGCCCAGTCGATATTTTGGTGAATAATGCTGGGATCACGCGTGATGGCGTGTTTCGTAAAATGTCGGCTGATGATTGGCGCGCCGTGATGGACACCAACCTGAATAGTTTGTTTAACGTCACGAAACAGGTGATCGAGGCGATGGTCGATCGCGGCTTTGGTCGCATCATTAATATCAGTTCTGTCAACGGGCAAAAAGGTCAGTTTGGCCAGTCGAACTACGCCACAGCGAAAGCTGCGATTCATGGTTTTTCGATGTCGCTCGCGCAAGAGGTTGCGAGTAAAGGCGTGACGGTCAACACGGTGTCGCCTGGCTATATTGGGACTGACATGGTGCGCGCGATCCGCCCCGAGGTGCTTGAAAAAATCGTAGCAACAATTCCGGTGAAGCGACTGGGGCGCCCTGAAGAAATTGCCTCGATTGTGGCTTGGATTGCGTCTGAAGAGTCAGGGTTTTCAACCGGTGCTGATTTTTCGTTGAATGGTGGTTTGCACATGGGTTGAAGTCGTAGGTTGTTGGCGTTGCTAACAACCTACCGTTTGTTATTACACAGTGTTTTTGGAGGCATGCATGACCGAAGCGGCAACAGACGCATCCGTACGTCTGATAAAAAAATATCCTAATCGACGTCTTTATGACACGCAAACTAGCACTTACATCACGTTGGCAGATGTTAAGCAGTTAGTGCTTAAAAATGAGATTTTTAAAGTGGTAGACGCAAAGTCTGCCGAAGATCTCACGCGTAGTATTTTGCTGCAAATTATCCTCGAAGAAGAGAGCGGCGGTATGCCGATGTTTTCGTCGGTCATGCTGGCACAGGTGATTCGGTTTTATGGCCATGCCATGCAAGGGATGATGGGCACTTACCTCGAAAAAAACATCCAGACCTTTATGGAGGTGCAAGATCGCCTTGCGGATCAATCGAAAGGTTTATTTGGTAACACCCAAATGTCGCCCGAAGGCTGGACGCAATTTATGAGTGGTCAAACACCTGTCATGCAAAACATGATGAATTCATACGTTGAGCAAAGCAAGGATTTGTTTGGGCAGATGCAAGACAAATTGCAAGAACAGGCTCGTGCAATGTTTCCAGCGTTTCCGTTTGCTGCCAGTGCTGCCAGCGAAAAAGCGAAATCTTGAAAAACTGTTTTTCAGCGCGCAAACTTGACAAGCAAGCGAGTCTACGCATAACCGAGAATCGCTCACGGCTCTAGCGATTCTCAGTAGCTCATCTTTGTAGCTATATTATTTCGTGATACTTGGTGGTCGTTGTTTTTTGTGTTCCACCTTCGCTTGGGTAAGCTCGCCAGGCAATCTTCCAAAAGAAGGTTGCCTGGCTTTTTACTAGCGCTCGACTTTACGTTTAGCAAGGCCGTTGTCCCTTCGGACATTTACCTTTTTACTAAGCGACTGTTGATTTCTATTGTGTAATTTTGACCTGGGCCGTTGTCATTTCTCTTCAGCAATTCTTTTAGCGATGTGATCAAGCGCTTCTTGCACCTGATCAATCAAAATCAGGCAAAGCTGACCCGGCTTAAGTTTGGCGAGCGCTGTGTCGATGGCAAGAAACTCGCCACGAATCTCTTGTATCTCTTTGGTGCGCGACACATTTTTTAAGCCAAGTTGCAGTAGCGCCAAGACTTCGCCATCTTCACGCCCTCGCTGGCACTGATCTTGATACAAAATCGCTTCGTCAAAAACTTCGCCTAAAATCTCGGTCTGGCGAGAAATGTCTTCGTCACGGCGATCACCCGCGCCACTAATGACGACCGTACGTTTGGTGGCGGGCATGCTTTCAATCGCCTGCACAAGTGCTTGAACCGCGTCCGGATTATGGCCATAGTCAGCGATGATCGTACCGCCACGATAGTCAAACACGTTAAAACGTCCGGGGGCGGTCTGAGCATCATTGACGAAGGTTGCCAGACCAGCTTCGATGGTTTTCCAGTTCAACCCTAAGGCCCAGGCTGCGGCGACTGAAGCCATCGCGTTTTCGATCTGAAAGCTGATCGTGCCGTTACGTGTCAGGGGTACGGCACTTAAGGCAATTGGATGGTCTTGCCCCGCTTCGCTGCAAACAAGTTGTCCGTTTTCACAGAACACCACAGGTTTACCTTGCGCACGATGAGTGTTCAAAACTGGGTGGTGGCGGTCAAGGCTAAAAAAGATGACTTTGCCTGGGCAGGCCTCTGCCATTTTTGCAACCATTGGATCGGCGGCGTTGAGCACCGCTGTGCCGTGAGGCGCCACATTTTGCACGATCACTCGCTTGACTAAGGCCAGCGAATCCGCAGTAGTAATAAAGTTCATGCCGAGGTGGTCGCCCACACCGATGTTGGTGACGATCGCGACATCGCAGCGGTCAAAGGCTAAGCCTTCGCGCAAAATACCGCCTCGTGCTGTTTCAAACACAGCCGCATCCACATCAGGGTGTAGCAGGACGTTGCGCGCACTGCGCGGCCCACTACAGTCGCCGGTGTCGATGCAGCGTTGTTCGATGTACACGCCATCTGAATTGGTCATGCCCACCCGTTTTCCACTCGTACCCAGCAAGTGTGCAGTCAGACGGACGGTAGTTGTTTTGCCATTGGTGCCAGAGACCGCGACAACCGGTATGCGTGCGTTATCGCCTGCGGCAAACATGCTTGAAATAATGGCTTCGCCCACTTGTCGAGGTTTGCCAAACGAGGGGCTTAAATGCATACGTAAGCCTGGTGCCGCGTTGATTTCGACAATGCCGGCGCGCTGTTCTTCCATTGGTTTTAAAATGGTTTCGGCAACGAGGTCGACACCCGCGATATCTAAGCCGACCATTTGGGCAGCGGTGACCATGCGAGCCGCGAGTTCGGGATGCACTTCATCGGTGACATCGGTCGCGGTGCCGCCAGTGCTTAAGTTGGCATTGTTTCGTAGCAAGACGCGCTTGCCTTTTTCAGGGATTGATTGAGCGTTGAGCCCTTGCGTGGTGAGTGTGGCCAAGGCAATTTCATCAAAACGGATTTTAGTTAAGGCCGTGGCGTGGCCGTCTCCGCGCAATGGGTCTGCGTTGACCTGGTCAACGAGTTGCGCCACCGTGTGTTTGCCATCACCAATGACGGTTGGCGGGTCGCGTCGTGCCGCAGCAACCAGTTGATTGCCAATCACCAACATCCTGAAATCGTGACCCGGAATGTACTGTTCAACAATCACATCACGGCTGATCTCTGAGGCGACTTTGAACGCTGCGTTTAATTGCTCGCGAGTCTCGATATTGACGGCGACCCCTTTGCCCTGGTTGCCGTCGCGTGGCTTGACCACCACAGGTAAGCCAATTTTATTGGCGATGTCCCAGCCCTCATTTTCGTCTTCGACAACAAAGCCTCGTGGTACCGGCACGCCAGCCGCCTCAAGCAACATTTTGGTCAGGTCTTTATCTTGTGCAATCGCTTCAGCGATGGCGCTTGTGTTGCCAGTTTCTGCGGCTTGAATACGCAGTTGTTTACTGCCCCAACCAAACTGCACCAAACTGCCCTCGGTGAGCCGACGATACGGAATCCCGCGTGCGGTGGCAGCGTTGACGATTGACCCTGTGCTGGGTCCGAGGCGAACGTCTTCATCGAGTTCGCGCAAACGCGATAGTGACTGAGTAATGTCAAACGGCTCGTTGTTCAATGCCGCCACGCATAACGCCTGGGCCAGATCCAGTGCCAGTCTGCCCACGGGTTCTTCGGTGTACTGAAAGACAATTTGAAAGACGCCGTGCTCGGGCGTAGACAGCGTTTGGCCAAAGGCGACGGGGCAGCCTGCAGCGGCTTGCAGACCTAAACTGACCGCCTCAAGCGCATGCGCCATCGTGATGGGGTCTTTGTGGCCGAAGGGGCGTAAAGGTTTGACGTCTGGAAAACGCGCGCGCAGTTGCGTTAAAAAGCCTGGCAACTGGTCTAGATCGGCTTCGTGATCGGTGCATGTCACGACCGCTTCGATGGCGGTTAAGCGAGTCCATAAATTTGGGCCTCGGAGGGCACGAATACGAGAGACTTCCATAACAATTTCCTGTGATTATTGAGGCACTGCAGTATTCGGATCAAAGCTGAGTAAGCCAGCTTGAATTAAGTCGGGCGTTAGGCCTAGCGCCCAGGCCGCTGCCGCGGCGGCCAGCACGTTATAGGTTTGGGTGGTGTCGGTGCCAAGGTTGGTGATACTGAGCGCCTCGATTGAGCAAAGTAAATGCCGCTGCGCACCCTCAAGTAGGGCCAGCTTACCGTCGATCAGCGACACGACACGCCTGCCTTGCTCAAGGTGCGTGTGAATCAGTGGAGTGTTGCTCGCCAAGCAGAGCCAAGTGATTTGACCGTCGCAATGGCGCGCAAGCTCAACGATGTGTGGATCGTCAGCGTTGAGTACCGCCATGCCTTTAGGCAGAATGACATCCATTTGTGTGCGATACACCTTCAGGCGTTCGGCGTGACTGTGAACTTTGTGGGCGGCTAGATCTTCTGCCCAGTCAATCTGGGTGATGATGCCAACTTCGCAGCGCTCGTAGGCTAAGCCTTCGCTGAGTAACTGGTGCGCACCGTTTTCAATAATTGCGGTTTGAACTTCGCGATTCATGAGTACGCGTCGCGCATTTTCAAAATTGGCGCAATCACCGCGATGCAAGAGACGCTTGTCTACAAACAGCCCAGCACTGCTTGCTAGTCCGCAGCGCCAACCGTTTAGCGTCAACAGACGAAACAATAGCTTGCCGGTCATGGTTTTGCCCTGCGAGCCGGTAATGCCGATGACTGGCACGCGCGCCATGTCACCAAGCGCAAAACTGTGTGCGACGATATCGCGCCCCACTTGGCGTGGCGTGCCAGCGGCGGGCTTTAAGTGCATCAGCAAACCAGGGCCCGCATTGACTTCAACAATTGCACCACCTTGTTGTTGTAAAGGCTTCGAAATATCGAGTGCGACGAGATCGATCCCCGCAATGTCTAATCCCACGACGCGTGCGGCCGTACAAGCCAGCGCTGCCACATCGGGATGGACGAGCTCGGTGCAGTCAACCGCAACGTTGCCGTTGCGTTGAATGACAGCCTGTTGACCAGACGGCAAAATCGTTTGCGGTGTATAGCCTTGTCGGGCGATTTCTAGTCGAGCCGCCGAGTCGAGTCGCACATAATTTAAGGGCTGATCTTCTTCGTGGCCACGACGCGGATCGGCGTTGAGTTGGGTGTCAATCAGAGTTTCGATCGAACTGACGCCATCCCCTGTGACTTGCGCGTATTCACCTTTGGCTGCGGCAATCAGCTTGCCACCCACTATCAGTAAGCGATGCTCTTGTCCCAAAATAAAGCGTTCAACCAATACACCTGAGCCTTCTTGCACGGCAACGCTGTAGGCTTGTTCGATTTCTTGTTGTGTACTGAGATTGGTAAAGACCCCGCGACCATGATTGCCGTCGCTCGGCTTGACGACAACCGGTACACCTAGATCTTGCGCGGCATCCCAAGCCTCGGCGGCCGAGTCGACAGCCTGCCCCGTGGGGACAGGGACGCCGCAGGCTCGTAGCAAAGATTTCGTGAGGTCTTTATCACGCGAGATGGTTTCGGCAATGGCTCCGGTGCGATCGGTTTCAGCTGTCCAGATGCGTCGTTGATTGATGCCATAGCCGAGCTGTAGCAGGTTGCCCGTGTTGAGTCTGATGGCGGGGATGTCGCGGTCATCGGCGGCGTCGACAATGCACGCCGTGCTAGGGCCCAGGCAATGCTTGTGGCGCAGGTCTTGCAAGCCTGCGATCGTGTCGTTGATGTCGATCTGTGTATCGTTAAAGGCGGCTTCAAGCAGATCGCGAGCGGCGTGCAGCGCGAAGGTGGTCACGCTTGGGTGCCACGCGCGTACGACGACTTTATACAAAGTTGGTTCGGAGGTTTGATGCGTATCGCCAAAACCACCCGGCATATCAGCCAGCGACTGCAAGGTGAGGGTCAGATGCTCGAGTATCTGAGGCGACCAGCGCCCGGTTGCCCAAATGTTTTGCGTTCCGAGCGAGGCTTCGGGGTTTAGATGCGACTGTGCAAGCTCGGGCACCCAGACCAACAGGCGTGCTAGGGCTGCGGTCATATCCGTTTGTGGGCTGTTTTCAATTGCGGCAAAATCTACCCAGGCCTCGAGCACCGGGCGATAGGTCCAGCTGTTTGGTCCAAGCAAATTCACGATTTGCTTGAGTACGATCTTACTTTGGGTTGTCATCACATCATTTGTTGCGGTGCAACAATGCCTTGAATCCGTCATTATCGCAGCAAAATCGCTAAACAAGAGCAACTTACGAGGCTAAGAGTAGTTTCGGTGGGCGTTGGTCGTTATACTTGCGGGATTCACTTCAATCGAAATTTTCAATCGAACTTGTTGGCCCCTAATGAAGCGCTTCCCGCTGCAGTTGTTCGTACCGACTGATGGGCAACGCGTGCCGCCTAGATGACACCCCTTCCAACCGCCGACCCTGCGTTTGAGTCAACGCTGCCGACGGCTTGGGCCGTCGAGATCAAGTCTTTGCTAGCACCCGGCGAAAAAGTCTTAGCCTGGCTCGAGCCCGATCTCGACTCGAATTTGTTTTTCGCGGCGGGTATCTTGTTTTTGACGCCCACCCGGTTGGTGTCGCGCGAGTCGATGGCGCATGACTGGACTATTTTTCCCATTACCACCGCGCAACTGTTGCAGCATCGCGACCACGCGGGGGTTGGTACCATCGAGCTCTTTGACGGGGCGCGGCGGTTAAGTGTCTGGCGCCACACGCTTGGCATGGCGCCTGCGGTGGGTCGCCTAAGCGAGCTCTTTACTCAACTTCAGCAAAAACTAGCAGACCCTCTGCATGCACCACAGGGTAGTGCGGCCGCCTGTCCAACCTGCGGTACACCCTTCGCCCTCGATCAAGATGAGTGTGCCGTTTGTGACACTGACAAGGCTGGGCCAAGTGACACGTGGGCGCTGTTGCGTTTAGCGCGGTTTGCCCAGCCCTACAAATTGCCTCTGATTGTCGGCTTCATCCTGACCTTGCTGTCGACCTCTGCAACGCTGGTACCGCCCTATCTGACGATGCCGTTAATGGATGACATTTTGATTCCGTTTCAAAATGGCAAGCCGATTAATTACGACTTGGTGGCGTTGTACTTAACTGGGCTGGTGGTTGCGGGTTTGTTGGCTTGGCTGCTTGGGTGGGCGCGTACCTACTTGCTTGCTTGGGTGAGCGAACGAATCGGCGCTGATCTGCGCACCGCTACCTTCAGTCACCTGCAAACACTGTCGCTGCAATACTTTGGCGGTAAGCGTACCGGTGACTTAATGGCGCGCATCGGCAGTGAAACCGATCGCATTAATATCTTTTTGTCGTTGCATCTGCTTGACTTTGCCAACGACGTACTGATGATCGTAATGACGGCTTGTATTTTGATCTCGATTGATCCGTGGTTGGCCCTCACCACTTTAATCCCGTTGCCGGTGATCATCTGGATGATTCATTTGGTGCGCCACCGTTTACGGTTTGGTTTTGAAAAGGTGGATCGCTCCTGGAGCGAGCTGACCAACGTCCTGGCCGACACGATTCCGGGCATTCGGGTGGTCAAGGCGTTTGCGCAAGAGCAACGCGAAGTCGCGCGGTTTCGCGAAGCCAATGACCGTTATCTGGCGGTTAACGATCGTATCAATAAAGTGTGGGCGCTCTTTGCGCCTTCAGTGACCTTCTTAACTGAAATCGGCCTGCTGGTGGTCTGGATTTTTGGCATCTCTCAGGTGGCAAGCAGCACCATAACGGTGGGCGTACTGGCAGCCTTTTTGGCCTATATCGGCCGGTTTTACACGCGACTAGATTCAATGAGTCGCATTGTGTCGCACACGCAGCAAGCGGCGGCAGGCGCCAAGCGTATCTTTGATATTTTGGATCATGTCTCGAGCGTGCCTGATGCGCAGCGCCCCGTGCCGCTTGAGCGTGTAGAAGGGCGTATTGAGTTGAGCAATGTTGGCTTTCGCTATGGCAGCAGAACGGTATTGCGCAATGTCAATTTAAGTATCGGCGCGGGCGAGATGATTGGTTTGGTCGGTCATAGCGGTTCGGGCAAAAGCTCGCTGGTGAACATGATTTGCCGTTTTTATGATGTCACCGAAGGTGGGATCAAAGTGGACGGCGTTGATATCCGCTCGTATTCGTTAGCTTCGTTCAGGCGCAATATTGGTCTTGTGCTGCAAGAGCCTTTCTTATTCTTTGGCACGATCGCTGAAAATATTGCCTATGGCAAACCTGAAGCCACGCGTTCAGAGATTGTGGCGGCAGCGCGCGCTGCGCGTGCGCATGAGTTCATTTTGCGTTTGCCGCAGGGGTACGATTCGCTGGTTGGCGAACGTGGACAAGCCCTGTCGGGTGGCGAACGTCAGCGTATCTCGATTGCGCGTGCCTTATTGATTGATCCGCGCATTCTTATTTTGGATGAGGCAACCTCATCGGTTGACACCACTACCGAAATGGAGATTCAAGAAGCCCTCGATAACCTGATTCAAGGCCGCACCACAATTGCGATTGCGCATCGCTTGAGTACCTTGCGAAAGGCCGATCGGCTGGTCGTGCTTGACCGTGGCGAGATCGTCGAGATCGGCAATCACGATGACTTACTTGCCCGTGGTGGTGCCTATCATGATTTGTATCAAGCGCAGTCGCGTCTGACTGGCGTTGAGGACACCGTGATCCCGGGCTCGCTCGAAGCCACAGCGAGCAAAGTTGTCGCCGACGCCAAACCTGTTGCTTCGCCAGTTGTGACGCCCGACAATCGACAAGGGGCGACCGATGTCTGATTTTTTGTTAACGCGTAATCAAGCGGGTCGCCTGTTGGTGACGTTTCAAGACGGACGTGTCTTCGAAGGGGTGGTGCCGGTGCGCGCGTTTCCGTTACAGGCACCCGAGCAGTTTGTGGCGTTCATGAGTACAGAAGGCAAAGAAATTGCCTGGGTAGATGAGCTAAGTGCCTTACCCCAAGACATGCGCGACTTGATCACCGAAGAGATCGCTTTGCGCGAGATGATGCCGACGATTCAACGGATTGTCAGTGTGTCAACCCTTTCAACGCCCAGCACGTGGGATATCGTCACTGACCGAGGTGCAACAAAGTTGATCCTCAAGGGCGAAGAAGACATCCGACGTTTAACGGGTGCGACGCTGATTATTACTGACAGTCATGGCCTGCGGTTTATTTTGCCCGACATGCAAGCGCTTGATAAAAATAGCCGTCGTATCCTAGATCGTTTTTTATAAAGCAAGTGTATCTGCTGATCGACGTCTCATTTGTTCAACGAGTATTGCGACTCAAGTGTTCAACAAGTATTGCGAATCAAGTGTTCAACGAGTATTTCGAATCAAGTGCTCAACGAGTATTTCGACTCAAGTGTTCAACAAGTATTGCGACTCAAGTCGCCATCTGGGTAAAAAATGATTGAAGCTTTTTTAATGTCGACCGGTATTGTGGCGCTTGCCGAGATGGGCGACAAAACACAGTTGCTGGCCTTGGTGTTAGCCGCACGCTTTCGTAAGCCTGTGCCGATTATCTTGGGTATCCTAGTGGCAACGCTACTGAATCATGGCGTGGCCGGTGCCTTAGGTGCCTGGCTGATGCACTGGGTCGGGCCGCAGGTGATGCGCTGGATCTTAGGTGTCTCGTTTTTGGCGATGGCGGGTTGGATCCTGATCCCTGACAAACTCGATGATACGCAAGCAGTCAAAAAGGGCGGTGTCTTTCTCACGACCTTGATTGCCTTCTTTTTGGCCGAGATGGGTGATAAAACCCAGTTTGCGACGGTGGCGTTGGCCGCTCAGTATTCGTCTTTAACCGCGGTCGTACTTGGTACAACCTTTGGCATGATGCTGGCTAACGCCCCAGCCGTACTCTTAGGCGAGCGCATCACGCGTATCGTCCCGATGCGCACCGTGCATCTGATCGCGGCAGGGCTGTTTGTGATACTGGGGTTGATGGCACTGTTTAATGTGGGTGGTATGTTTTGATCTGAGTGGTGCCCTTTATGTCAAAAGATAGAACTCGTTCTTAAAAGAATGGTGGAGACTGTCAAATGGATCGCAGAAGATTTATGAGCGCGTCGGTGGGGGCAGGTGCCGTGCTGTCTGGTTGGCCGGTGCTTAGTGCCACACGCTATCCGGTGAAGCCGGTTTCGTTGGTGGTCGCGTTTGCTCCCGGAGGCGGAACTGACGCTTTAGCCAGAGCGTTAGCTGTTCCGCTCAGTCAAAATTTAGGTCAACCGGTTGTGGTTGAAAACAAAGCGGGTGCTGGTGCACTGATTGGTTCAGAGTTTGTGGCCAAAGCAATGCCAGACGGCTATACGCTACTGGCAACGAGTGCACCTCACGCCAGTAATCCGTCGCTCATTTCACCTATGCCCTTTGACACAATCAAAGATTTTGCTCCGATCTGTTTGGCAGCCAAGTCACCTTTTGTGTTGACGGTGTTGCCTGAATCACCCATTCAAAACTACCAAGATTTAATTACGCAGGCCAAGCTTAAAAAACTAACTTATGGTTCGTCTGGCAACGGAACGAATGATCATTTTTCAGGCGAAATGGTGAGCTATTTAGCCGGTATTTCGATGACGCACATTCCTTATAAAGGCACGGGTCCGGCGGTTCGCGACTTGCTGGGTGGGCATCTTGATCTGATGTTTGCCAATATTATTGCTGTTGCTTCTTTGGTGCAGGCTGGTAAGTTACGAGCGATTGCAGTGACCACTGCAGAGCGCTCGAGTTTGATGCCAGAGCTGCCGACCATGCAAGAGATTGTGAAGCAGCCTTTTGACTTCAGTGCCTGGACAGGAATCTTGGCACCCGCACGAACGGCTTCAGAGGTGATTGAGCGCTTGAATGCTGGAATACGCGAAGCGTTGGCGACCGCAGCGGTTCAAAAAACAATGGCTGCTTTGGGGGCCAATATTGTTGCAGACCGCCCAGAGCAGTTTGCACAATTTATTCAGCAAGAGATTGAAAAAGGCAAAGCGATCGTGAAGTCCGCTAGTATCAAACTTTAGCTGGGCTATTCAGGTGTGAGGCCGATCGTTTTCACTAGTCGCGCCCATTTTTCGAGGTGTATGCGAATGACCTCTTTGAATTGCGATGAGGTTTGTGCACCTGGGTCAGCACCATTGTCCGTGTACCATTGCACCAGTTCGGGCGACTTTAAGACTTTTGCAAGTTCGCCCTCGAGGCGGTCAACGATAGCTTGCGGTGTACCGGCTGGCACCAAGACTCCATTCCAAGAGCTGGCCTCGTATCCGGGTACACCTGACTCAGAGACTGTGGGTAACTCAGGAAATCGTATCGAGCGTTGCGGCGCCGTGATGGCAAGTGCGCGTAGTTGACCAGAGCGCAAATGAGGGTAGGCTGCCGAAATCGTCGCAAACACCAAATCAATGTGACCACCCAGTAAATCTGTCAGCGCGGGGTTATCGCCCTTGTACGCGACATGTGTCATTTGGATACCGGCCTCAAGACAAAATTGTTCTATAGAAAGATGGCCGCTACTGCCGTGGCCCGGAGTGCCATAGCTTATTTTTTTAGGATGTTGTTGTGCGTAAGAGAGTAGTTCTTGAAGCGATTTGATGGACGAGGACTGACGCACAAGTACTAAATAAGATTGGGAGGAGGTCTGTATGACTGGTTTTAAGTCGCGGGTGACGTTATAGGGCAGTTTGGCCATGGTACTTGCGGTGATGGCCAGGCTCGCAGAGCCTTGTAGGATGGTGTAGCCGTCTGGTGCAGATTGTGCAACAAGCGCAGTACCAATCACCGTTGCAGCCCCGGGGCGATTTTCAACGACGACAGTTTGCCCGAGTGCTGCCGACAAGCCTGGTGCAATGAGTCGTGCAACTACGTCGGTTGCGCCACCTGCTGCGAAGGGAACCACAAAGCGAATCGGGCGGTCGGGGTAGGTGCCAGTTGGTTTTTGTGTGGTGCTTTGCGCGATTGCAGCAACACTAAACAAAGCTGTTAGAAGTAGGCTCGCAATCGCACGAACCCTTAGAATCAAGAGGCATTGCGTCACGCCAGAGAGGGGCGTGCGAGCACGCTGTCCTCCAAAGGCGCGTTGACCTTCAAAGGCGAAGTGACACGATGCCAACCTCGCAGTCTTAGGCATCGCGTTACACCAACTTCACAAGTTGTTTACCAAAATTTTCGCCCTTGAGCATGCCGACAAGAGCCTCAGGTGCGCTACCAAGGCCGACCGCAACCGATTCGCGAAACTTCAGTTTGCCTGCGACCACCAGGTCGTAGAGTTGTGAACGAATGGCGGGCCAGGTGTCGAGTTTGTCTGACACGATAAAACCTTGTACACGTAAGCGACTGACCAAAATGGCGCGCAGTGTATGGTAGGCGTGAGGATCGCGATTGAACTCAGACACCATGCCGCACAGCGCGATACGACCAAAGGTATTCATGTGGGTGAGCAAGCGTTCAAAAATTTCGCCACCAACGTTTTCGAACAGGCAGTCGATACCTTTAGGCAGGGCTGCCGCAAGCTGTTCGGCAAAGTCACTGGCGCGGTGATCAATGCAAGCATCAAAGCCTAGTTCATCCACAACGTACTGACACTTTTTAGCGCCACCCGCAATCCCGACAACCCGGCAGCCAACGTGCTTGGCAAGTTGCCCCACCACACTACCCACAGCGCCCGAAGCGGCGTCGACCACGACTGTTTCGCCGGCTTTTGGTTGGCAGATATCGATCAGGCCGGTCCAGGCGGTGATGCCAGGCATGCCAAGAATGCCCAAATAGGCAGTTGGGCTGACTTTGCTGGTATCAATTTTGGTGACGCCTTTGGCGTTGATGGCGGCATAGAGGCGCCACCCAGTCGCGGCCAAAACAGTTTCACCCACCTTGAAATCTGGCGAGTTTGACTCAATCACTTCACCGATCGCGCCACCCACCATGACCTCGCCTGGATTGACGCCCTGTGCATAGGACTTTGCATCAGAAATGCGGCCGCGCATGTAAGGGTCAAGCGATAACCATTGGTTACGAATCAAGACCTGGTTATTGGTTGGTACAGGCATGTCTGCATCAACGAGCTTGAAGTTTTCAGGGGTGACCCAACCCGTTGGGCGGCTGACCAAAATGACGTGTTGATTTTTCATGTTTGCTGTCTCGAGTTGTGTCTTGTTTGATCGTGAATGTTGCAGGCTAAGACCTATCGCTTGCGGCAGCCAGGTTAGCCAGATGGCTGAAGTGTAATGCGATCGCTAGCGATTTTGGTTGCAACCACAAATATTTTCATCAATGGCAACCAAAATCATTTTGTGATGATACGCGGTTCAACATTCAAAACCGCTTGGCGATCATGTCGATTTCAACCCGCGCACCCTTTGCCAGCCCAGTGACGCCGATACAGGTGAGGGCGTGTCGATTGAGGTGTCAACAACAGGCATTTGACCGGTCACAAACACCTAGCCGTCGGCCTCAACCGCGTGGCTTAACGGGGCGACCGGATCAGGTGCTCCGGCAATCATGTGAAATGGAAGTGGGCCCATGGTGCGATATCTTTTTTGAGATGTTGAGTCGCGATAGAAACCTATTTTATAGGCTCTGCACATGGCGATGAATATCGCCTGGGGTGGTGAACCAAATATCACCACGATCGCGTGCTGCGGCAATGTGTTGCAAGGCACGGCGCAGGTGCAACAACCGGTAAGGCTGGCCCACCAGGTAAGGATGCAAGGCAATCCCCATGACCAGGGGTTGATCGGTAGATTGCTTGAGCATTTCATCGAATTGATCAATGATCATCTGCGCGAACGGTGCCATGTCCATTTGGCGACCGATCAGCATTGGGATATCGTTGATTTCTTGTGGATAAGGGATTGACCACAAGCCGGTACCGCTTCGTGTTTGCATCAAAGTGGGTTGATCGTCATGACACCAGTTTAAGGTGTAGCCATAGCCCGCTTCGGCAAGCAGGTCTGGTGTGAGCGTACTTTCAGAAATCCAGGGTGAGAGCCAGCCGCTAGGTGCGATGCCGCTTTCGTTCAAGATGCGTGCCCGACAATCTGTCAGCAATGCCAGCTCATCCGCTTCGCTGAATTGCCCTTGACGTTCGGCATTGGTATGGCCATGTCCGATGAGTTCATCGCCGCGCTTGACTAAGGCGGCGATCAGTTCGGGACAGTGATCATAGAGGGCCGTGTTAATCAGCGCACCCGTAGGAAGTGCAAGCTCATCAAATAGCGATAAGCAGCGCCAAGCGCCAACGCGGTTACCGTACTCGCGCCAACTGTAATTCAGGACGTCGGGTTGCGGGCTTGCTGGCCCCAAGTTTGCGCCCAGTCCAGCACCATAAGCAAAGTGCTCAACGTTAAAGCCAAGATAGACCGCCAGTCGGCTATTGTTGGGCCAGTGGTAGTCAGGGCGCTGAGTGATCGCTTGATAGGCGAAGCGCCCATGCGAGGGTAGCGAAGCAGTAGCTTTTGATGGATTCATAGCGTGAGCGTGGTGAGGAAGCGATTAAGGAAGTTAAGCGATGAAAAGAGAGTCGATTATTTGGTGGTGTTGAGAGAGCTTAAAGATTTAAAAAATGAGTTAGTGGGTCTCATCGCGCTGCCCGAAGATTGCCAGGAGTCTGGGCGCTTAAGCACCAAGGTAAGCTTCTGTTAATTTTCCTGAGGCTTGTAAGGCGTCAGAGGTTCCGCTGAAGATCATGCGACCCGAGGTCAACAAATTGGCATGATCAGCCAAGGCTAAGGCCATGTCGGCGCGCTGGTCAACTAGCAGCAGCGTTAAGCCACTTGCTTTGAGCGCCGCGAGCCGTAAAAACAAGTCTTCAACAATGGCTGGGGCCAAGCCGAGCGAGGGCTCGTCAAGTAAAAGCACCAGCGGTTCACCCGCTAGGCCACGCGCAAGCGCCAGCATTTGTTGTTCGCCGCCTGACAGCAAACCCGCGCGACGTGCTTTTAGGATCTCTAGCTTAGGAAACATCGTGTAAATCGCGTGTAGCTTTTCGGGTGTCATGCCTGCCCGAGCATGAGCGCCAATCCGAATATTGTCTTCGACGCTTAGTTCTGCAAAAACCTGTCTACCCTCTGGTACCATCAATAAGCCTAAACGTGCAACCTGATGCGCGGCAAGGTGGCTAATGTCGCGTCCATCAAAGCCGATTGCCCCAGAAAATTGTCTATGTAGCCCTGACAGCACTCGCATCAAGGTTGATTTGCCGGCGCCGTTTGCGCCCAGCACGGCAACGGTTTCGCCTTTTCTCACTGCAAAACTCACCTCGGTCAAAACATCTGCAGCTCCATAGTCTGCTGATACTCCGCCTATGACCAAGATATCTTGCGCCCGAGGTTGTTCGTCAAGCGTCGAGATGGTCTGTATCTGTGTCACGGCCTGTTGTAAAAACTTTGATTCACCATTGCCAAGGTAGGCAGCTTTGACAACTGCACTGTGTTGAATTTCAGAGGGTGTGCCCGAGGCAATCAACCGTCCCGATTCTAAGACGTGTATCTGATCCGAAATGTTCATCACCAACGTCATGTCATGCTCGATGACCAAGACGCCGATCCCCACGTTAGCAATATTTTTTAAGACTGCCGCAAGCTGAATTTTCTCGTCGGCGCTTAGGCCAGCGGCAGGTTCATCCAGTAAAACGAAGGCTGGGCGAGCGGCGAGGGCTCGCGCAATTTCGACTAGGCGACGATCGACATGCGCAAGCGCCCCCGCGAGGGTCGAGCATGAGCCCTGATAGCCGACAGCGCGCAAAAGTTGCTCGCAGAAATTGTGGTGCGAAGTGACAGGAATTGATCCCCACAACCTACCTTGCAACAGCCCAACATAAACGTTGTCTACAACACTCAACGAGCCAAACAATTGCGAGGTCTGATACGTGCGACTCAAGCCGCTGCGGCCAACCTCAGCCATGCTGAGCCCGTTGAGTTGCCGGCCGTTCATGTTGACTGTGCCATGCGTTGCTTGGTAAAACCCTGTCACAAGATTGATCAAGGTTGTCTTGCCGGCACCATTTGGGCCGATCAAGCTCGTCACGCGTCCGCCCAGCGCGCTGAGGGTCACGTCTTTTAGGGCGTGATTGCCGCCAAAGACAACGCCAAGATCCTTGAGTGTGAGTTCGGCCTGATCCGCGTGCTGGCGGCTATGGGCGTCCATGATCGTCTGTAGCGAGACCGAGTGTGTCGAAGCCTGTGTGACGGGCGCGCGACGCTTTGCAATGCGACGTTCGAGAGCTTGCCCCAGTTTGAGCGCGGCACCTGCCATGCCATTGGGGGCAATGAGCAAGACCACCAGAAGCAAACCGCCAAAAAATATCAAACGATATTCTGCCAACATCGACAGCGATTCAGGTAGCAAGATCACCACGAGAGCACCGAGCAAGGGGCCGGCAGCGTAGCCCACCCCTCCGATCATCAGCATCAATAAAAAAATCAATGACTGAAAAAACGGAAACGACTCAGGGCTAATAAAGCCGTTCATACTGGCAAATAACGAGCCAGCGATTCCGGCCAGTGCTGCCGACAGGCTAAACGCAATGACACGGACGACTAAAAGCTTTGCACCTAAGGCACTTGCGGCAATTTCTGCGTCGCGCGTGGCTCGCATGATAATCCCCCAGCGACTATCAGCAAACCACGCATAGGTGGGGATTAAGGCTGCGCTAAGAAGTACTGCGAACCAAGTGAGTTGCAGGCCGGTGATCTCTACACCACCAAACAGGGGTCGTGCAATGTTCATGATGCCATTCCAGCCACCAGTGAGATCTTTCCATTCAGCAATCCCTTGTTCAACAAAGTAGCCAAAGGCAATGGTGATCATTGCAAGATACGGGCCTTTGACGCGCAAGGCTGGTAGCGCGAGTAAGGCGCCGGCTAAGCCTGCCATGAGGGCCGAGCCAACCATCGCGACTGCATAGGGCACACCGAGCTTCATTGTCAGAAGCGTACCCGTATAGGCGCCAATCGAGTAAAACGCGGCATGTCCGAGAGAGGTCTGGCCGGCCAAGCCCATCAAAATGTTTAAGCCCACGCCAACGATTGCGGTGATGGCAACAGTCCCCAGTACCAGTGATTGATAATCGTTGATAAAGAAAACAGCAATCGAGCCAATGCAGAGCCAAATACAACCGACTAGATTCGCTGAGCGTATAGTGTTCATCGTTGTTCCGTGTAGTCTCGTTTGTTCAGACCGACGAGGTCAAACTTTGTTGATTCCGCGTTTGCCAAATAACCCCACGGGCCGAACAGCGAGTACCACAATCGTTAAACCAAACGAAAACATCTGTGCGTAGGTTGAGCCAACAGCTGTGACGAGTAAGGCTTCAAGAATGCCCAAGATCAACCCACCAACCATGACGCCTGCTGCACTTTCGATGCCGCCCAAGATTGCTGCAGCAAAAGCTTTAATCCCAAACACTGTGCCCATCCCAGCCGAGACCGTATAGAGTGGTGCAATCAAGATGCCGGCAACCCCAGCAAATACGCCGGCCAGTGCGAAAGCTAAACCAATCATTTTTTCTGAATCGATTCCCATCAGCCCCGCCGCACTTCGATTTTGCGCGATAGCTAGCAGGGATTTACCGGTGGCGGTGAGGCGCATCGCGAGCGTCAGCAGCAGGGCGAGTCCAAAGCCTATTAAAGGAATTAACACTTGCAGGGTATTCAGACGCAGTCCACCCAAATCAAAACCCTGTTGCAGCAGAGACGAGCTCTGACCTCGGGGATCTTTGCCAAAGCTAAAGAGCACGACATTCTCGAGAATCAGACCTAAGGCCACAGTTGCCATGAGCCAGGCATCTGAACCCCTTTTCACGAAGGGGCGCACAGCGATCACCTCGACGAAATAGCTCCAGAGGCCACAACAGCTCAGTGCAACCAACACCGCCAGCCAAGTGGGCCAGTGCCATTGTGTACTGAGCGTAAAGGTGACAACTGCGCCCAGCATCAACGACGCACCTTGTGCAAAATTTACGGTGCGCGACACGGCATACGTTGTGTAATAGCCTAGTGCGACCAGGCCATACATGCTGCCGATGCCTGCGCCTGTGATCAGCGCAGAAAGATATTCTTGCAAGCCCATTACGCTATTTCACGGGTACGATTTTGCCCGCGCTGTAGCGCACCATCACATAGTCTTCGGGTGCAAGTGCCTCATGGGCCGAGCTCGCGAAAGGTTTGTTGTAGGTTTTGATGAGCCCCGGATAAGACTCAATTTTTTCGAGTGCGACACGGATGGCCTCTCCGTCTGTGCTCTTTGCGTTTTCAATGGCCAGTGCCAACAGGTGCATCGCATCGTAGGCATTTGCGGTACCGACCGGGGCAATGATGTCTGCTGCAGTTTTCACCCCATAGCGCTTCGATAACTCAGCCATGATTTTTTCAGAGACTGGCGTTGGTGGTGAAAAGAAGCTGTAAGTCTGAATAAAGTGAACGTCACCAGCAGTGGGTCCTACAAGTTCGTCAAAACGCCCGCCCGAAATCCCCCAGTGGGATACGACTGGCACAGACCAACCCATGCGTTCGCGCGATTTCATCATTTGAGCACCAGGCCCAGCGTTGGCGACCAGAATGATGGTGTCGGCACCCGCGCTTTTTAGGCGATTCAATTGAGGGGTCATGTCGATATCGGTTTGCTCAATCTTCTCAACCCCGGCGATTGGAAGATTGACAGCGGCTGCGGCGGCTTTGAGACCTTTTTCGTTAGACTCGCCCCAGGGGTTATTTACCAAAACCAGACCAGGCTTCTTCGCGTTGTATGTGCTCATCGCATATTTAATCAAGGCGATGTCAACGAGGTCGTCTTGCGCTGAGACACGAAACACATAGTTAGGCGAGGCCCCATTTTTTGTAATGTTGGTGCCTGCTGCCCAAACGCCCATAAAGGGTTTCTTGTTTTGATTGGCGATCGGCACAATCGCCAATGAGACCGGCGTATCGATGCCGCCAAACAAGGCGACGACTTTTTCACTTGAGATCAGTTCGCGTGCGGCAGTCACGCCCTTGGGCGGGCTCGATTCATCGTCGCGTTTGACCAACACAAGTTTTTGACCGAGCACGCCACCTTTTGCGTTGATTTCGTCGATTGCAATCGTCAAGCCTCGTGTAATGGCCTCACCTGACTGGGCGGATTGTCCAGTGAGTGCTGCGACAAGACCAATCTTCAGATCAGCGGCTTGAGCGCTTGGACTCAAGCTAAGCGCTACGAAGGTGGACAGCGTTGCACCAAGGCGAATCAGTCGTGAATGTTTCATAGCAAGATCCTTATAAATTCAGCGGTTAAGCACTAATTGCTTTAAGCGATGTCGGCACGAAATTTGCTTAGCTCCAGCGTCAGGCTCAGCGAGTCGCAATTGACGGCGTAACTGAGATAGATGGCTAGCCCGACTGTGGGTTGGCCCGTTTCACGACAGGAGTATCACCAATATGCAGCAGATTCCTTTGCTTGACCTTTCGCCCTACTATCAGGCTGCGGGTTCGACCCAAGACGTAAAGCAATTGTTGTGCCAAGTTGATCAGGCCTTGTGTGAGATAGGCTTTCTTTGCGTAAAAGGCACTCCACTCACACAAGAGTTCGTCAGGCGCGTTCAGGGTGCAGCTCTTGACTTTTTTGATTTGTCGTTACCAGAGAAAAATGCAGTCAAGGCCGTTAAGTTTGCAAACCGAGGCTATACCGGTCTGGCAGAACTTGGGCTGTCGTACTCAATGGACGCGAGCGATTTAAAGCAAGACCGACGAGCGCCCGCTGATCTGTTTGAGCGCTATCGGATCGGACCCGTTGACCAGTTTTCGGCGAGTCTGCTGGCGCAATATGGCCAGACTGCCTATGCTCCTAACATCTGGCCAGAGCGACCGCTTGAATTTGCGGCGCTGATGCAGTCTTACTATCAACAAGCAAATCAACTCGCACAAGACTTATTGGGTCTGTTCGCGTTGGCTCTGAATTTAGAGCGTAATTGGTTTGAGTCGAAAGTGGATCACAGTATGGCTTCGCTAGCGCTGAATCATTACCCAGCTCAAACCGAGCCCGCCTTGCCTGGCCAGTTACGGGCAGGGCCACATACTGATTACGGGACTTTGACCATTGTTGCACCCACCGCAGCACCGGGCGGGTTACAGATTCGCACAAAAAGTGGGAACTGGCAGGACGTAAGCGTTGAACCAGGCACCTTTGTGGTGAATATTGGCGACATGATGGCGCAATGGACCAATGACCGCTGGGTGTCGACTGTGCATCGTGTGGCCAACCCAAATCCCGGGCAGCTCTTGAGCAGTCGCCGTTTGTCGTTGGTGTTTTTTCATCAACCTAACCCCGATGCCCTGATCGATTGCATCCCGACTTGCGTTGACGCGACCCAAGGCAAAAAATACCAACCAGTAAACGCGGGTGATTACATTAGCGCCAAAATCAATCGACACTTTAAGAATGCCTTGGCGTCTTAGATGTCCTCTTGGACAACAAGTCATTTAAGAGCGCTATGTACGCAGGCTTGCAGGGCACATCGGTCGAGATCTATAGCCGCGACCTGAGTAGGGGCTTTTAAAATTAAACCTGTAAAACCTTGCTGACTTGAGTGATTCGCTCAGGTATAGTCCACTGTAATTCTTCTGACTTGAGGCACTTTTCATGGAACTCAAAGTAAACGGCACGGTTCATAATATCGATGTTGAACCAGATATGCCTTTGTTGTGGGCGTTGCGAGAAGTGCTCGGTTTGACGGGCACTAAATATGGATGTGGGGTTGCCCAATGTGGCGCCTGTTCGGTACAACTTAACGGTGAATTGGTGCGCTCGTGCTCGATCCCTGTGGCCAGTGCTGCTGGTCAGGCGATCACCACCGTTGAGGGGTTGTCTAAAGACTCGAGTCACGCGATTCAACAGGCTTGGATCGCACTGGATATCCCACAGTGTGGCTATTGCCAGTCAGGTCAGGTGATGGCTGCGGTGGCGTTGCTTAAGCGCGTGCCCAAGCCCACCGACGCTGACATTGACGCTGCGATGACGAATATCTGCCGCTGCGGCACCTATCAACGTATTCGTGACGGTATTCATGTCGCGGCGGGTCAAAAGCAATTGGCCGACGTGTTAAACGATTACGCAACCGCTGGCGTTACTAAAGCATAAGAAGACTGAACATGACAAACCATATCAGTAAGGCTCCTGGCGCAACACGTAATGTTAAGCGTCTATCCAACAGTCCTTTACATCCTGCTCGTCGGCAGTTTTTGATCGGCACGGCCTCCGTTGGTGCAGGTCTGGCACTTGGGTTGATGCAGGCGCGCCCGGCTCTGGCACAGGCCACTGCGCCAACCTTGACCGCTGACGAGGTGAACTTGTGGGTGGTGATTAAACCCGACGATACCGTGGTGATTCGTATCGTTCGCTCTGAGATGGGGCAGGGCACACGCACGGGCTTAGCCCAGTTGGTCGCCGAAGAGCTCGACTGCGACTGGAAAAAAGTCACCTATGAAGCACCTTCTGCAGGGCAAAATTTGGCCCGCAAGCGTGCTTGGGGTGCAATGGCGACAGGCGGTAGCCGTGGTATTCGTGACTCGCATGATTATGTTCGTCGTGGTGGTGCTGCCGCCCGGCTGATGCTTTTGCAAGCGGCCGCTGAGCAGTTCAAAGTGCCAGTGTCTGAGTTGACGGTGAGTAAAGGTGTGATCACGCATGCCCCGACGAATCGCACTGTGAGTTACGGCAAAGTCGCTGATGCAGCGGCCAAGCTAACACCCCCCGAAGCAAAATCTATTGTGCTGAAAAAGCCTCAAGAGTGGAAAATCGCAGGGACTGCGGTCCCTCGCTTAGATACCGCAGACAAAGTTAACGGCGCCAAAGTCTTCAGTATCGACTTGCGTCTGCCGGGAATGTTATGCGCGGCAGTCAAAAGCTGTCCGGTGTTTGGCGGCAAACTCGTGAGTTTTGACGAATCAAAGGTCAAAGCCATGCGCGGTGTGAAGGGCGTGGTCAAAGTCAATGACTCAACGGTGGCTGTCGTGGCTGACACGTGGTGGCGTGCCAAAACAGCCCTAGATAACCTTCCGATCGATTGGGATTTAGGTCCAAATGCCAAGGCCTCTAGTACGACAATCGCAGCGGGATTAAAAGAAGGCCTGGGCGCCGAAGGCGACTACTGGCAGCGTAAAGAAGGCGATGCACTTGCCGCGATCAAAGCGTCTGCCAAAACAGTCGAAGCTGTGTACAGCAGCCAATTTTTGGCCCACGCCACGATGGAGCCTATGAATTGCGTGGTGCAACTAAGTGCTGACCGGGCTTACGCCTGGGTGCCCACGCAAAACGCCGAAGCCTCGATCGCAGCGCTCTCTGAAGCGTCTGGCCTGCCGCTGGCAAATTGTGATATTCAGACCATGGACTTGGGCGGTGGGCTTGGACGGCGTGGCGGTACACAAGATTTTATGCATCACGCTGTTGCGATTGCCAAGCTCTATCCCAACGTTCCGATTAAGATGGTCTGGAGTCGCGAAGAAGATATGATGCACGACTTCTATCGCCCGATTTCGATGGCAAAAATGTCAGCAGGCCTAGATGACAAGGGCAATTTGACAGGATTTCATGTTCGCGTCTCGGGCCAGTCAATCAATGCATACTTAAATCCGTCAGCCATTAAAAATAATAAAGACATTCGGCAACTTCAAGGTTTTTACGAAGAGCCGGGTGATGCCCAATTGGGTTACACCTTCCCGTCGCTTTTAACTGAGTATGTCATGCGCAACAGCCCTGTGCCTGTCGGCCCTTGGCGTGGTGTCAATACCAATCAAAACGGTATTTACATGGAATGCTTCATTGAAGAGTGCGCGCGTGCAGCGGGTCGCGATTCCTTGGCGTTTCGTCGTGACTTGATGACAAAACACCCAAAGCATCTCGCAGTCTTAGATGCAGTCGCTCAAAAAGGTGATTGGGGTAAGCCGCTGCCTGCAGGACAGCATCGCGGCATTGCGCAGTTCATGGGCTATGGCAGCTACTCGGCAGCTACCGCTGAGGTGTCGGTATCGCCAAGTGGTCAGGTCAAAGTGCACCGCATGGTTTTTGCCTTGAATTCGGGGCACTTTGTGAACCCCTCGCAAGTCAAAGCCCAGATTGAGGGTTCGGTTGTGATGGCACTGTCTGCAATTTTTAATGAAGACATCACGATTGAAAACGGGCAAGTGAAAGAAAACAACTATCACTCGTATCCCCTAGCCAAACTTAAAGATACGCCAAAGGTTGAGTGCGTATTGGTGCCAACCCATGATTTCTGGGGTGGTGTGGGCGAACCCACCATCTGTGTCGTAGGCCCCGCGGTGTTGAATGCAATCTTTGCTGCTACGGGTAAACCCGCGAGGGATTTGCCCTTGCGTAAGCAGGGCTTAACGCTTATTTAGCGTGGCAGAGTCGATATCGTAAAGTTGAGTCTATTCTTGTCATTTTTTAGAGATAAACTCAGATCAACGGGTGCGCACTGAAAGTATTTGCCCAGAATTGTTTAATGCAAACGAGCCCGGTTCGTAGGGTTCGCTTGTTGAGCGCAAAACGGGTCCTTCAATGCGGTCCCCTAGCGCGTTTATTGAGTAGGTACAGGATCGTGTTGTCGTCCTTTTTTTCGTACATTTAATCGATTTTTTTAGTCAACATTCAGGAGTCTCTCGATGGCGATTCAGTTAACCGTAAACGGCAAAGCGCATAGCGTCGATGTCGATCCAAATACCCCCTTGCTGTGGGTGATTCGTGAGCAAGTGGGCTTAACCGGCACCAAATACGGTTGTGGTATTGCTCAGTGTGGCGCCTGTACGATCATGATGGACGGTGCTGCGATTCGTTCGTGTGTGCTGCCCGTGAGTGCAGCGGTAGGTAAGCAAATTCAAACGATTGAAGGCTTGGCTAAAGACGGCAAACTAACACAGTTGCAGCAAGCTTGGATTGAACATCAAGTCCCACAGTGCGGCTTTTGTCAGTCAGGCATGCTGATGGCGGCGACTGATTTGCTGGCCAAAACGCCTAAGCCTACCGATGCCGATATTGATGCGGCGATCACTAATATTTGTCGTTGCGGCAGCTTTCAAGAAGTTCGCGCCGCGATTCACTCAGTCGCTAAAGCTTAAGGGGTCAACTATGAATGCACGCGTCCCGAATCCTTCACGTCGTCAGTTTATTGTTGGCACCACTGCCGTCAGTAGTGGCCTGGCACTTGGCTTACATATTCCTTTTATGGGCTCAGCGCTTGCCGCAGAGTCAACCCCAGAAATCGGTGCTTGGGTGGTGATCAAACCCGACGACACTGTCATTGTGCGTGTCGTGCGCTCAGAGATGGGTCAGGGCACCATTACGGGCTTGGCACAGATGGTTGCCGAAGAGCTTGAGTGCGCCTGGAGCAAAGTCACGGTTGAATATCCAACGCCTGGCGAGAGCCTCAAGCGCAAGCGTATTTGGGGTGATTTTTCGACCGGTGGTAGCCGCGGTATCCGCACCTCAGAACAATATGTTCGCAAAGGCGGCGCTGCTGCCCGCATGATGTTGGTTCAAGCTGCTGCCGACGAGTGGAAAGTACCAGTTGCAGAGTGTGTGGCCGCCGAAAGCGTCATCACGCACACGCCAAGCGGTCGTAAAGTGGCGTTCGGTAAAGTGGCTGAGGCAGCATCAAAGATTGCTGTCCCCACAGAGATTACGCTCAAAGACCCGAAACAGTGGAAGATTATCGGTAAGTCGATGAACCGCATCGACACCTTTGCCGACAAGGTGACCGGCAAGCAGGTTTACGGTATGGATTTAACGATGCCTGGCATGTTGGTCGCCACCATCAAAGAGTGCCCCGTTTTTGGCGGCAAGCTCAAAAGCTTTGATGACAGCAAAGTCACCGGCATGAAGGGCGTGAAGAAGGTCATGAAGGTGGGTGAAACCGCTGTTGCTGTGGTGGCCGAGACTTTCTGGATTGCTAAGACAGCGCTCGATCAAGTTGCCATTGTGTGGGACGAGGGTCCAAATGCAACCGTGTCAAGCGCTTCGATTGCCAAGACGCTCGTAGAGGGTTTGACTGCAGAGCAGGCTTTTGTTGGCAACACGCGTGGTGATACTAAAGCTGCGATTACCGCCGCTGTTAACAAGACCGAGGCAACTTACTTTTATCCGTTCTTGAATCACGCCCCGATGGAGCCCATGAACGCTACGGCGAAGTGGACACCAGAGCGTTGCGAAGCCTGGGTGCCAACCCAAGACGGTGAGGCCTCATTGGCGGCTGTCATTGCTGCCTCAGGCTTGGTCGCTGAGAAGTGTGAGGTTTACAAAATCAATCTTGGCGGCGGTTTCGGTCGCCGTGGCGCGTTCCAAGACTACACCACCCAAGCTGTCAATATCGCTAAGCAAATGCCAGGTACTCCGATCAAACTGATCTGGACACGCGAAGAGGATATGACGCAGGGTCGTTATCATCCCGTCATGATGTGCAAGCTGACCGGTTCGTTTGACAAGGATAAAAACTTGACCGGCGTGCATATGCGCTTGTCGGGTCAGTCGATCTTGGCGGCGGTGCGCCCTGCGGTCGTTGAACAACAGAAAGGCCGTGATCCTTTGGTCTTTCAAGGCGTATTTGACGGTGGCGAGCATGGCTTCGGTTACGAGTTTCCGAATCAGTTGATGGATCACGCGATGCGCAACACGCACGTGCCGCCAGGTTTTTGGCGTGGCGTGAACGTCAACCAAAATGCGGTATTCATCGAATGCTTTATGGATGAACTCGCTGAAACGGCCGGTGTTGATCCCGTTGAGTTTCGTCGTAAATTTATGGGTAAGTTCCCGCGTAATCTGGCGGTGCTCAACGCCGCCGCTGAAGGCATTGGTTGGAACAAACCTGCTGCACCCGGAGTATTTCGAGGTATCGCGCAGATGACGGCGTTTGGCAGCTATGTGGCGGCTGCGTGCGAACTGTCTGTGACTGACGGTACCAAGGTCAAGATTCATCGCATTGTTGCAGCTACCGACTGCGGTTATGCCGTAAACCCTGCGCAAATTCAGCGTCAAGTGTCTGGCTCGTTTGTGTACGGTTTGTCGGCTTTGTTTGAAGAAGAGTGCACCGTGAAAGACGGTCGTATCGAACAGAAAAACTTTGATACGTTTGGGTCGATCCGCCTTGCACAGATGCCTAAAGTTGAAACCATTATTATTGAAGGCGGTGGCAAAGAGTGGGGCGGTATTGGCGAACCCACAATTTGTGTCGCAGCGCCCGCCGTGCTCAACGCGATTTATCGCGCGACGGGTAAGCGTTTGCGTAATGTGCCTTTGAAAAATAGTGGTATGACCTTGGTATGACAAAGCGGGGTGTTGGGTGGGCGTTAGTCGCCAGTGTCTGGCTTGCCTGTACCAACCCCCTGCATGCGCAGGTCTTTGTCGGTGATGGGATCAACGCATCCCTGTCGGGGCAAGCGGGTGATGTCGTGCGTGGGCGCGCTCTAGTATTAAGTCGTCAAGGCGGCTTGTGCATCTTGTGTCATAGCGGGCCGTTTCCTGAAGAGCGTTTTCAGGGCACGCTCGCCCCTGATTTGGCAGCAAGTTCGGCGGGTTTGTCGGCAGAGCAGTTGCGCGCCCGAATCGTCGATCCGAGCCGGTTTAATCCGGATACCATCATGCCCTCTTATTTTCGTGCCGAGGGTTTGACTCGGATTGCACCGCAGTTTGCAGGCAAGTCGATCTTGACTGCGCAAGACATTGAAGACGTTGTAGCTTTTTTAGTGAGCTTAAAACAGTGACAATCACTCGAAGAACTTTTGTAATGGGTGCGGCAGCCGCTAGTGTGTTGCCTTCCTTCAACGCCTTTGCGACCGTCGATGACGCCACGCAAGCCGTTGATAAAATTTTGGGTGGTCAAGCAGCGAAGGTTGGACGCGTCACGCTCGAGATCCCACCGTTGGTTGAGAACGGTAATCTAGTCACCATGAAGGTCGCAGTGCAAAGCCCGATGACCGAGACGGATTACGTGCGTGCGATTCATATCGTGGCTGAGGGTAACCCCTTGCCGAACGTAGTGAGTTTTTTCTTGTCGCCTCGTGCTGGGCGTGCAGCAATTACCACTCGCATTCGTTTAGGCGATTCGCAGCGCGTGCGGGCAATCGCGCAAATGAATGATGGGTCTTTTTGGCAAGGTGACGCGGCGACCTTAGTGACGCTTGCAGCCTGCACCGAGGTGTAATGTGAGTAAGACCTCTCGTACGATTGTCACGATGCCGGCAACGGCTAAAAAAGGCGAGATCCTTGAGATTCGCATCATTGTGCAGCACGATATGGAGTCTGGCTTTCGTCATACCGAAACCGGCCAGCGAGTACCGCGAGACATTATTCGTGATTTTCTGTGCATCTATAACGGCGTCGAAGTCTTTCGTGTCGAGTTGCATCCTGCGATGGGCGCGAATCCGTTGATTGTGTTTACGACCGTTGCGACTGAGACCGGTACCTTAGAATTTAAATGGTCCGGAGATAACGGCTACGCCTCGGGTACGACCAGTACGCTCACAGTGACTTGATGCCTCAGCGCAACGAGATGCTTCAGCGTAACGAGATGCTTCAGTGCGATGAGATGCTTCAGCATAACGAGATGCTTCAGTGCGATGAGATGCTTCAGCGCGATGAGATGCTTCAGCATAACGAGATGCCTCCACGGGATGAGACCCCTCGAGCGCAGCGATTTCCTTCGTCTTATCTGTTAAGTGTATTGTTGTCGCTCGCTACGCTGTTGTCCTTTAACGCGTCGTCTCAAGTCGACCCCGTTGGCGCCGAGCGCCAATCCAGCTACGTATTGATGTCGCCTGACACCAAGGCGATGCAAGATGATCCAAGTCTAAATCCAGCAACCTTTGCTGTATTAGATGGTGAAGTCTTATGGCGAGAGCTCGCTGGTAAAAAAAATCAGTCATGTGCGTCGTGCCATGGTGATGCTACGGTAACCATGAAAGGTGTCGCGGCAAGTTTCCCCAAGGCTAATTCTACGGGTCAGTTATTAAATCTTGAAGGGCGTATCAACCATTGTCGCACTGAGCACCAAGCCGCCACGCCTTTTGCTTTTGAAAGTAAACCGCTGTTGGCGCTGTCAGCTTATGTTGCGACGCAGTCAAAGGGCATGCCGATTACGGTTGAGCGCACACCTGCCAATGAAAAGGCACTGGCTTCAGGCCAACGCTTGTTTAATCAGCGCATGGGCCAGTTAAACCTGTCTTGCGCTCAATGTCACGCCGAGCGTGCAGGGCAAAAGCTTGCGGGCAATCCTATCCCACAGGCCCATCCAACGGCTTATCCTATCTATCGGCTTGAATGGCAAGCAGTGGGGTCGCTTGAGCGGCGCTTGCGTAATTGCATGGTGGGCGTGCGTGCAGAGCCTTATGCCTTTGGCTCGAACGAGTTCCTTGAGCTTGAATTGTTTTTAGCCTGGCGCGCACGTGCAATGCTGGTTGAAAGCCCCGGCGTTCGTCCCTAATAGACTATCTCGAGGTCATACCATGAAACGTCGTCAGTTTTTAAATCGTACTGGCACACTGATGGCCGCCGGTCTGGCGTTTCCCATGGTTGTTCGTGCCAACTTGAAAACGGCTCAAGTGCTGGTGGTAGGGGCCGGCTATGGCGGGGCCACAGCGGCAAAATATCTTCGCCTCTTGTCTGATCACACCGCGAATGTCACTCTGATCGAACCCGAGCAGTCGTTTGTGTCGTGCCCCCTTTCTAACTTGGTACTTGGGGGGTCAAGTACGTTAGCTGAGCTGAGCGTGTCTTACGACGCTTTGCAAAAGCGGCACGGCGTCTCGCTGGTGCGCGATTGGGTGATGGTCATTGATCCCACTAAAAAAATTATTCAATTGAAATCTGGCAAGACTCTTGGCTACGATAAATTGGTGTTGTCGCCAGGCATTGGCTTGATGATGGACAGTATCGAAGGCTTGGTGCAGGCTAACGAGGCGGGAGCGACGCTCCAGGCCTGGAAGGCGGGGCCCGAAACGCTTGCATTACAAAAGCAACTACAAGATATGCCGGATGGTGGCGTATTTGCGCTGAGCATCCCAGAGGCGCCTTTTAGATGCCCGCCCGGTCCGTACGAGCGAGCTTGCCAAGTGGCCGCCTATTTTAAAAAGCATAAACCCAAATCTAAGGTCTTGATTTTGGATGCGAACGAAGATGTCGTGTCAAAGCCTGGGTTATTTAAGAAGGCTTGGGCTGATTTATACCCAGGCATGATTGAGTATCGCGCATCGCATAATCTGGTCAGAGTTGAGGCCTCGACCAAGACGCTTCGCTTCGATATTCAAGAGTCAGTGCGGGCAGACGTGTTAAATGTTTTGCCACGCATGCGTGCGGCCGAGTTAATTGTGCAAGCGGGCTTGGCCAATTCAAATAAACGCTGGGCGCAGGTGAATTTTTTGAACTTCGAATCAACGGCAGCCAAAGATATTCATGTTTTGGGGGATTCGACACAAAATGCGGCCTTTATGCCAAAGTCGGCACATATGGCAAATCAGCATGCCAAGGTTGCTGCGGCCGCCATTGTGGCTGAGTTGCAAGGGTTTGCCCTTAACCCTCAGCCAGTGTTAACCAACACTTGCTACAGCTTTGTCGATGCGACAAAAGTCGTGCATGTGGCCAGTGTTCATCAGTACAGCGCGCCAGACAAGACGTATAAAACTGTCGCGGGTTCGGGCGGTGTGTCATTGGCGCCTAGCGAGCTAGAGGGCGTCTATGCCTGGGGCTGGGCCCGCAATATTTGGGCGGATAGTTTGCTTTAACTGAATGCGCGTAAACCCTGCCTGATTTTTACTTGACAACACGGCTAGCTTGGTTTGACAATCAACTGTCAGTATACGAACAATCAGTATACGAACCGTTGATTGAGGCTTGCCGTGAGTAAAAGTGTGCGTGTCGTACCACCTAAGTTAGGCGCCAAACCTGCTGCGCGCAGGCAGCCCGCTTTATTGGTTGTGCCGACGGTGTCCAACGTCACCGCCAACGCCTCAACTGCCAACCACACGATTTGGGATCGACCCGGCTACTTGGTGCGCAGGTTGCATCAAATTCACGTGGCCATGTTTTCTGCGCGCGTGGCTGATGGGCAAGTGACCCCTGTGCAGTTTGGCTTACTGAGCATTTTGATCCGCCGGCCAGGTATCGATCAGGCCACCCTTGGTGCTGAGCTTGGGCTCGATCCAGCCAACGTCGCAGAGATTCTTAGGCGTCTTGAAGACCGCAATCTGCTCACCCGTGTGGTGGATCCGCAGAACCGCCGGCGTAAATTATGTTTGGCCACGCCCGATGGCAAAAAATTCGTACAACGCTATCAAAAAGATATGCAGTTGTCGCAACAACAATTACTGAGCCCACTCAATCCTGCCGATCGACAGGTGTTTATGGAGCTTCTGGGGCGACTGGTCGCGGGCAATAACGAAAGTGGCCGAACCTCGTTGCGGCCTGGCGGCGAAGCGTTAAAGGCGCCCAGGCGTCGGGTGGGTGAGCCCTGAGGTCTCTGACGTCTTTCATTTATTTAATCTATTTAATTTCGCTTAATTTAGGGGTAACGCGTGGCTGATCTCTCTTTAGATTTTTGTGGCGTCAAATTTAAGAATCCGGTGGTGATTGCATCGCTTGAAACCACCAATAGTCCGGAAGTGATTCGTGAATGTGTGGATGCGGGTGCGGGTGGCATGATCATCAAGACCCTCACTGACATCGAGGACATGGCGCGTTTGACGCAAAATTCAAAGTACGCCATCTTGAATGAAAAAAATGAATTGATTAAAGGTAAGGTCAACAAAAATTTTGTGTTCTATAGCCGTTCGGGGTACTCAAGTACGCCTCTGCGCGAATGGATTCCACACTTAAAAGACTTAAACAAGTATGCGCAAGATCAGGGTTCTCATTTGATCGGTAGCGCAGGTGGCAAAACCATGCAAAGCTGGATCGATATTTGCCGCACGATCGAAGATTGCGGCTTGCCGATGGTTGAGCTTAACTTTGGCTGCCCGCATCCGGCCATGATGCCTGGCGTGCATGGTGGCTCGATGATTGGGCAAGAGCCTGAAATTGCACGTGAGGTGACGGCGCGCGTCTGTGAGGCCGTCAAGATACCGGTCGTGATTAAGCTTACGCCTGATCAATCGCGTGTACTCGATGTCGCGCGGGCTGTAAAAGAGGCGGGCGCGGCGGGTGTCACCGCCACTAATCGTTACACCGGGTTTTCGGTCGATATCGAAACAGGTTTGCCACGCTTAGGCGGGCCCGCAGGTATCGGTGGGGTGTGGGCAAAAGCTTTATCACTCCGTTGGGTGAATCGTATCTACACCGAGCTTGGAATGCCAATCACGGGTTCAAACGGCATCTACGATCACAAAGATATCGTTGAGTTCATCATGACGGGCGCGCCGCTAGTGCAGGTGGGATCCGTGTTGATGCTCAAGGGGATTAAGTACCTGCCCAGCATGATCACAGGGCTTGATAATTTTATGGATACCCATGGCTATCCAGATATCGCCTCGATGACAGGTATTGCCTCGCGCGCAGCAGTGAAAGACTATGGCGAGCAATTTCGTAAGCCACGCATGCACAGTGAAATTGCCTCTGAGGCCTGTAAAAATCCAACCTGTACGATTTGTATTCAAACCTGTTTTTATGATGCCTTGGCGCAGGGTGATGGCTCGGTCGAATCGATTCATGCCAACTGTATCGGTTGTGAAATGTGTACGCAGACCTGCCCGTTTGATGCCACGACCATGCACACGACCACTGAAGAACAGCGCGCGCTACAAGAGTTTTTCTCGATTAAAGACAACGTGTTTGAGTCTAAGAAATTCGAAAACGGCTTTGAACGTGGCATCAAGCTTTCAAAAGTTAAAGGTTAAGTATGACTGCTCAGGCGTTAGCTTCTAGCCAGCAATATCGTTTTGCGTTTGATATCGGGGGCACCTTTACCGACTTGGTATTGCTCGGTACGGATGGCACTATCTTCACCTCAAAGGTTCTGACGGGTGCGCCTGATGTTGTGATGCCCATTCGTTTGGGCTTACTGGCCTTGCTTCAAGAACACGGACTCACTCTTGCTCAAGTGACCGACGTGGTGGTGGGGGCGACCACTGCGGTGACCAATCTTGTGATTGAGCGCAAAGGCGCTGTCACAGGCTTGATCACAACTGAAGGGTTTCGCGACGTGATCGAGATTGCACGCGAGTTGCGCTACGACCTGTATGACTTGACTGCGCCAGGGCCTGACGCGATCGTGCCGCGCGCGTTGCGGGCCGAAGTTCGCGAACGTGTCGATGCTGCAGGGCAAGTCGTGATCGAGATGCAAGACCAAGAGGTTGAGCAAGTCGTGAAGCAATTACGCACGGCGGGCGTGCGTGCCATTGCCGTCTGCTTTTTGCATAGCTTTACCAACCCTGCTCACGAACAGCGCGTGAAAGCGATCGCACAGCGGATCGCGCCCGAGCTGTCGATTTCGTTGTCGTCCGAAGTATTAGGTGAAATCCGTGAATACGAGCGTACCGTTGCGACGGTGCTCAATGCGTGTGTCATGCCCATGGTTGGCAGTTACTTAGGGGCGATTGAAGATGGCTTGCGGGCCATTGGGCTGAACGCGACCCTGCACATTATGCAATCCAACGGTGGTGTCATTTCTCGCGAACTTGGCGAACGCATGCCGATTCGTATGCTTGAATCGGGGCCCGCAGCGGGTGCTTTGGGTGCGGCGCATTCTGCCCGCGTGTCAAAGACACCGAACGTGATGGCCTTTGATATGGGGGGCACCACGGCCAAAGCCTGTTTAATTTCTAACGGACGCCCTTCGATTACGACCGAGTTTGAGGCGGCGCGTCAGCAAAGGTTTAAAAAAGGCAGTGGGCTGCCGGTGCGTTTGCCGACCATTGATCTGATCGAGATTGGTGCGGGCGGTGGCAGTATCGCGCACGTTGACACCACGGGTTTGCTGAAAGTTGGACCCCAGAGCGCAGGGTCAAGCCCTGGGCCTGCGTGTTATGGCTTGGGTGGTACACGCCCCACGGTGACCGATGCGGCCTTGGTGCTGGGTTATCTTGATCCGCAGGGTACGTTAAGTGGTGCTGTCAGCTTACGGCTCGACTTGGCCGAGCAAGCGATCGAAGAGCATGTTGCGCGCCCCTTGGGGTTGAGTATTGTCGAAGCCGCCAACGGGATTCATCGGATTGTTTGCGAGCACATGGCAGTGGCCGCCAAAATTCATGCAGTCGAAAATGGCCGTGATATTCGACGTTATACCTTGCTCGCCTTCGGCGGCGCGGGCCCGATTCACGCGCGTGAAGTCGCGCGCCGCTGTGGTGGCTCTGATTTATTGGTACCCGCCAACGCCGGTGTATTTTCAGCGTTTGGGTTGCTTGTTGCGCCAATGAAAATGGATATGGTTCGCACGCGTTATGCGCGCTTAAGCGAGATGGACTGGTCTGCGATTGAAGCCTTACTGCAAGGGATGGAAGACGCCTTGAGCAAAGAATTAGCGTCAGCGGGTGTTGCGCGCGAGAGGATCACGTTTCGTCGCAGCGCAGACATGCGCTATGTTGGTCAGGGTTTTGAAGTCGAGACTGAACTATCTGCGAAGTTGGTGCAGTCTGAACAGAGCACCATCGAGGCCTCCTTTGCTCAGGCCTATGCGGCTCGCTTTGGCGGAAAACTAGTCGGACAGCGGGTTGAAGCTGTGAATTGGCGAGTCGAGGCCTCAGCGAGCGCTGCACTCAGTGCCGAAGTCAGTTCGTCACAAGCGCCCGCTGGCCAGCCCGCACAGGCCGAGCGTTCGCGTCAGGTATTTTTTCCGGATATCGAAGGGTTTATTCAAACACCGGTGCTGTCGCTCGAACAGTTGCGCGCCGAGCAGCGTTATGAGGGACCGGCTTTGATTGAACAGCCGGGCTCGACTGTGGTGATTGGCCCTGGTGATGTCTTTACGCTAGACGCGCACGGTAATCTAAGAATCAAACTCGGCGCTCGCCAAGGTCGTGCAGCATGACACAAATTGAGAACCAGCATGACCTACCTGACGCGGCTTGTATGAGACCAACAAATGCTCAGCCTGCGACAGGTTGCGGTGGTGGCACGAATCAGCAAAGGAGTCTGGCATGAGCCCGATTGATCTAGAAATTTACTGGAACAGACTGATCGCGATTACCGACGAGGCTGGGGCAACGCTGAAACGTACCTCGTTCTCAACAGTGGTGCGAGAGTCAAATGATTTTGCCTGTGTGCTGCTTGATCCCGAAGCGCGGCTAGTTGCACAATCTGCCCTGAGTATCCCTGGCTTTATCGGTACGGCGCCTTTGTCGCTCAAAGGAATCTTGAAGGTGTTTCCTCAAGAGTCTTTGAAGCCTGGCGACATTCTGTTTACCAATGACCCTTGGATCGGTACGGGTCATCTCCCCGATGCCACGATGGTCGCACCGATCTTTTTTGGTGACCGCTTAGTGGCGTTCGCGATGGCGGTGGCACACTTGTCTGATGTAGGTGGTCGACAATGGTCTGCCGATGCTGGCGAAGTGTATGAAGAAGGGATTCGTTTTCCGGTGATTAAGCTTGCCGAGGCTGGGGTATTTAACCCGTGGGTCATGCAGATGCTTGAGGCCAACGTGCGCTTGCCGCAGCAAGTGCGTGGCGATATCGAAGCGCAGGTGGGAGCCTTGCGAGTCGCCGAGCGTCGCTTGACAGAGTTGCTAGAAGAGTACGGTTTAAGCGATATCAACGAGATTGCGGGGGCGATCTTCAAGGCCTCTGAAGACGCCGCGTTGCGCGAACTGCGAAAAATTCCGCCTGGCGTGTATCACGGCTCAGTCGAGTCCGATGGCTGGGATGAACGGATCAAAATCCAAGCCAAAATTACCGTCAGTCATGAAGGTGTGACGGTGGATTACAGCGGCAGTACGGCGCAGGTCAGATTTGGAATTAATGAGACCTTTAATCATACCTACGCGTATACGATTTATCCTTTTAAATGCCTCTTGTCACCCGGCATCCCGAATAACGATGGTTTCACTCGCTTATTCAAAGTGATTGCTCCTGAGGGCACGATCGTGAACGCAAAGCCGCCGGCCGCGGTTGGGGCGAGACATTTGATCGGACATCAACTGCAAGCCGCAGTGTTTGAGGCGCTGGCCAAGGTGGTGCCTGAACGCGTGCAGGCCGATAGTGGCACGCCGCTTTGGTCGGTGTTGATGCGCGGTGTGAATCCTGCGCTTGGTACCTCGTTTTCGAGCATTCTCTTTTTTAATGGCGGCATGGGGGCGATGCGTGATCGCGATGGGCCACCGACTTCGGGGTTTCCGGCCAACATTTCAAACACACCGATCGAAGTCGCCGAGATGCTCTCGCCCGTGCTGTTTGGTTGCAAGAGTTTGATTGAAGGTTCAGGTGGCGAAGGGATTCATCGCGGCGGCATGGGGCAAAAAGTCTCGTTTCAGTCGCGCTGGCCCGGTCGTCTGCGCGTGTCTTTATTAACAGAGCGCACACGCGTGCCCGCTAAGGGTATTGAAGGCGGGCAGGCGGGGCGAACTGGTCATGTCTTGCTCAACGGTCAGGCAGTCGAACATCCAAAAGGCGTAGTCGATATGGTCGAGGGCGATATCCTCGAGCTAGGCTTGCCAGGCGGTGGTGGTTACGGCGTCAAACCCTGACGCTGCAGAATGTACAGTTGTTGATATTTTTTTGACCTATCAGTATGCTCACTTAACTTCTCTCTAGGGGATTCGCATGCAACGACGTCGTTTTCTTACCAAAACTGCCACCGCCGCTGGCGTTGGCTTAGCCGCAATCGGCGCACCGGCTTTTGCGCAAGCAAGCCCTGCTGTCAAATGGCGCATGTCGACCAGTTGGCCTAAAGGACTCGATACCATTTATGGCTCGGCTGAAGAGCTCGCTAAGCGTGTGAGTCAACTCACCGAAGGTAAGTTCGAGATTCGCGTGTTTGCAGGTGGTGAAATCATGCCAGCGCCCCAAAGTATGGACGGCGTCAGTAACGGCACGGTTGAGTGTAATCACACGTTAAGCACCTACTTTATTGGCAAAAATACTGCACTGACGTTTGATACGGGGCTGAGTTATGGCTTAAACGCGCGTCAGCATAATGCTTGGTTGTTGTATGGCGGCGGCATGGCGCTGGTGCGCGAGGTCTACAAAAAGTACAACATCATCAACTTCACCTGTGGCAACGTGGGTGTGCAAATGGGTGGCTGGTATCGCAAAGAGATTAAATCTTTAGCAGACCTTCAAGGTTTAAAGATTCGTATCGGTGGTATCGGTGGCATGGTGCTCTCAAAACTTGGGGCCGTTCCGCAGCAGATCCCTCCCGCTGATATTTATTCGTCTCTTGAAAAAGGGACGATCGACGCGGCTGAATGGATTGGCCCCTACGATGACGAAAAACTAGGTTTAAATAAAGTGGCGCCGTTTTACTATGCGCCCGGCTGGTTTGAGGGTAGCGCGTCGATTACGACGATGGTCAACGACAAAGCCTTTGCAGCTTTGCCACCTTCCTATCAAGCGGCTTTCGAGGTTGCCTGTAACGAGCAAACGCTCAAGATGCTTGCAAATTACGACGCTAAAAATCCAGAGGCGTTACGCAAACTGATTGGCGGTGGTGCCAAGGTGAATCTGTTCTCTAAAGATGTGATGGACGCGACCTATCAAGCCTCGCAAGATCTCTGGAAAGAGCTCTCAGCCAAGAATCCAGATTTCGCGGCGATTTTCCCCGAGTGGCAGAAGTTTCAGCAGAGCGAAGCCAGTTGGTTCCGTTTGGCTGAGGCAACGCTTGATAATTACACCTTCGCAGCTGTCAATCGTCGTTGATGATGCTTTGAAGGTTGAGCCATTGGTGATGATGTTTTAAAGATTGAGTCATCAGTGGTTATGCTTTGAACATTTAGCCATCAGTGATGATGTTTTGAAGATTGAGTCATCGGTGGTTATGCTTTCAACATTTAGCCATCAGTGATGATGTTTTGAACATTTAGTCATCGGTGGTTATGCTTTAAACCTTGTCTGAATAGAGTGTGAAGCATGGGACACCCAGGTAGCACCGCGAGTATCAAGCCCCAAGGCATCGGGGCAAGGGTATTGCGCAAAGAAGATGATCGTCATCTGCACGGCAAAGCGAATTTTGTTGCAGATATGGTGATGCCTGGGTTGTCTGAAGTGGCTTTTATGCGCAGTCCGCTGGCGCACGCCCGTTTGACGGCAATTGAGATTGCACCCGCAGGCCAACACGCGGTGTTCACTCGTGCGCACTTGAGCGATGTGCTGGATATTGCCGCTGACTCGTCTTTACCAACGTATCAGTTGTCGGCACACCCGCCCTTGGCGCGAGACAAAGTCCGCTTTGTGGGTGAGCCGGTTGTGATGGGGTTTGCGCCCACGCGTGCTGAAGCTGAAGACTTGCTTGAAACGGTGCAAGTCCAATACGAAGAGCTGCCAGCGTACGCTGACGTATTAAGCGCCATGCAAGCTACTGAACATCTTGTGCATGAGCACTGGAAAGACAACGCCTTCGTGACCTTGTCGATCGATAAAAATTTTGATGCGCTTGCTGCAAAGGCCGACGTCGTGGTTCACCGAAAGATGAGCCTGTCGCGTCAGTGCATGGTGCCGCTTGAGGGCAAGGCCGTACTTGCGTATTGGGATCATCAGGCTAATCAGCTGGTGGTGGTTAGCGCCACCCAGGTTCCGCATTTAATCCGTACGGCAATTGCTCAATATTTACAGATGGATCAGGGGCAGGTGCGGGTGATTTCGCCTGATGTGGGCGGGGCGTTTGGCTACAAGTGTGTGCTGCAGCAAGAAGAATTGTGCGTGGCCTGGCTTGCCAAAACGTATCGTAAGCCGTTTCGCTATCTTGAAGACCGCCGCGAACATCTGATCGCGGGTGCCAATACCCGCGAACATCATTATGAGATGACTGCCTACGCCGATCGTCGCGGACGCTTATTGGCGCTTGATGCAAAGATTACGATTGACGGTGGCGCCTATTCGGTCTGGCCCTTTACGATTGGGATTGAGCCGGGTCAGGCGATCGGTAATCTGCCCGGTCCTTACGCTTTTGATGGTTATCGCTGCGTCACGCAGTGTGTCGCCACCAACAAGCCTGGTTTTGTACCGTATCGAGGCGTTGCGCGCACGGGCGTGTGTTTTGCCATGGAACTCACGCTGAACGCTCTGGCGCTTGAGGTAGGTCGCGAGCCTTGGGAGATTCGTCTTGAAAATCTTGTGCAACCCGAGCAGATGCCCTATGTGAATGTTGCAAATAAACACTTTGATAGCGGTGATTATCCGGCCAGTGTGCGGCGTGCGCTTGAGATGATCAATGTCAAAGCCGTGCGCGCGCGCCAACAGCAGGGCGAAGCCGATGGGCGTTTGATTGGTGTTGGTTTAGCAACGTATACCGAGCAATCGGCGCATGGTACTTCGGTGTTTGCGGCGTGGGGGATGCCCATTGTGCCCGGCTTTGATCAAGCGATGGTGCGCATGACTCCTGATGGCGGTCTTGAAATCAGGGTGGGTGTACATTCGCATGGCCAAGGAATGGAAACCACCTTTGCGCAGATCGCGCACGAGGTCTTGGGGATTGATCTTTCTAAAATGCGCGTGATGCACGGTGATACGGGGCAGACTCCGTATTCAAGTGGCACGTATGCCTCGCGTTCGCTGGTGATGTCGGGCGGGGCTGTTTCGCAGGCCTGTCAAAAACTTGTGCCGCAGCTTTTGAAAATTGGTGCACATTTGTTGAAAGCTGCTGCGACTGACGTTGTTCTTGAAGGTGGTTCAGTGTGTTGCGCTGAGCGTCGAGTGTCTTTGAGTGATATTGCAAGAGCTTGGTACCTGAGCCCCCAACTTTTACCGCCAGACGTTGACCCTGCGGGTTTAGAGGCGACCGTTGGCTACAAGCCAAGAGTGGATACGGGTGCCTTTAGTTATGCCACACACGTGGCGCTTGTTGCTGTCGATCCGCAAATGGGTGGCGTTGAAATCTTGGATTATGTGGTCGTTGAAGACTGCGGTGTACTCGTCAATCCGATGGTCGTTGAAGGGCAAACGATCGGTGGGGTCGCGCAGGGGATTGGTACGGCGTTGTATGAAGAAATGCGTTACGACGAGTTCGCGCAACCCTTGGCCTCGACGCTCGCAGACTATGTCATGCCCGGTGCGACTGAGGTTCCTAATATTCGAATGGATCATTTTGAAACTCCATCGCCACATACTGAGTTTGGTGCAAAGGGGATGGGTGAGGGCGGCGCCATTGCACCACCCGCCGCAATTTTTGGTGCCGTCAATGATGCCCTGCGCCGAGTCGGTGCGACCGAACTCACGCGTACGCCCTTGACACCAAGACGAGTGCTTGAGGCACTTGAATCAAAAACGGATGTGGTGCGATGAAAGCGGCACAGTTCGACTATGTGAAACCCGCCACGCTGGTTCAGGCCTTGCAAACGCTTGCTCGCTCTGGCGGCCAAGCCAAATTGATGGCAGGTAGTCAATCCCTGGGCCCTATGCTGAACTTGCGCCTAGCGCGTCCTGCACACGTGCTGGATATATCGCGCCTTGATGAATTACGCAGCGTGGATCTGGTGCAAGGGCGTGTGCGAGTCGGGGCTTCGGTGACACACGCCGAAGTTGAAGATGGTCGTTTTGAGCTCTTGTGCGGGCATCCTGTTCAAGAGATGGCTGCGCGCATTGCTTATCGCTCTGTGCGCAATCGTGGCACAGTGGGCGGTAGTTTGGCGCATGCCGATCCAGCGGCCGACTGGGTTCTTGCTGCACGTGCGCTTAATGCGCAGGTTGAAGTGTGTGCCTTTGAACAAGCGCCGCGTTTGATTAACATGCAAGACTTCATGCTGGCGGCATACACGACTAGCTTGGGTGAAGGTGAGGCGATCACCGCACTGCATCTGCCGCTCTTAAGTGCGCAAGCCCGTTGGGGCTACTACAAGTTTTGTCGAAAGACCGGCGAATTCGCTGAGGCCAGCTGCGCGGCGTATTTTGATTCTGCCACCTCAACGGCTCAGATTGTTGTGGGCGCGTTAGACGGCGCCCCCGTGGCACTTGAGGCTCTTGCCAGTGAGGTCGCCCGCAGCGGTGTGGTTGCCGCGTCTGGTGCTGCAATTGACGCTGCCTTACGAGAGAATATCGATCAACTTGATACGCTAGGCCGCCGCATGGCCGGCGCTGCAGTGGCGCGCTGTCTCGCGCAGGCTTTCGGTGTGCGGGGTGCTACATGAAGCGATCCATGAAAGACACACCAGTCAGTTGCGGGATGAGACGACAGCTGAAAACCATGAATATTGTGAACCGTATTAGCTGGGCGACTAGACAAATCCTTCAGCCGAGAACCCACGCATGAATATCATTACGTTAACGGTCAACGGTCAGTCCATTCAAAAAACGGTCTCTGACCGAACCCATTTGGGTGATTTTTTGCGTGACACTGTGCAGCTCACAGGCACCCACCTTGGTTGCGAACACGGTGTTTGTGGTGCCTGTACGGTACTGCTTGATGGCGAGCCGGTCAGGGCTTGTATCACTTACGCGGTGGCCTGCGAGGGGCGTTCCATTACGACGATTGAGGGCTACGACTCTGATCCTGTGATGTCGCGCTTGCGTGTCGCCTTTCAGGCTCATCACGCTTTGCAATGTGGCTACTGCACGCCAGGTATGCTAGCAACAGCGCGCGATATCATCTTGCGTTTGCCGCAGGCCGACGAGCAGCGTGTACGGATCGAACTGGCGGGCAATTTATGCCGCTGCACCGGCTATATGGGGATTGTGTCGGCGATCTTGGCGGTGTTGCAAGACTTGCGTGATCATCCTGATGCTCAGGTGCAAGCGTTGCGTGTGGCGATGGCTAAGGGGATGACAAAACCTGTTGTCATGTCAGAGGCTGAGGCTGCGCAAGGCTTTACGAGCTTTGAGGCCAAGCGCGAGCTTGGTCAGATTTCTGAGGCGAGTGCTCAAATGCCTTTGCGCCCTGCCATCATTGGCGGTGTTTCTGAAACACAGGGCGGTAGTCAACAGGTTCAGCAAAAAGGCACGAAGGTCAACGCGTCGTTTGACGTTCCGTTTGGCGTTGATGCAGTTTGGTCTTTCATGTCCGACTTAAAGGCTGTCGCGAGTTGTTTGCCAGGCGCTCAAATTGAGAGTGAAACCCCTGAGCAGGTCGCAGGCAAGATTGCGATAAAGTTCGGCCCAATGTCTGCAATCTTCAAAGGCAGTGCCACTATTTCGCGTGATGCTGCGCAGCGTGTTGCGGTGTTGAAAGGTGTGGGTCAGGATTCGGTCAGTCAGTCGCGTGCGACCGGCGATGTGCGCTATCAACTCGAAGCATCAAGTGCGTCGAGCACACGTGTTGCTGTTGAGTTGCTCTACACCTTGCAGGGTCCATTGGCACAGTTTTCACGCTCTGGCTTGGTGCAAGAGTTTGTACGGCGTATGGTGGCAGATTTTGGTAAGAATGTGTCGCAGCGTTTAGCACACCCTGAAACCATCGCGCCGCCTCAGGCAAAGGCTATTCATCCCGTGACCGTAATGCTCAGTATTATTTGGCAAAAAATTAAATCCGTATTTGGCAGCCGCTAATTGAAATTCTCAGTGCCTTCTTAAGCGCTGAAATCCTAATTTCAGTTTGGAGTATTTGCTTGCAACCCTAATTTCAGTTTGGAGTATTTGCTTGCAACTCGAGTGCTCGCGAGTGCGAGGCACAGCCACGAATGGGCTAGAGACCGGCTAACACTGCTCAGTCGTTAGCCGCCCGATAAACTTTTAGTATCTTCAGCGAAATCGGTGCCGTCTAAGTGCGCGGTACAGTTCACGAGTTCAGCCGTGAAGGGATGCTGCGCAATCACTCGAGTGATTGAGGTGTTGCCGATGCGAGCGGGTATGGGATGTTTGCCCACGTCAATGCAATTGGCCAACATGGCATGAATCACCAAGCCATGGCAAACAACAATCAACGGACCATCTAGCGCTATACGCAGTCGCGCCGCATACTCAAACGCCTCAGTAACACGGTCGTGAAACTCGGCCAGCGATTCTCCGTTTGCGGGTGCCTCAAGCATCTCAAGTGGGTTAAAGCTCAGAGTGTCGTACGGGCGGCCGCGCAAATCGCCAAAATTACGTTCACGTAGTAGTTCAGTGCTCAGAGGTTCGAGCCCCGTATGGCGCGCGATCGCTTCGGCAGTTTGCCAGGCGCGCGGCATATCGCTTGATAAGATCGCCGCAGGTTTGAGCCCAACCACGCGGGCGGCTACGAGTTCAGCCTGCGCAAGCCCTCTTGGGGCAAGCGGCGTTGCGGCAGGTTGAACAGTACGTGCAGCATTTAACAAGGTTTCGCCGTGGCGAATTAAAAAAAGTGGCATTGAACATCCAAATAAATTTAAGCGAACCTGATGGTTGCTGCGACAGTTTCAAAAAAAGTGATTTGAAAATGACTTCAAAATTTCAACAAAATATTGATCTGTACGTTGCGGCAACAGAATGAAAACACAATTATTCGATCGTAATTTTTGCTTTTTCTGCAATCGCTTTGGCCTCAGCAATTTCAGAACGAATCATTTGCGCCCAATCGTTGGCTGGATTCCAACTGACATCAAAGCCCGTTACGGCCATTTTTTCAACGACTGCGGGATCTTCAATGACGGCTTTTAACGCTTTTTGCAAAACAGCTTTGACATCAGCGGGTAAACCTTTTGGAGCGACAACGGCATTCCAAGCCACAATGTTGAAGTCCTTGAAGCCCGACTCAGCCAAGGTGGGGATATTCGGCAGCAAGGGTGAACGCTTGATACTGGTGACGGCGATTGCCCGAACGCGACCCGCGTTATGTTGTGGTGTCGTCGCCAAAACCGTGTCATAAGATATCGGGACTTGCCCGCCAATCGTATCGTTCATGGCGGGTGTGCTGCCCTTGTAGGGGATATGCATCACGTTCAAACCAGTGACTGAATTGAACATTGCGCCGGCAAAGTTTGATGTCGTGCCGTTGCCATAACTTGCGTACGAATATTTATCGGGGTTCGCACGAATTAGGGCAATCAGCTCTGCGACGTTTTTTGCGAGGACTTGAGGATTGACCAATAACGCTAGGCTGAGGGTCCCAACTTTACCGATCGCATCAAAATCTACCGCAGAATCGTAGGGCATCTTAGCCATCAAAGCCGGGTTCAGGACAAAGGTTGAGTTTGCGCCAAGCAAGAGGGTGTACCCATCAGGTTTAGCATTGGCTACATAGGTCGCACCGATCACGCTTCCTGCACCAGCTTTGTTTTCGACGATGACGGGTTTGCCGAGTTGCAGTTCAAGCTGTCTGGCTAGCAGACGAGCGATCACGTCAGCCGCACCACCAGCCGGAAATGGCGCAATCAGTGTCACTGCCCGCTCAGGAAACGCCGCTGAGCAATTGGCGCTAAGCACTAGAGCAGCCAGGGCGGCAAGAATTCGAGCTTTCATTTGATCTCCGGTGTCTGCACTCAGACGCATATTGTTTTAATCGCTGCGGGTAATACCGTAAGCGGTTGCGCAAGTCGCAAAACTGCCGACTGGCAAGTGTTGCTAAATATACAAGAAATTCTGCAATCGCAGCCAGTATTCGAGGCTTAGCCGGTAAAACGTAATATAGTATTCGCCAGTGTCTACTAACTTTAGAGCTGAGGCCACAGTGAATTTTCCAAAAGCAATTACCACGTGTTTCTCAAAGTTTGCCACCTTTAGCGGTCGTGCGACGCGTAGCGAGTTTTGGTGGTTTTATTTGTTTACTTTATTACTGACCTGGTTCGCGCAGATGGCGGTTGGTGTGAGCATTTCAGGCATTGTGAGCTTAGCGATGATTTTGCCGCTTTGGGCGGCGGGGGCAAGGCGCTTGCATGATATCGGCCGTACTGGGTGGTGGCAGTTGATTGCCTTTACTATTATTGGGATTATCGTGTTGATTGTTTGGTACTCGACCGATTCTGAAAAAGCCGCAAATCAATACGGCGAATACATCGTACCGACGGCTTAATGTCATGGCAGAGCGTCTCTGTGTCGAACCGTCTCTTCCAATGAAGGCCAGAGTCTCTTTGTCGATTAGCAACGATTCAAACGCAAGACAGCTTGTGCCGGTGCGTAAGCGCGCCTCTACGGTTTAAATTGCCCGATAAAGATCGCCGGATCGACTCGGGCATCGTTTAAGCTGACGTTCCAGTGCAGATGTGCTCCGGTTACCCGACCGGTGGCTCCCACCTTGCCAAGCACTTGTCCGCGCGCGAGCGAGTCGCCGACCTTCACATCAATGACAGACAGGTGGCAGTACATGGTGATCAAGCCTTGGCCATGATCCAAAAATACCGTATTGCCGTTAAAAAAATAATCACCAGTCAAGATCACTTTGCCAACCGCAGGCGCAACCACCGGGGTGCCCGTGGGTACAGCAAAGTCTAATCCCGAGTGTGGCGCTCTGGGTTCGCCGTTAAAAAAACGTTTCAGACCGAAGGGGCTTGAGAGAGGTCCTTTGACGGGTGGGTCAAGCAGAATATTGCTGGGTGTATTTGGACTGAACTGCCGATAGGCAGCATTTTGCAACTCAAGTTCGCGCGTGATGCGAGTCATGTCGTCGGCCAAGGGGTTGACATGGCGGCTATTGCTGACCGTGATCCGCTGTTCACGATATTTTTTATCTTTGACTTCAAACTTGATCTCGCTCGTTGTCGGCTGCTTTTCGCGATATCTTTTATCTTTAATCTCAGAATTACTCTCACTGTTTATCTGCTGCTCGGTCACGATTAGCACGTGAGTCTGTATTGGAAGGTCAAGGGGCAGACCCACCACCGCCACCCAGCGTTGTTCTTGGCTTGCAACGACTAAAACAGGTTTTTGTAGAAAGGTGACTTTGGGTGGGGTGCGGTTGGTACTGGGCAGGGCAACGATTGCCACACCCCCAGGCACGGGTTGATGCAGACTTTGCAGTGTTAAGGGGGTGGCCTGAGCGCTGGGCAGCAGAGCCAATGAAAAAAGACTCAGGCACAGATGGGCGAGCACTGCGGCAATGCAGCCCATCAAACGCATGTTAACCAAACGAACGGTATCTCTTGGCACGTAGGCTGACATTCTTCAATACCCAAAAGGACGAGGCTTGACGCTCTGATCGTTCAAGAATTGGGCAGACATATCATTCAAGACGCGCGCGTATAGCAATGATGAAGTGAGGGGGCGAATCGACCAATAAGTGAACGTGCATATCGAGCAACAAGCGGGTTAAAACTTCCAGAGATATTGCGTGGGATTATCAGGGCAGGGCCCGAACTGGCAAACCATGACTGAGCTCACCGTGTTGGCTGCCGCCAGTACAAAAAATAAAATCATCACCGCGGTGGCGATCAAACCCGTAGTGCTACGATTAGGCTGCTTGTCGGGTTGGCGATCGATGCAGAGCATCAGTGCGCAAAAAACCATCATGACGACAAAAGAAATAAAACCCCAAGTATAAAAATGCAAGCCAAACAAGGCAGAGCCATACCCCTGATCACCTGGGGCAATATGTAAAAGAATTTGTCGCAAAGAGGTTGCGGCACCCACTAAGGCCGAGGCCAGAATCATTGCATAGTGGATATTTGAGGCGCCAAAACGAATATTGAGCAGCATGCCAATGCCGGCGAGAGTGAGCGCGACTCGTTGCAACTGACAGAGCGGGCAGGGCAGCTCGTTAAAGGCAATTTGATAGTAAAACGCTGCAATAAGTGAGCCGCAGATAGCGAGTAAGGCCAACAGGTTGAGCTGGCTCGAAAACGTGGTGTTGAGATTGCTGCGCGAGTTGGTCAGGCTGATCATGTCAACCTCTAAAGAGAAATGTTAAGCGTATCGGTCATGTGAAATTTCATCCAGACCAAAAAAATGATAAACGAGATTACCCAGGTGACAATCGCCTGTTGACGTAGCCCCCGCATGCTGAGCGCAATCGCAATGAGTGTGGTGAAAAAGGGCAACATCATGATCATGACTTGGATCCTTTTAAGAGTGACAGCCAAGTGTGATGGAAGATCGTTTGATCGACTTTAGCACACCCTTTGTATTGAATGATCTCAGCGTCGATCAAAAGAAGAGCAGCATGCTTCGAAATTTATATCAGAGGATCTTAGTGTTGATCACAAGAAGAAAAGCGTGCTTCGAAATGTGTGTCAAATGATCTTAGTGCCAATCAAAAGAACAGCGCGCCTCAAAATTTGTATCGAATGATCTTAGTGTCAGTCAAAAGAGCAGCGTAATTCGAAAGAGGCGCGCTAATCAAAAGAGAAATTACCTTCAGCCTGTTGGCCAACCGCGAGGGTCTGACCAACGCCAGCGTGAACAATGCCATTCATACCAAAACAGATCGCGCCGTTGACTCGCGCTAACGTGCGATAGGGTCGAAGGGTATCGTTGACCTCGGGTGACGAGATCGCCGTTTCTGGGTTGATATCCGGAATCGCGCAGCGAGGGCAGGGCTTGACCATGTGAAGTTGTGCGCTGCCTTGGGTGGTGTGAATTGTGAGCTCACCGAGATGGTCTTCGGTATGTGCCTCGAGTCGATCGAGCACAATATTTGGTCTGAAGCGCGACATCGAGACAGCTTCGTGGCCTTGCTCAATTAAACGCGTGTTGAGCTCATCGAGGGCGCTTTGCGTCACGACCTGAACGGCGAAGCCATCACTAAACTTGTTGACAGCCTCGACGCCTTTTGTCCAGTCGAGGGCTGAGAGCCGGCGCGCTTGTTTTGAAAAACGTATCAAACGGTAGTGCTTGCCGGGCACCGCAAGATAGGCATCAAGCCACTGCGCCACCGTATCACCTTGATCGTCGCCGAGTAGCGTGTCGCGCCAGACGGTGACCCGTTGTGGGGACGCAGGGAGCTCAAGAGGAATGCTGATTGAGTCAAACCCAGGTGCTGAAAGTGTGAGTGCGGTACTCGAGAGTGCCGGCGTGATCCACACCATATGGGGGATCTGTCGTTGGGTTAAAAACATGCCCTCTTGATCGACGATCATCCATTCGCGGTCCATGCTCAGGCCGGTTGCCGTGAGCTGTGCCTGGGTGACCTCAATGCCCGCGCAAGATTTGATTGGATAAATGAACAGTTGGGCAATGGCGCCGGCGCAGTCGGACATAGAGATCTCTTGATAGAAGTGAACTTCACGACATTCTAAGGCTAATGTATCCTAAAATGTGTCTTGATTCTTTTGTTAGGAATACGGCCATGCCTTCTTTTGATGTTGTTTCTGAAGTCGATAAACACGAACTGACCAACGCGGTGGATCAGGCCAATCGTGAACTCAGTACGCGCTTTGATTTCAAGGGTACCGACGCCAAATTTGAGCTTGAAGGGTTTGTTGTGACTCAAATTGCAGGCAGTGCTTTTCAGCTTAAGCAAATGCTTGACATCTTGCGTGCCCGGTTAAGTGCGCGGGGCATTGATACCCGATGCTTAGATGTGGCTGACCCGCTCGAAAACTTGGGGGGTGCGCGTCAAAAGGTGACGATCAAGCAGGGTATCGAGCAACCCATTTCTAAAAAACTGATCGCATCGATTAAAGAAGCCAAGCTTAAAGTCGAAACTCAAATCACCGGCGAAAAATTGCGCGTCACAGGTAAAAAGCGTGACGACTTGCAAGACGCCATCGCGTTGCTGAAAAAAGCAGACGTCGAGTTGCCTTTGCAGTTTAATAACTTTCGAGATTGATACATACCTGCAGCGTCCGACATTGATACTTTACTTAAGCGTCCGATATCAGTGCTTCACTGCGCTGCGGTTTCTGTGGGGCTCCAAAGATCGCCGTAGAAAGTACAGAGGTTAGTGTCTTGAGGCGATCGTTCGTGCGATCTGCGCAACGAACGATCTTGAAGGACAGTTGTTTGACAGCAGGCGACTAGCGACCGCCCGTCTTGATGTCGCCAAACAAGGTGCTTAACCCACGTGGCTGCGAACGCCAGTAGGGCTTGGCGACTTGAACTTGTGCGCCAAGGTGTGCAGCAGCATGCCAGGGCCAGCGTGGGTCAAACAGCATGCCACGCGCCAGCGCCACCATATCGGCCTCGCCATTCACAATAATGTCTTCGGCCTCTTGAGGCTCAGTAATCAAACCAACGGCCATTGTGAGCAAGCCGGTGCCGTTTTTGATTTGCGTGGCCAGTGGCACCTGGTATTTTGGCCCCAGAGTGATTTGCTGCTTGGGTGAAACACCGCCACTCGAGACATCGATAAAGTCGCAGCCCAGCGCTTTGATTGCACGACCAAACACAATGCTGTCTTCAGCTGTCCAGCCGCCTTCGACCCAGTCTGTCCCTGAAATACGCAGACCCAAACAGACATTGGCGGGTGTGACCTCGCGCACGGCTTTGAAGACCTCAAGCGGAAACCGCATGCGATTTTCAAGCGACCCGCCGTACTCGTCGGTACGTTGGTTTGCAATCGGGGATAAAAACTGATGCAACAGGTAGCCGTGGGCGCTATGCAATTCAATGCCATCAAAACCGATGCGCACTGAACGCTTGGCAGCGTCAACAAATGCTTCGCGAATACGGTTCAGGTCGGCCTTTTCAAAGGCTTTTGGTGCCGCTTCGTTGGGTAACTGTGAGAGCGCAGAGGGCCCGGCAACTTCCCAGCCGCCGTCCGCTGGCGTTTGCAGTTGACCGCCGTCCCAGGGACGATAGCTTGAGGCTTTGCGGCCAGCGTGGCCCAGCTGGATCATGATTGGCATGGTCGAGTACTTGCGCACAGAATCGATCACTTTTTTTAGCGCCGCTTCGTGCGTATCTGAATACAACCCCACACAGCCATGGGTAATGCGACCCACCGCTTCGACCGCAGTGGCTTCAATAATCAAGAGGCCGGCGCCTGATAACGCCATTTGACCCAGGTGAATCGTGTGCCAGTCAGTCACGTGCCCGTCTTCGGCCATGTACTGGCACATCGGGGCAATAATGATGCGATTGGCCAGTTTGAGTGGTCCGACTTGGAGGGGGGTAAAAAGCTGGCTCATGCGAGTGTCTTCCTGTAAATGATAGATAAACCCAATGCTAACGGGACGCGAGCATGCTCGCAAGTTGGTCAGCTTACCAGTTACATTGAATGGCTCGCTTGCAGCTCAGCAAAAGACACCAACTTACCTGCGATTGCGCTGGCGGCAACTGTTGCGGGGCTGGCTAACCATACTTGCCCTGGCCCTGAGCGCCCGGGAAAATTACGATTAATGGCGCTTACGGTAATTTGCTCGGCTTGAGACGACGAGCCCGGGCCGCAATTTGCGCAGGCCCCGCATGCAGGCTGCAAAAACTCGGCGCCGACCGCCTCGAAGGTGGCCAGATAGCCTTGTGCCAAACAATAATCGCGCACGCCTTGCGTACCGGCTTGTAAAAACAACGTCACACCGGGGGCCGCTTTGAGCCCTTTGCTTGCAGCCCAGGCCAGGACCGCATGATATTGGTCGAAATCTTCGCGCTTGCCGGCAGTACACGATCCACCATAGGCGATGTTAATTGTGGGGCGCTCGGCGAGTGTGTCGAGCGCGACGCCGTTACCCGGGTCGCCTGGTCGAGCCACCATGGGCACTAAGCGTGTGCCATCGATATGAATGGTGCGCGCATAGGCAGCGCCTGGATCGCTCTTCATCCAAGACTCGAGCATAAAGTCAACGCCACGACGCTCTTTGATAAAGCGTACGGTTTGTTCGTCAGGTTCGACGATCCCAGTAAAGCCACCGAGTTCGGCCGTCATATTCGTCAGCGTGGCACGTTCGTCGATTGACATCGCTCTGACAGCCTCTCCAGCAAATTCAAAGACTTTACCTACGCCACCGCCGGCCCGAATGCTTGGCTCAGCCAGCAAATGCAAGACGACGTCTTTGGCGGATACGCCTGCGGGTAGAGGGCCCGCGACATTGACTCGCAAGCTCTCGGGCATGGTAAAGCGCACGGCTCCGGTGACAAAGGCATTGGCCATATCGGTGGTGCCTACACCGAACGCGACGCAGCCTAGCGCGCCGCTGTGTGGGGTGTGTGAATCGGTGCCAGCGATCAATTGCCCAGGTAAGGCGTAGTTCTCGGCCACTAACGCGTGCGAGATGCCTTCAGACCCAGTGTTGTTGACATCGCCCGCCTCAAGTGCCTGCAGGTAGCCGTGATCTTTCAAGTGATGGCGCGCAACAAACGCGCGGTGTGCTTTCGAAAGTTGATTGACGGCGGGAACCAGGCCTTGTTTGAGGTGCGCAGGGCTGCGATGGACGTAAGACAGATGATCTTCGAAACATACGATGCTCGCTGAATCGTGTAACGCTAAGGCCTGGCCAAATTTCTGGTTCAAAGCGTGGGCACACATCCCTGTGTAGTACTCATGAATGAAACGCAGATCAGCCTGTACAAAACCGCCTTCACCGGGCAGCAACCAAGCCGGCGCGTCTTCAGTTGACAGTAAATGCCGCGCAATGATTTTTTCAAAAAGAGTCAGCGATTGCTTCAGTGCCAGTGTTTTTTTAGGCGTTGCTTTTAAGCGTGCTTGCCCATAGTTGAGCAGGCCGCCTGCACGCAAAATCGCTGCGGCAACGGCATCGCGCCCTTCAAGGAGCTCTTCAAGTTCGATCGCCTGGCCGCGCGTGATGCGCTCGAGCAAAGCAAAATTGGTTGAGGTGAACAGACCGAGATTATCGGCATTTTGTCGATAGATGCGTTCAAAACTTTCGGCAATGATTAAGCGCACCCCAGCCGCTTGCTCAGCAACCGGGCTATGTTCACGTGAGCTGCCCTTGCCATAGCGTTTGCCGCCCACCACCACCTCAATTTGCGCCTGTTGAATGGCCCCCACGCCAATCGGTTGTTGGCCAGCAACGGTGTAGCCCGTATAGGGGTAGCGGCCAAGCGCCTCATCAAAATGCACCATGATCGGCAGAGGCGAGATTTCGTCGGTTGAGATGTCATCGCGTAAGGGGCTTGCCGCGGCCCGTGTCAGGCGAACGCCAGCGAGTTGTACCCGCACGGCTTCTAGGCTTTGGCTGAGATACAGAATGTGTGGGGCAAAGGTGATGGCTGTCATAGTTTTTTGTCTCTGTGCATTTGGTTGTTTTGCAATGCAACAACCGCAGCGAGGTGTTGATTTATTTAGTTTAGTTTAGCTAATTTTGACAAATTTTCCTGCAGTTGTGACAGGGGAATACCCGCGCCGCCCAGAGCAATTTTCGGTCAGATGAGACGCAGGGATGTCCTGAGCTGGAGGTTGTGCAATCAAGGGGGGGATGCACTAAGCGGAGGGCTGTGCCACCAAGAGGAGATTCACTAAGTAAGGCTGTGCCACGAAGAGGGAATCAACCCGCCAGAGGCTGCGTGACGCCAAGGCTATACTCTTTGATCGAGAGTTCTGTTCAATCTTGTCTGCGCACATCATGAAAAAAATCTTACTGGGCTGCATTGCCGACGACTTCACTGGCGCGACTGATCTAGCGAATAACCTCGTACGCGCGGGCATGCGAGTGGTGCAGACCATCGGGGTCCCCACGCAACCACTGCAAGCCGAGGTGGATGCCGTGGTGGTATCGCTGAAGTCGCGCACGATTGAGCCCGAGCAGGCTTGTACGCAGTCGGTAGCGGCTTTGACATGGCTGCAGGCACAGGGCGCGCAACAAATTTATTTCAAATATTGTTCGACCTTTGATTCGACGGCGACAGGCAATATCGGCCCAGTCACTGACGCACTGATGGCCGCGTTGCAAACCGACTTCACGATTGCAACACCGGCGTTTCCGGATGCAGGGCGTACCGTTTTTAAAGGTTACTTATTTGTTGGCGCTGTACTGCTCCACGAGAGCGGTATGCAAGATCATCCGCTCACCCCCATGACGGATCCGAATCTTGTGCGCGTGTTAGCGCCTCAAACGCGCCGTCAAGTTGGTTTAATTGACTACACCATCGTCGCGCAAGGCGAGGCCGCGATCCGTGCTCGCATTGCAGCCTTACGCGCCGAAGGGGTGGCCATCGCAGTGGTTGACGCCGTCAGCAACGCTGACTTACTGCGCTTGGGTGCTGCGCTGTCGGATATGCCCTTGGTGACTGCAGGCTCAGGTGTGGCGATTGGCTTGCCCGCTAATTTTGGTATCGCACCCAATGCGCAGGCGTCTTCTTTGCCTCCGGCAACTGGTTTGCAAGCGATTGTATCGGGTAGCTGCTCGCGCGCGACCAACGCGCAGGTCGCGGCGTTTCGTGCAATGGGTCTACCAGTCATTGCAGTAGATCCCTTGGGTTTGCAGCAAGGCGCTCAGGCTGTTAAGCAGGTGGTGAATGAGGCGCTTGCCTTATGCCAAACGTATCTAGCCAAGGGACCAGTGTTGGTGTATTCAACCGCCGAGCCCGAGGCACTCAAAAGTATTCAAGAGCAGCTCGGTGTGCAGAGAGCTGGTCAACTGGTTGAACAAACGTTGGCAGGTATCGCCGTCGGCTTGGTGCGACTAGGCGTTGGACAGTTGATTGTTGCTGGCGGCGAAACGTCTGGTGCTGTGGTGCAAGCGCTGGGGATGACGCAATTACAAATCGGCGCACAGATTGATCCCGGGGTGCCTTGGTGCGCGGGCCACACTGCGGTGTCTAACAAGACCTTGCACATCACCTTGAAATCAGGCAACTTTGGTACACCCGATTTCTTCACCAAAGCGTTTCATTGCATTGCTTGAACATCATTGAATTCACCCACGCCTTGAACAAATTTTGACAGTCTGACTTGACTCATACTCATATTAAAAAAATTTTTTCGGCATCACTAAACTCATCCACATCTTTTAAAAATGTTTACAGCATGACTGAATCTACCCAAGCGCCGGACAAATTTTTACGAGACGAAGTTTGCCGGATTGGCAAAAGCCTGTTCGATCGTGGATACGTTCATGGCTCGACCGGCAACATCAGCGTGCGCGTGCCTGCAGAGCAGGGAGGGGGATTTTTAATTACCCCGACTGACGCTTGCCTTGGGTTTCTTGAACCTGACACCTTGGCATGGGTCAACGAGCAAGGCCAACAAATTTCAGGTGACCGTGCGAGTAAAACCTTAGCCTTACATCGCCGTATCTATTCCTGTGTACCCCATGCAGGTTGCGTGGTGCATACGCATTCATCTTATTTGGTTGATCTCACGTTGCGCGGGGTGTGGCACCCTGAGGATATTGTGCCGCCTTTGACGCCGTATTACGTGATGAAAGTTGGGCATGTCCCTCTCATCCCCTATTTTTTGCCGGGTGATGCCCAGGTGGCTGAGCACCTGGCGCAACGTGTTGCGCAATACCAGGCACGAGGCTTAACACTGCGTGCGGTGATGTGCGATCGCTTGGGTCCTCAGGTGTGGGGGGCGACACCTGCGGCAGCGATGGCCACGCTAGAAGAACTTGAAGAAACCGCTAAGCTTTGGCTACGCGGACAGTGCACGGCACAACCACTTAGCGAAGCCGCCATTCAAGCCTTGCGCGAAACGTTTAAGGTGTCTTGGTAAGATCAAGCCTTGCGCGAAACGTTTAAGGTGTCTTGGTAAGGTCAAGCCTTGCGCGAAACGTTCAATGTGTCTTGGTAAGATTCAAGCCTTGCGCGAAGCGTTCAAGGCATTTTGGTAGGGCGCACAAACATGGAAAAAACGATGAACATTCTCATTACTGGCGGCGCTGGCTTTTTAGGTACGTTGTTGACCCGAGCATTGCTCAAACGCGGCGCGCTGCAAGGTCGAGCACTGACCTCACTGACGATTACCGATCTAGCGGCACCTCGCGCTGCAGAGATCGCTAATCATCCGCTGGTTAAGGTCGACGCGGGTGATTTGCTTAAACGTATCGACAGCCTTTTTGAAAAAGACTACGACGCAGTGTTTCACCTGTCTTCAGCGGTATCGGGTGAATGCGAAGCGGATTTTGATTTAGGCTTGCGCTCAAACTTAGATGCTACCCGGCGCATGCTTGATGCGGTTCGGGCCCAACACACTCGAACAGGTCAGGCGGCGTTATTTTTCTTTGCCAGCTCGGTTGCCGTGTTTGGTTCAGATCCTGCGATCCCCTTAGGCGCCGTGGTGCGCGATGGCACCTTACCAACGCCCCAGTCAAGCTACGGGATTCACAAATTCATTTGTGAACAACTCATTGCCGATTACACCCGCAAGGGGTTTATTGATGGTCGCGTAGCGCGCTTGATGACCGTCTCGGTGCGCCCAGGCAAGCCCAACGGCGCGGCGTCAAGTTTTTTGTCCGGCATCGTGCGTGAACCTTTGGCAGGTGTTGCCTCGGTGTGCCCGGTTGAGTTGTCCACTGCTGTGGCGTTATCCTCGCCCGAGACTACGATCGCTGGGATTTTGGCGGTTGCAGAGGCGACGCGCGAGGCCTTTGGTGGCCGTACGGCGTTGAATTTACCGGCCTTGACTGTGACGGTGGGCCAAATGCTTGAGGCGCTTGAGAAGGTCGCGGGCAAAGAGGTTGCCAGCCTTGTGACCGTCAAACCTGATCCGGCCATTGAAAAAATTGTGGGTGGCTGGCCCTCAAAGTTTGATTGCGAGCGCACCCATCGTTTTGGACTGCAGCCCGATACGTCGTATCAGGCTGTGATCGAGCAATATATCCGTATGCAAAAAAGCTAAACCACGATTGGATTGGCTGAGCCGTCCATCGTGATGATCGTGCCGGTGACATAGCTGGCGCGGTCAGAGGCTAGATACACGACAGTATCAGCGACTTCTTCTGGTGTCGCTAAACGTCCGAGTGGCACCTTGGCGGTCGCTTGTTTTAACGCCTCAGCTTCGCTGATTTTTTCGTGATTGGCAGTGACTTTGATGCCTTCTTTCAAGCGCTCAGTCAGTGTCGCTGCGGGGTTCACAGCGTTGACGCGAATCCCCATTGGTGCATAGGCGGCTGCTAAGCCTGCGCTAGCCAGCATCAGCGCTGCATTGGCGCTACCACCCGAGATATGTACCGTTGAAGGCACTTTGCCACCCGCACCCACCACGTTAACGATCACGCCTTTGCGACGGGCGCCCATGCGTTTGATCACGGGATCCATCATGTTGACGTAAGTAAAGAACTTGGCGTCCATGGCATTGCGCCAGGCTTCAGGAGTTAAGTCGGGCGCGGCCTTGCGTGCGGCTGCACCGGCAGAGTTCACCAACACATCCACTGGGCCCATGGCTTTTTCAGCCGCATCTAAGGCAGCCAGTGCAGAGGCATCGCTTTTCAAATCGGCCGCAAACACGGCGATGCGCGCAGCAACACCGGGCATTTGTGCAACCAAGGTAGCTTTCGCAGCTTCAAGGTTGGCTTGATCACGTGACACAAGGCTAACCTTCGCGCCTTCTTCTAAAAAAACTTTGGCACAGGCCAGGCCAATACCTTTGCTACCGCCAGTGATTAAAACGTGTTGGTTGGTGAGATGTAAGTCCATGAATGCTCCGGCAAAAAATGAAAAATGAAAAATGAAAAATAAAAAATGAAAAGTACTGACTAAATGTGATGAGTACTGACTAAATGATGGTGGGTGAACTTAAATAACTGATGAACGGCCTGGGTTTTCAGCCTTGTTCGGCATCATTTATCTTTGCATTGTTGTTCCGCGTAAAACGTGTGGCTTAGGGTAATGTGTTGTCAGTTAGGGCGTCTCAGCCTCCGATTCAGGTTGCGTCCCGATCACCCCCGCCCGATGTAACTCTTCGATCTCTTGCTGGGTGTAGCCCGCCGATTGCAAGATCTCAATCGTGTCAGCACCAATTTTTGGCGAGGCTTTGCGCACCCTTAAACGTTCGCCTTTGAGGGCGATCGGTAGCAGGGCGACGCGGGTATCGATCTCGCGACCAGCGCCGGTGTTGTCAGCCGCAACCGTCATGGGGGCTAAGCCACCCGTGGCTAACAAGTGCGGATCGTCAAACAGATCATGAGGGCGGGTAATCGGTGCGTAGGGCAGGGCCGTTTTCTCAAAGCGCTGACTCAACTCAGCTGCGCTAAAGTCTGCAAAGCGTTTACGCAGCTCTGCTGTGAGCCACGAGCGCACACGCACTCGATCATTATTACTGCCTAGGCGCGGGTCGCTTTTTAAGTCATCAAACCCAAACTCTTCGCACAAAATCGCCCATTGGGTATCACTGACTGCCGCTAAAAATATTTGCTCGCCGTCTTTGACTGTGAACACGTCGTAAACTCCCCACGCGCTAATGCGGTTGGGCATCGGGTTGGCAGGCTTGCCGGTGACGGCGTATTGCAGCATGTGCTGGGCCACCAAGAACACATTATTTTCAAACAAGGCGCTGGCGACTTGCTGGCCTTCGCCGGTGCGTGCGCGCTGTTGCAAAGAGGCCAATACTCCAATCGCACCAAACATACCGCCCATGATATCGTTGACACTTGACCCCGCGCGAAGCGGTTGCCCTTCGGGACCCGTCATGTAGGCCAACCCACCCATCATCTGCACGACTTCGTCAAGCGCTGTGCGATGATCGTAGGGGCCTGGTAAGAAACCTTTGTGTGACACGTAGATGAGTTTTGGATTGAGCTTGCTTAAGGCGTCATAGCCAAAGCCCAATTTATCCATCGTGCCGCTTTTAAAGTTTTCGCTAAAGACATCTGCGTCGGTCAGTAGCTTTAAAACGATTTCTCGACCGCGCGGGTTTTTGACATCAATCGCGATGCTCTTTTTATTGCGATTGAACATCGGAAAAAAACCAGCCCCCGAGCCAAGCAATTTGCGGGTGTTGTCGCCAGCCAGAGGCTCAACCTTAATGACCTCGGCCCCTAAGTCGCCCAAAATCATGCCACAGGTCGGACCCATCACCATGTGGGTAAACTCAATGACGCGTAGGCCTTCAAGCGGTAGGGGTGCAGACATTAGAATCCTTGTTAGTCAAAAACCGTTAGCCGCTTGTTATACCATTGAGTCCGACCTTGTTTCTTGTTGTTCTTGTTCTAGTTGTTCTTGTTCTAGTTGCTTTCTGGTTTGGAGTGTTCATGCAGCGCAGCATTGTGGTTAAAAAAGTGAATTATCTGGATCCGACTGATCGTCTGGCTTTGCTCGCCGTGCTTGACATGTATGCGCGCGACCCGATGGGCGGGGGTGAGCCCTTGGCCGCAGAGGTCAAAGCCCGATTATGTGATGACTTGGCTCGGGTGCCAGGGGCGATCAGTTGGCTGGCTTGGTTGGATCAGCAACCTGTCGGTTTGCTCAATGCGATGCAAGGCTATTCAACCTTTAAGGCTCGGCCGTTGATGAACGTACACGACATCGCCGTCGACCCGGCCGAACGGGGCCAAGGCATCGGTCAAGCGTTACTCAAGGCCCTAGAAGAGCACGCCCAGCAATTGGGTTGCTGCAAACTGACGCTTGAGGTCTTGAGCGGCAACAGCGTGGCTAAGCAGTCGTACGCGCGCTTTGGCTTTGAACAATACGCGCTGAGCGCAGCGACCGGTCAGGCGCTGTTTATGCAGAAGTGGCTGTGACCTAAAAAGAGGCCACCGCCCCGTTTGAACGTGGGTCAAAGCCCCCCTCGAGCACGCCGTTGGCATGGCGGATCAACATCCCAGCATGCCCCACGCCTTCATCCCACGCACCAATCGTTTCAACGTCATGACCAAGCGCTCGAAGTTGATCGATGGTGTTTGCGCTGAAGCGACTTTCAAGCTTGAGCGAATCGCTCGACTGCCCCCAGGTGCGGCCCAGCAGCCAGCGAGGCCGTTCAATCGCAAGCTGCGGATGATCACCAAAACGCGTCACACGATTAAAAATCGTCGCCTGCGTTTGGGGTTGCCCATCGCCGCCCATCGCGCCATACACCATCACGCCACCGTCGGCGCGTTGCGCTAGGGCTGGGTTTAAAGTGTGAAACGGCTTTTTGCCCGGTTCAAGGGTGTTGATATGCCCAGGATTCAGCGAAAAACTGCAACCGCGATTTTGCCAGTTCACCCCTGAGTGCGGCAAGACTACCCCCGAGCCAAACTCGTGATAAATGCTTTGAATAAACGACACGGCGATACCGGCCTGATCGATCACGCCCATCCAGATGGTGTCGCCCGGTGAGGTTTTTTGGCCCCAGGGCGCGGCCCGAGTGGTGTCAAGTCTGGCGGCAAGGGCGTCGATGCGTGCGCTGGTTAATAAATCTTGTGGCGCCACGGACATGAAGGCCGGGTCAGTGAGATATTGATCCCGAATACTGAACGCCAGTTTCGTCGCTTCAACTTGTGTATGGATAAAGGCCGCACCCTCTGGATCTTGGTCCCAGCCGTGGATACGATCCATGATGCCTAGAATCAGTAAAGACAGAAGACCCTGTGATGGCGGCACCATGTTAAAGAGCTGACCTTGGGTAGTCTTAGTATGCAGCGGATCGACCAGCTTTGCCTGATGAGCGTTCAAATCTGCCAGCGTCAGTGGGCTACCCACTTCGGCGAGTTCGGCGCCGAGCATCTTGGCGAGCTTGCCACGATAAAAGGTGTCGCAGCCTTGTTGGGCAACCAGACTAAGCGTGTCAGCTAGTTTGGGTTGCTTAAAAATACTTGCCTTTGTCGGCACAATGCCCTGCGGCAAGAAGGTGCTGGCAAAGCCGCTATGCGGCTCGAGTTCACTGCGTTTTAAGGCGGTACAGGCCTCTTGGCTTTGTGTGACCGCGATGCCGTGTTGCGCAAAATAAACTGCATCTGCTAACAGCCGCGATAGCGGTAGCTTGCCATTTAGGCATTGTTTTGAGAGTTGATATGCGGCACCCCACCCAGAGATAGTGCCCGCCACCGTCAAGGCGGCAACGCTGCCTCGAAACGGGATGCTAGAAGTGATGCCCCGCGAGGCGTACCAAGCGCGCGAGGCGGCCTGAGCGCTGCGGCCGCTCGCGTCGATGCCGCCGGGGCGGTTGTTGGGGCCGTTAATCACCCAAAAGCCGTCTCCGCCAATCGAGTTCATATGGGGGTAGACCACTGCAATCGTAGCCGCCGCCGCAATCATGGCCTCAAGGGCGTTGCCGCCTTCACGTAACACAGCAATAGCGGATTCGGCTGCCAGTGAATGGGGGGCGACGGCAATGCCGCGCATACCAAAAATAGATTGAGTCAACATAGGCTCCTGAGAATCTTCGTGCAATCATACCTAAAGCGGCTGTATTCAAGCAGCGGCGGCTCGGAATAAGTTAGGCTAGTCTAAGCGTTAAGTTGGTAGCTTTTTTAATAAAGTCGCCTGCGCATGGAATAAAGTCGGTTACGCTTGGAATAAAGCAGACTGCCTTACGGTTATTTCAATATGACTCAGGGCAACGGAGTAACATTGGCTATTCATCTTGAGACTAAGAGTTAAACAGCATGAGTGAGTCAGAACAAGACAAAGGCACGCCTGTATCGGTGGTCATTCGCAACCGCTTGAAAGAGTCGCGCAAGCGCTTTCATGCAAACGATAATATTGCCGACTTTATCCAACCTGGTGAGCTTGCCTTGTTGCTTGATGAGGTCGAAGCCAAAATGAAAGGTGTGCTTGAAAGCCTGGTGATTGATACCCAGGCCGATCACAACACCCATGACACGGCCCGGCGCGTAGCCAAAATGTATTTGCACGAGGTGTTTGGTGGTCGCTACGCGACGCAGCCCAAGATCACCGAGTTTCCAAACGTCGAACACTTGAACGAATTAATGATCGTTGGGCCCATCACGGTTCGCAGTGCTTGCAGCCATCATTTTTGTCCGGTGATGGGTAAGGTCTGGATTGGTGTGATGCCCAACGAACACACTAACGTGATCGGGCTGTCAAAGTACGCGCGGTTGGCGGATTGGATTATGAGTCGCCCCCAAATCCAAGAAGAGGCGGTGGTGCAATTGGCCGACCTGATCCAAGAAAAAACGCAGCCTGACGGTTTGGCCGTGGTGATGAACGCTACGCACTACTGCATGTCGTGGCGAGGTGTGAAAGACCCCGATAGTCGCATGATTAACTCTGTGATGCGCGGTGCATTTTTGAAAGACGCCAATTTGCGTCGTGAATTTTTATCTCTGATTCGTCGAGAGGATTGAACATGTTAGTTCGTTTGCTTTATGTGAGTCGTGCGCTTGATCCCGAGTCGCCCACGGCAACGCAGTCGATTTTAGATTCGGCGCGCAAATACAACTCAGCCAACGGAATCACCGGCATCCTTTGCTATGGTGGCGGACTATATCTGCAAGCCGTCGAGGGCGGGCGCACACAGGTCAACGAACTGTATGGCTACATCGTTCGCGATCAACGTCATAAAGACGTTGTCTTGCTTGACTATCAAGAAATCACTGAGCGTCGCTTTGGTGGCTGGACAATGGGTCAGGTCAATCTGGCCAAGCTCAACACCTCAATTGTTTTGAAATATTCTGAAAAGCCCGAGCTTGATCCTTATTCGGTCTCAGGCGCGGTGTCGCTGGCTTTGCTTGAAGAGTTGATGCTGACCGCTTCAATTATTGGGCGCGCCTAACTTTGCAAGCGCCTACTAACATGATCGTATGCTGAACTGACGCAAAACTGTATTGAATGATGTCTTCACCCAAAGTGACTACTAAATGAACACTCAAGATCACTCGCTTTCTATTCGACTGTTGCTCAACATTGGCCATGGCCTTGACCACATGTTCTTGCTTATTTTTGCCGCAGCCGTTGGCGTGATCGCCAGTGAGTTTGGTTTTCAAAGCTGGGAAGACCTCATGCCTTATGGGGTGGGTGCTTTTGTGTTGTTTGGTTTGGGCTCGATTCCCTCTGGTCGTCTAGGCGATTTATGGGGGCGGCGCAGCATGATGATTGTGTTTTTTGTGGGTATTGGGGCGTCCACCTTGCTCACGGCGTTGACGCAAAATGCTTGGCAAATGGCAATCACACTGACCTTGGTTGGGGCCTTTGCCTCGATCTATCATCCGGTTGGCATTCCGATGTTGGTTCAAAAATCTGCCAATCCTGGCCTGGCGATTGGCGTGAACGGCCTGGCAGGTAACCTGGGTGTGGCCTTAGCCGCGATGCTGACAGGTTTCTTGATCAAATGGATTGGTTGGCGCGCTGCCTTTGCCATACCTGCGGGGCTGTCCTTGCTTTGCGGTCTCTGGTTTGCACTTGCTTGTCCGGTAGAGGCTGAAGCCCCGGCCAAACGTAAGGGTTCAGCTAAAGTCACCTTGACCCCTGCAATGCTGGCGCGCGTGTTGGCCGTCATGACGGTCAGTGCGGCCACTGGTAGTGTGTTGTTTAATTTCACGACCAACGGTAACGGGCAACTGATGTCCGAGCGGTTTGAGGGCGTGGTGTCTGATCCTGCGCTGCTGGGGATTTTGCTCGCGGTCATTTATGCAGTGGCGTCACTCATGCAAGTGGCCGTAGGCAAGTTGCTTGATCATTTCGCGGTACGACCGATTTTTTTGGGGATTGTGTTGTTGCAGATCCCCTTATTTGTGCTGTCTGCGTATGCCCAAGGTTGGTGGCTCTTTGCTGCGCTGCTCGGGGTGATGGTGTTTATTTTTGGCGCAGTCCCCTTCATTGACGTCATGATTGTGCGCTACGTAGACGATCGTTCGCGCTCGCGTGTGGCGGGGATTCGCCTGGCGGTGTCGCTTGGGATTAGTTCGTTGGCGGTGTGGTTGTTGGGCCCAGCCGTGAAGGGCTTGGGGTTTGAGACCTTGCTGTTGGTGATGGCTGGATTTTCTGCCTGTACGGCGTTTGTCGTTTTGTGGTTGCCCAGCGAATCCAACTTAAAAACGTAAGCGCGACAAGTACAAGATACCAAACGAAGGCGCGAAGACCTGTCTCACGTGAATTGTTTTGTCCTGGCCTGATGTCAGGGCTAAAAATAAATGATTTCGATATGAGACTGATTTCGATATGAGACTTAAGATGCTGCAAAAAATCACCTCTGAAAATATCGCGAGTCTGATGGTTGGCTTGTCGCAATGGCGCTATCAACCAGAGCGTGGCGGCAGCATCACGCGAGATTGGGTGTTTGTTGACTTCAGCGAGGCTTTTGGCTTTATGACTCGGGTGGCACTGCTCGCTGAGCAGCACAATCACCATCCTGAGTGGTCAAACGTTTATAACCGCGTATCGATTATGCTTACGACACACGACGCTGGCGGCTTGTCCACCCGTGACCTTGACCTAGCCCAACGTATCGATAATCTTTGACGGAGACATTTCATGGCAAAAGAACTTGTAGGGTTTGTTGGCACTGGTCACATGGGTGGCCCGATGACGTTGCGTTTATTAGCAGCGGGCTACGATGTCTGCATTTATGATCGCGATCAAAAAGCGATGCAGGCACTTGTTAAAAAAGGTGCTATCGCAGCCAAGTCTGCCGCCGATGTCGCCAATCGTGCCGAGACTATTTTTTTAAGCCTGCCAAACCCCGAGATTGTGAACGCCGTGGCGCTGGGCAAAGACGGCCTCATCGAAGGTAAAAAAGTGAAGTGTGTGATCGACTTCTCGACGATTGGTCCGAAAACTGCCGTTGCCGTATTCAAAGGCTTGAGTGCTAACAAGGTGAGCTACGTTGATGCACCCGTGAGCGGCGGCGTGACAGGTGCCGCGGCGGGCACATTGGCCGTGATGGTCTCGTGCCCCAAAGCCTTGTACGCCAAGCTGACCCCCATCTTGGCAACCTTTGGTAAAACCTTTCATTTGGGTGAGGGCGCCGGCCAGGCTCAAACCATGAAACTCGCTAATAACCTGTTGGCTGGCGCAGCCTTGGCAGTGTCTTCTGAAGCCATGGTGATGGGCGTTAAGGCGGGGCTCGATCCACAGGTGATGCTAGACGTGATCAATAGCGGCTCGGGTCGCAATAGTGCGACGCAAGATAAGTTTCCGCGTGCGATTTTGACAGGGACCTTTGACTTTGGTTTTGCCACGGCGTTATCTTACAAAGACGTGCGCTTGTGTGTAGACGAAGCCGAGGCCATGGGCGTACCCATGGTGGTCGGTGCGGCGGTACGTCAAATGCTTGCAGTGACCAACGCCACCTATGGCCCTGATTCTGACTTTACGTCGATTTGTAAAGTGGTTGAAGACTGGGGTGGCGTCAAAGTGCGCAAGGCGGTGGCAAAAAAGACGGCCTCAAAAGCCAAAAGCACTAAGGCTGTAAAAAAAGCAAAAACGCCTAAGGCTTAAGTGACACAAAGGGCGTCACTCGCCAATCAGGCCAATAGCGCGTCGAGCCCAAGTGGTTGAATCAGTGTCAAAAATGAGGGGCTTGCCCTCTCATGACAGGCGGGCAGGGCTAAGTATTGCTTGCGTCAAACCAAACTCTTGTAAGGCCTCGGGTAAGGCTTGGCCGCACACCAAGGCGGCGCAGGCTTGCCCCATCGCCGGCGAAGTCTGAATCCCATAGCCGCCTTGTACTGCAATCCAAAAAAAATTGGGTGCAATCGTATCAAAACCACCGACTAAATCACCATCGGCCACAAAAGATCTAAGCCCTGCCCAGGTACGCGTGGGTCGATGAATCTGTAGCGTGGTGATCTCTTGGATGCGATGAATACCTAGCGCGATATCGAACTCTTCGGGCTGTATATCTTGTGGTTCGACTGGGTCGGCGTTGGCCGGCGAGCCCAATAGCATGCCAGCGTCAGGCTTAAAGTACCAGTCTTCGCTGACCCCGATTGCCATGGGCCAGTTCGTGACGTTCAGCGTGGGCGGGGGGCTAAAGATCATGGCAGAACGCCGACGTGGCTCAAGATTTAAACGCTGAGCACCTGCAAGTGCGCCGACCTGATCAGCCCAGGCCCCGGCAGCATTGAGCACAATGCCAGCTTGATACTGCCGGCCATCAGCGGTGTGCACGAGCCAGTCTGCCCCCGCCCGTTCTAGTCTGATGACTTCGGCCTGGCAGACAATATCACCGTCAAATTGTTTAAGGCCCCGTAAAAAGCCTTGATGAATGCTGTGAACATCCATGTCGTAGGCTTCGGGTTCATAGACTCCACCTAGAATTTTTTCAGGGCGAAACACTGGCACCATATCCAACACGTCTGAGGCCGACAATTGCCGCGCCAGCTTGGTGACGCTGCGCAAAATATCCCAATGCTCAGAGAGCACCACAGCTTGACCATGCTCTGCCACCATCAGTGCACCACGCGGCGATACTAAGGAGTAACCTGAAAACCCCGCAGGCGGTTGCATGAAAAAGGCACGACTCGCCATGGTCAGCGCACGAACTTGTGGTGTGCCGTAGCTCTCCATAAACAGGGCCGCTGAGCGCCCGGTAGAGTGATAGCCTGGTTGTGTTTCACGCTCAAGCAGTGTCACTTTGCCGTGTTTGGCAAGCCAATATCCTGTCGAGGCTGCGGCGATTCCTGCCCCGACGATTAAGAAGTCTGAGCGTTCGGGCTGCAAAGGATTACTCGCCTTGAAAGTTGTCGGCGCGGCACGTCAAGACCAACGTGTCGCGATAGCCGCCGGGCTGAGCCGGTTGAATCGGGGTGGTTTCATGAATTACCCGTGCGTCGTCGAGCAAAAGCAACGACCACGACTCGCTCAATGTAAACCGTTGCCCCGAGGTACCCATGGCATCGAACACGCGTGTCTCGCCACCTTTGACGTTTTTGCGGTTGATCATAAAAACACCGACCAGGTCGACACCATCGCGGTGCGCGCCTTCAGGGGTTGGGCGACCAATCCCATCCTTGGTATCAATTCTGAATTGATGAGCCTCAATGCACCAACGCGTGACTGCGCGAGTGGGGTGCTTGGCACAATGCAGAGAGTCGGCAGCGCGCGCAAAGGCGCTCAATAAATCGATCCAGACTGCTTGTTGAATCGTACGTGCGTGCATGGGCTCAAACCAACGTTGCATACCGCCATGCAACGCGTTATAGGATAACGATTGCCAATGCGCGCGTGCCGGCGCAAGCACGAGTTGGTCATTTTCAAATACAAAGCAAGAGTGACGGCGCAGGCGGTAATGCCCGCCATCTTTTAGGTAGGCGTCTTCAGGCATGCCTTCCCAGTCAGGTACAAGCGCTGCCAGTTCGTTCAGTGGATGTTGTGCCCATTGCGCAACGGTCGCTGGATCAAGCACCGCGTAGCCTTCAGCCTTGAGCTTAGGCAAAAGCTCTGATAAAGACACGGTCGCGGGTGAGTGCTCAAGCATAAATGGTTTCAAAAAAAATATTGTTTATATAAAAGACAATCTCAGATTTCCGAGTTCGGCGACTGCTTTTCGCTCAGAATAATAGCGATTTGATATCGTCGTCGTCTGTGCGTCATCCAACTGAGCGGCTTGGCCATCAGTGGCAAACGCTGCTCTCAAACAACTCGACTTATCTGACAGTGTAGTCAAACTGAGGTGAGCTGTCCGACAAAGCCCTGCGCAGACAGTCATAATGACTCTAGTTGCGAACGCGTCTTGTTTGCCTGTGTGCGTAGGGCGTTCAGCGCCTGTTCATCCATCTTGTCTAAGTTGCGATACACCATCGCCAAGCGAAAATTGTCTGCAAGTTTGGCGCGGTGACGATCAAAAAAATCCCAGTACAAGGCGTTGAAGGGGCAGGCACGCTCGCCCTCGCGTTTCTTTTTGTCGTAATAACAGCCCTTGCAATAATCGCCTTGGCGGTCAATATACGCTGCGCTCGACACATAGGGCTTGGTGGCCAGCATGCCACCATCCGCGAACTGACTCATCCCCAGCGTGTTGGGAAGCTCAACCCATTCAAAGGCGTCGATATAGACGCCCAAGTACCACTGGTGCACCTCTTCAGGGTTGAGGCCTGCCAGCAAAGAAAAATTACCAATTACCATCAAGCGTTGAATATGGTGCGCGTAGGCGTGCTCTAAAGATTGTCCAAGTGACTGCTCGAGGCAACGCATCTTGGTTTTGCCAGTCCAGAACCATTTTGGTAATGCGGTGCTCTGTGCAAAATAATTTTGTGTGCCATAGTCGGGCATCTTGCCCCAATACACGCCGCGGATATATTCACGCCAGCCCAAAATTTGGCGAATAAAGCCCTCGGCCGTTGCGATCGAAATTTTTTGCTCTAGCCACGCTTGTTGCGCGCGTTCGACCACCTCGCGTGGGTTCAGCATTTTTGTATTTAACGCAAACGACAAGAGCGAGTGAAATAGTCGCCAGCCCTTTGTGCTTAAGGCATCTTGAAAATCACCAAAGTGGGGTAAGGCGACTTCAATAAAATCAGTCAAACAAACTAAGGCCTCGGCGCGATTCAGTGGCCACGCAAAGTTTGCGGCAGCGGGCGTACCAAAGGTGCTAACACCCGCAGCCTCAATGGTTGCCCATAAGGCCGAATGATCATGCCTTGCACGCTTGTCTGCAGGCTCGGCTGGGGTACCAGACCACGCTTTTCGGTTTTCGTGGTCAAAGTTCCATTTGCCTTCGACGGGGCGCTTGGCGTCGAGCATCAGAATGTTGTGTTTCGTGCGCATCTGACGATAAAAGCGCTCCATGAGCCACGATTTTTGCCCGGCGAACAGCGTGGCAACCTCTGAGCGTGTTGTATAAAAATGTTCGCTCGACACCATGGTGCAGTCAAGTGAACTGGCGCGGGCGTACTGTTGAAGTTGTTGGTAAAGGCGCCATTCATCAGGCTCTTGATATTCAAAGTGTGTGCAGGCATGCTGGGCCAGCAGCGTATCAAGATTAGCGGTCAGGCTTTGTTGATTGGTCGAATCGTCAATGCGCAGGTAGTGCACCCGATGCCCGCGCGCGTGCAGCAAACGCGCCAAGTCGCGCATCCCCGCAAAAATTGCAATCACCTTTTGCGCATGATGCAAAACGTAATCGGTCTCTTGGCGCATTTCTATCAAAGCTAACACCACGTCAGCGCGTGGTGTGAGAAACCACGAGTGCTCAGGGTTGAGTTGATCACCTAGGATCAGTCTTAAGGTCGTCAAAGCGTGCCCCATTGTTTTCGGTAAGTTTCAGCTTGTCGTACTCGAGTGCCAGAGGGCGTTGACGGTCAAGCCTGCCTGCCTGCCTGAGTCTGATCACCTGCTGCTGCTCGTCCGGTGCAGCGATGTCTTCGCAAAAGATTGTCTTAGCACCAACCTGTTTAGCCAGTGCAATCAGCGTTTGACACGGGTCGCCCGCATACTCTAGTAAGTCGCTCTGTTGTTGACGCAGTTGCACTTTGAGTGCTTGTAGCGCCGAGCGCAGGGCGTACTTTCTGTGTGGCCCTAAGCGCTCAAAGCCCCAGCGGGTCGGTGCAACATGAGTGCTGTCATGGATAAAGACCGGCAAGAGCCGAGTGGCTTGCGCGCAGGCGTTTTTAAATGACGGCTGATCATACAGACGTAAATCGTTACGAAACCAATAGAGGCTCGTCATTATTTTTTTTCGGTCGCGGTGCGCCGGCAGCGCTCAGAACAATACTTGACGTTCTCCCAGTCGCGCTCCCACTTTTTGCGCCAGGTAAATGGCCGCAGACAGCTTAAGCAATTTTTGCTGGGCAGATTGTGTTTGCTGACGCCGCGCATCGAAGAGTCGTTTGACATCAGAAGTCTAGAGTTTGCTGTTGACTTGTGGGGGCTGAAACGTTTTTTTGTTTGACGGTGGCCAAACGTTTGCGTGAGCCGTGCTTTTGCACCACCTCGCGCTTGGTGGCGCGCACTTGGGGCTGCGCCCTCAGGGTATAGAGCTTTTGTTTGGCAGCTCGTGTGCTCGCCTCAAGCTCAACGATCGGCACACTCAGGTCTGTGCCCACATACACGTTGTGTTGCACTTGCAGCGAGTGGGGCATTTTCCAAGGTTCAAGCAGCCAAGTGTCGGGTACACGTCGCATGGCGGGCAGCCACCGCCTCACAAATACTCCTTTAGGGTCGTGATCTTGCGCCTGTTTAATCGGGTTATAGATGCGCGGGATATTGATCCCCGTGGTGCCAGATTGCATTTGTAACTGGCTCCAGTGAATGCCCGGTTCGTAATCCAAGAATTGCCGTGCAAGCCAATGCCCAACGGGGCGCCAGTCTAACCAAAGGGGATAGGCCGCAGTCGACACCAACATCGCGCGCATTCTAAAATTTAACCAGCCGGTCTCGCGCAACATCGCAACGCAAGCATCGACCATCGGCCAACCCGTTTGACCTGCTTTGAGCGCCTCGAAGTGTGCGGGATTCCAGTCGTTTTCACGCAAGCCATCGTAGCCCCGGTGCATGTTTTCAAATTCAATCTCGGGTTCACTTTCAAGTTTTTGAATAAAGTGGCAATGCCAGTACAGTCGGCTCACAAACGCCGTTAAACCCTTTTTATGCCAGGCTTGCGCTGGGCTCAGTGCCTTGAGCTGCAGCGTGGTAGCTTGCACGATTTCCCGCAGGCTGAGACACCCAAAGGCTAGATAGGCTGACAGACGCGAACAGGCAGTGGGTGCCGACAGGGGCGACGAAATTCCGCCTCGATATTGTTGGCTTCGATCATTTAAAAAACTATTCAAGACTTGCAAGGCGAGGGTGCGCCCGCCACGTTGTCGTTGCGCCGGCTCGGTGTTGTCTAGGCCGAGTGCTGCGGCGGTGGGCAGCGCAGGCTCAGCCCAGGGCAGCGCAACGCAAGCAATCGAGGTTGGCGTAGGCAGACAAGGTTGCTCGACGTGCTGATCCCAAAGGTCTTTCCAGAGGTCGCGATTTTTCAAGCCGCGGGTGACTCCAATCTGCTGACTTTGTCGCCAAGGCATCGCGTGGGTGCGACACCAACGCGCAACGGCACGATCGCGTGAATACGACAGCGCGTTACCCGTTTCTTGGTGCGAATATAGAGTATGAAAAGGTTGGAGCGCGTATAGCTTCTCGAGTACCTCGACGGCTTCGCCTGAAACCACGTGCAGTCGTCCGCCGCGTCGTTTGAGCTCAAGATACAGATCACGCAGGCTTTCGAGCACAAAATGATAGTGTTGAGTCGCAGCATCTGCGCTGCGCCACAAAGACGGCTCGACGATGTACAGGCATAGCACAGAGCCTTGACAGAGCGCTTGGGTCAGCGCGGTGTGGTCACCGAGCCGCAGATCACGTTTAAACCAAACAACGCTGTAACTCATACTGGGGCAAGCGGCCTGTGTGCAGCCATGAGCCGCCACCTCTGAGACGAGGCAACGGCCTAAGGCGATTATTTAAAAAGCTGTCGCAGACTCGGAAGACTCTCTAAGGTTGCGAGACGATCATATAGTTCAGGATCTGCACCTTTGATTGCACTGTTTGCAGCCGTACCGGTTGCAAGACAATCCATGAACTTACGCTTGAGACCAGCCGCGTCAATCGGGTTCAAGGCATGACCTAACGGAAACCGGATCTCTCCAGAATCGAAGTTGCGTCCATCATTTGTTTCGATGGTGACACGATCGGTCAACGCAAAGGCCGAGTCAAGTGGGCAAACGGTATCCACGGATTCAATCGAGACTTTGTTATACAGCCCAGAGACGTCCGCACGCGTCGAAAATTCGTCGGTCAGCTGAGACAAACCGACGTCTCGGGCAACGATTGCTGAGGCGACCGCGAACTCTCCGCTAAATTTCGCTTCGAGACCCGTGACGGGGCGATGGTTTCTCAGCATCGAAGCTTGGGCGACACCAGTGATGACATGGACGTTCTTGATGTCACTAGCCTGCAGATTTTCGGCTTCGACAATTTTGATGACGGCGTCGATGGTGCGGTGCGAAGAGTAGCACACGGGGTAGCGCTTAATCGACAACCCGGTCTCTAAAATGCGTAAGGTTTTGCCCAAGGTGTCTGCAGGGCGCGCGCGATCCACACGTCCAGCTTTGGATAGTGCAGTTAGATAGCCCGCTTGGTGTTCAAAGACATCGGGCGCCGAGGTCATGCCAAGCATCGACAAACGAACAGCCTCAATGCCATGTGCGGCCGCACGTCCTGCGTGAAAGGGTTTTGTCATCGTGCCAAAGTTGGCCACGAGGCCGCTAGCCAGACTGGCGGAAATCGCCAAAGCTTGGCGAGTGTCGGTCTCATTTAAATGCCGTAGATAGGCGACTGCGGCGGCTGCGCCAACTGCGCCAAAGACGCCCGTTGGATGCCAACCTTTTAAGTGATACGGGTCAGGCTCGCGGCTAACGAGCTCGGCCCAGACTTCGTAGCCTACGACATAAGCGCGTAAGGCGTCGAGCCCTGAGCTGTTGAGCAGATAGCCTTCAGCCAGAATGGCGGGTACCAAGGCGGTACTTGGATGGCCCGATAGTGCGACATCATCGTAGTCAAGTGCATGGCCAGCGACCGCGGTGATGAACGCTGCCTGAGCCGCTGGATGCATTGTCCCTAAAAAAGGGACAGGTGCTTCAGCGGGTGTTGTCGCATTGGCAAAAAATTGACGCACGATGTTGACGACCGGCTCGTTGTGGCCGGCCATCATGGTGGCGATGGTGTCCATGAAGCCAGTTTTAGCAACGGCGAGTGCAGCTTGTTCATTGTTGCCAAACGTGGGTTTTGATACAAAGGCGGCGAGGGCTTGGGTTAATCCAGTCATGTTTGTCTCTTTTTGGTGATTATTATTTAAAACGAACGAGGCATACCCAGCATGTGCTCACCGATGTACGAGAGCACTAAGTTGGTCGAAATCGGGGCAATCTGGAACAGACGTGTTTCACGCCATTTACGTTCGACATCGTACTCTTTGGCATAACCAAAACCGCCATGGCATTGCAAGCAGGCTTCTGCCGCGTGCCAAGTGGCATCCGAGGCGAGCAGCTTACCCATGTTGGCGTCGTCGCCGCAGGGTAGGCCTGCATCAAAGAGGGCGGCTGCGCGACGCAACACCAAATCAGCGGCATCCGTTTCGGCATGTGCGCGCGCAATCGGAAACTGTACGGCCTGATTTTGACCAATTGGGCGATCAAAGACACGACGCTCGTTGACGTAAGCCACGGCTGTTTTGGTAAACCAGCGCGCATCGCCAATCGCTTCAGCAGACACCAAAATACGTTCGGCATTCATGCCATCAAGAATATATTTAAAGCCTTTGCCTTCTTCACCAATCAGGTTGTCAGCCGGTATCTTCAAATTATCAAAAAAGACTTCGGTGGCGTGATGGTTGATCATCGCCTTAAGCGGGCGAATCTCAAGACCTTTGCCCAGACCATCGCGAATGTCTAACAAAAAGACTGACAGACCATCGCTTTTCTTTTTGCATTGATCAACGGGGGTGGTACGCGCTAACAGCAGCATCAAGTCAGAGTGCAACGCACGCGAGGTCCAGACCTTTTGACCATTGATCACATAGTGATCGCCTTGACGTTCGGCGCGAGTCTTAAGCTTGGTGGTGTCAGTGCCGGTGGTGGGTTCAGTGACGCCAAAGGCCTGTAAACGTACTTTGCCAGCGGCAATGTCGGGCAGATATTTTTTCTTTTGCGCTTCGCTGCCGTGACGCATCACGGTGCCCATGGTGTACATCTGCGCATGACAGGCGCCTGCATTACAGCCTGATTCATGGATCGTTTCTAGAATCACCATTGCCGCACGCAATGGCATGCCGCTGCCGCCGTACTCTTCAGGGATCAGAGCCCCTAAATAACCCGAGGCGGTGAGTGCCTGGACAAATTCTGTGGGATAAGCAAGTTTTTCTTCGAGTCCGCGCCAGTATGATCCAGGAAAATCCGCACAAACGCGTTTAACGCCTTCGCGAATTTCTGGGTAATCTAAACCGGTGTCGATTGTCAGTGAGTGGGTTGTTTGAGTCATGTTAGGTGCTCCGTATCAAAATTATTATTTGTTGAATTGTGAGGCGTATTAGTCGTGATGTCGTGGTGATGTGATGTTGTGGTCGCTATGTTGCACGTCATTGACTGTGCCTGACTTTGTGCGCGGCGAAGCCGGTCTGCGACGCGTGCTTGGGCGTTGCTCTGACTGCGCAGCGCGGCTTTCACTTAACATCCTTTAAAATTCGCTTTACGCTTTTCATTAAAGGCTGCGATGCCTTCCATGCGATCTTCAGTGCCAATCAAATGGTTGTAGGCTTCAATCTCAAATCTGAAGGCGGTGCGTAGTTCCATTTGGCCGCCAAAACGCACTGATTTTTTGATTTGACGAACCGACAGCGGCGCGTTACTGGCAATGGCTTCGGCTGTTTCTAGAGCACGAGGCAAGACGTCAGCCGGCTCAAGTACGGCGTTGACCAAGCCATATTCGTTTGCCTGCTGCGCGTTAAACGGCTTGCCCGTCATCAAAATTTCTTTCGCACGGCGCTCACCAATTGCGCGTGGCAGATTTTGCGTACCACCAGCGCCAGGCATGATGCCTAACGTGACTTCGGTTAACGCAAAACGCGCAGCGTTGCTTGCATAAATAAAGTCACACGACAAGGCCATTTCAAGCCCGCCCGCGTAGGCGTGTCCGTTGACCGCTGCGATCACGGGCACGGGCAAGTCGACTAAAGTCCAGTACATGCGCTCGAACAGTTCGTGTTGCAATGTCCATTGCTTTTTTGTCATGCCGTTGCGCTCTTTCAGATCGCCACCGGCGCAAAATATTTTTTCGCCAGCACCGGTGAGCACCACGCAGCGAATATCGCCGGCATCAGCCGTGAGACGGTTCCAGAGATCAAGCATGTCGTGACCCATCTGGGTATTGACGGCATTACCGACTTGGGGGCGATTGATCGTGACTTTCAAGACATGCGTGCCAATGATTTCGGTGGCAATTGTCTCGTAGCTTGGTAAGGCGGTCATGGGGTTTTCCTTTTTAATAGCAGTTCTGTATGTTCACCAAGTTTTGGCGGTGGTGCAAGTGGTTTGGGGCGTACGCCATCGAAACTGATTGGCAGACCCAGAAACCGCATGCCAGTGCCAGGAACGTCTTGCACCAAGCCAAGCGCTTCGGTTTGCGGATGGGCAAGCATTTGAGCCAAGTCATTGACCGGCGCGCAGGGCACCCCGGCAGCTTCTAGCAGGGCAGTCCAATGTGCCGTCGTTTGCGTGGCCACAATCGCTTCGATCATCCCATAGAGTTCAGTCTGATTGTCGACTCGTTTGGGGTTGTCGACAAAGCGAGGGTCTTCAAGCCACTCGGGACGACCCAAGACTTTTGCTAGCGATTTAAATAGGCTGTCGCTGCCTGCTGCGATCACGATCTCGCCGTCGCTGGTGAGGTAACCCTTGTAGGGCACGATGCCTGGTGCACCAGAGCCTTGCTTGCCCGCTAATTGGCCCGACGCCAAATATTGCGATGCCAGTAAAGACACCCAGCTCGTGGCGGTTTCAAAGAGAGAGACATCAATGATGCGACCGACTCCTGATACTTGACGCTCATAGAGCGCTGTCAGAATACCAATGATGCCCCACATGCCAGTACCCATGTCGACAATCGAGGCGCCCACCCGCACTGCTGGCCGTCCGGGTTCGCCAGTCGTGCTCATGATGCCGCCAAATGCTTGCATGAGCGGGTCGTACCCGGGGCGGGTTTTGAGCGGGCCTTCGCGACCAAAGGCCCCTAGGCTGCAATAAATCAGACGTGGTTGGCGGGCAAGCAAACTTTTACCGTCGAGCCCCAGCTGTTCGACGTGACCAGGGCGCAGATTTTGGATAACGATATCTGCTTCGCTACAAATAAAGTCTTTGAGCGCAGTGATTTGTTCGGGGTCGCGTAGTTCGCAGACCACGGATTGCTTGTTGCGGTTCAACGACTGAAAAAAAGCCGAGGCACCTTCCCAGAAAGGAGGGCCCCAGCGACGCGCGTCATCGCCGTCGGCTTTTTCAATCTTGATGACCCGAGCCCCTAGTTCACTGAGGATTTGCCCGGCAAAGGGTGCTGCGACACTGTGACCGAGTTCGATGACGGTGAGGCCGGCAAAAGGGCCGACTGAGGGGGTTGAGGATTGCGTTGTCTCTGTCATTGTTATCATTTATCAGGTGGGCATCCCGCCGCAAAGCTCGTGGCTAGACACAGCAGACCGACTACACAGTGCGGTCGGTCAAAAATCTGGGCGAACATAAAAAAACTTAGAGCGAACTCACCTCTCGGCTCAGAGCGAAGAAACCAAAAGGCTCAGTCCCTCAAAAGAGAGCCTGAGCCTGTCAATCATATATGGAAATTCGAATCCTTACCTTCGCGAGCGCGAAGGGGGATTCGTGAAGACTAAAAAAACGTTAATCGGCTGCCAAAGCCAAAATCGCTGTGGTGGCTGCGACTCCCATCACCTTTGTCGCCATATCGGGCTGCGCTTGTTGTCCTTCGACCAAAGGTTCTGGGGTATGTGCCAGTTTTGGTCTGCGAGCATCAAGCACGCGTGCCCCAAAAAATTCACCTTGAAGCTGTTTCGTGACATTGATCAAGGGGCCAAAGGCGACACGATTCACGAACTGATGGCCTTCGGGGATGAACGCCTTGGAGATTTCGGTGCACGTGTTATCGGCCCACTGCGTCTGCCATTTTTTACGAGCACCGCCAGAGATCCATCTTGAAATGTGGCGATTTAGCTTGGGTGGGCAGCCCACCAGCACGCACTTTGTTGGCTGACGCGAATCAATCATCGTAGCTAGTTGGTTGCGTGCATATTCAGAATCATTGATGTAAACGATAAGGGTTTCCATGTGACAGCCTCCTAAGATTTGTGATTGACAAGTTTTGTTGAAGAGAGGGGGTTGCTGTTGCTGCTTGTTTTACGCGCTGCATACTTGCTTGTGATGAACACCAGTGCGATGGCGACGATATAGGTGGCCCAACGCGCGATCTCGTTAACGCGTGCAGTGCCGTCAAAGATCGGGTCGAGTAGTGCCTCGTCGGTGATCATTTTGGCTGCTGTGAAGGCGAGAACCGCAGCGCCGATATTGATGATGACGGGCCAACGCTCAACCAGTTTCAGTACGAGCGTGCTGCCAAACACAACGATTGGAACGCTGATGAGCAAACCGATCACAACCAGATCAAACGAGCCTTGCGCGGCGCCTGCGACCCCAAGAACGTTGTCAATGCCCATTAAGGCATCGGCCACGATGATGGTTTTCATTGCACCCCAAAACGAGGTGACGCGAATGTCGTGCTCTTTGTCTTCTCCGGTATCGAGAATCAATTTGCAGGCAATCCAAAGAAGCCCGAGACCGCCAAGAAGCATGAGGCCAGGGATTTTGAGCAGCCAGACAACCACAACCGTCAAAGCAGAGCGCACGGCAATGGCTCCAACGGTTCCAAACCAGATGGCTTTCTTTTGTAGAGCAGGAGGAAGTTTACGAGCAGCCAGCGCAATCACAATTGCGTTGTCGCCCGCGAGTACAAGGTCAATCAGAATAATGGCGAGCAGAGCCGACCACCAGGTGGAGGAAAAGAGTTCCATAGTTCAAGCCTTAAAAAGACAATCAATCAAAACCCAAACCAGATATGCAAGGCAAAGTCGAAAGTTGAAAAATCAACGAAACGCCATTGACAACACACACCTTGTTAGGCCACTGATCGAAGGTCTTGCTCGGCTTGTTGTGGTTCAGTTATATGCCCGACAAGCCGGAAGCTTTCGCTTCGTAATGACGACTTGACGTGCCCTTTGTGAGATTAAATTCGAACCGGATCACAAAGAACTGGAGCTACTCCCCATCGAACTTTAAATATACCTAAAAAAAATCAGGAATGTACGAATTATTTTTAAATAGATGGCTGTTTTGAGCGAAACCTAGGGAAATCCTGATCTTTAAAGGGAAGCTTGAAGCGTTTCGGAGCCGTCTAAGCGTGCAGATCATCGGCGACTTCGCAGATTATCTGCGACTCTCTTATTGGACATTGCTCAGCGCAAAATCAGTTCGATCGTCGGTGGCTCATCCCAAATCCAGCCGCCGTTGCGTCTGAAAATTTCAGGAAAGTGTCCCGGCACAATCACATCCGTCCCTTCGCAGATTTCGGCAATCGAGCGCTTTGACTCTTCTGGTGAGGCAAAACACATGTCGCTCATTTGGGCTAGTACCTCTTTAGGATATTTGACCGCATCGCCGGCTAAGACCACTCGGCGCCCGTCGGCCTGGGTAAAGCGTAGCGCTTGCGAACCTGTGGTGTGCCCAGGCACCTCAAAGTGCTGGACGCCGGGCACAAGTTCACCGCGCTTAGGTAATACCCTGACATCGAACTCGGCGAGCAGTTCATGAATTTTCCAGGGCACGAATAAGTCATCTGGGTGCGGGTTGCGTGCGTAGGCGAGTTCGGTTTCGCTGACGCAAACTTTGACCCCCTTAAACAAGTCCAAATTTTGACAATGGTCAAAATGCAGATGCGATAAAAAGACAAAGTCGATATCCGTGGGGGCGAGGCCGCGCTCTTTGAGGCCTGCCAATAAAGCTTTGCGTACGCAATAGTGGCCGGTATCGAACAGAATCCGCGTGCCATCGGCGGCGGTTAGCAAAGCCACGTTGCAGAGCCCAAAAAAGCCCCCTTTAAAGCTCAGACTATTTCCTTTCAGCAGTAATTCGTAGCGTGCATTCAAGATCGCTCTCCAAGGTTTTTTTAAGTTTTTTTGACCACTTTTGACCACTGATCTTACTTCTTCGTTACTATGATTGCCATTCGAGATGGTGCAGTGCCGCAGGTGTGGTCTACGCCGCTCGGTATGATGCCAGTCCTTTGTGCCTCAAGTTGTCCTTTTTACTTTCATTCATCGACAGGAGACATCATGTCCCGCTTACCTCTTATTCGCTTGGCCGCTGCCTTGGCCTGTGTTGGTTTGACCAGCTTGGCTCAGGCACAAACTAAATGGGATTTGCCATCGGCCTATGCGCCAGGCAATTTCCACACTGAAAACCTCGAATACTTTGCCAAGCAAGTGGATACAGCCACCGCGGGCAAGCTTAAGATTGTTGTGCATGCTAATGCCTCGCTTTTTAAAGCCCCCGAAATCAAACGGGCCGTGCAGGGTGGTCAGGCACAGTTGGGCGAGATTCTGTTGGTCAACTACGAAAATGAAAGCCCACTGTTCGGAATGGATGGCCTACCCTCGTTGGTCGGCAGCTATGCCGATGCTGCAAAGCTCGAGGCAGTTCAGCGTCCGGCGCTTGACAAGTACCTTGAAGGGCAGGGCATGAAGATCTTGTATACGGTACCTTGGCAGCCTCAAGGTATTTACACCAAAAAACCTGTGACGGCAGTCGCTGAGATGAAAGGCTTGAAATGGCGTTCGTATTCGCCCATTACCGCTCGCCTGGCTGAACAAATGAACATGGTTCCGGTCACGATTCAATCCGCTGAACTGAGTCAGGCACTTGCCACTGGTGTGGTTGAAAGTTATTTGTCGTCAAGCGCGACAGGTGTTGACACCAAAACCTACGAGAGCATGAAGTACTTCTATGAATTTCAGGCTTGGATTCCGAAAAATGCCGTCATTGTGAGCTTGAAAGCGTTCAACGCGTTAGACAAAGCGACTCAAGAGGCTGTTACAAAAGTGGCTGCTGAAGCGCAAACACGCGGCTGGAAAATCAGCGAAGAAAAAGAAGCGGTGTTGAAAAAAGTCTTGGCTGATAACGGGATGACTGTGACACCACCGTCTGCCACGTTCTTGTCTGAGTTCAACAAGATCGGCGCAACCATGGCAGCAGACTGGGAAAAGAAAGCCGGCGCCCAAGGAACAGCCATGATTGCAGACTATCGCAAACTTGTTCCTGCTAAGTAATTTTTTTTGATTCTTTAGACCAAAGTGATGTCGCCCCATGAGAAAGTTTCTTGATACGTTGTACCTCGTGGCGGGCGGCATTGCCGCTCTTTGCGTATGCGCGATTTGCGCCCTAATGATCGGGCAAAGCGTGCTGCGCGAGTTCGGTATCAAGACGGGTGCCGTCAATGACGTCGTGGCTTGGCTGTGTGCAGCGGCTGCGTTTTTGGCCATGGCGCACGCCTTCAAGCACGGCGATTTCGTGCGAGTCACCTTGCTCCTTGAAAAACTTGCACCTAAGCCGCGTCACCGTTTCGAACTGGTGTCACTTGCTTGTGCCGCAGTTGCGGTTGGGTATCTGGCTTGGTCAGCGACCTTGTTCACGTACGAAAGTTATGTCTTTAAAGACGTTGCTGGCGGGCTCTTGCCCATGCCGATGTGGATTCCGCAAATGTCTTTTCTGATTGGTGCGTGGTTATTTTTTATCGCGGTTGTTGATGAACTAGTGATTGTCGCTCGCGGCAATCGCCCAACCTACGTTGTGGCTGTTGAAGAGCGGCACGCGAAGGGTGACTTTTCTGCTGATGTCTAAAAGAGCTTTCGCGCGAGTCGCGCGTTGCTCTGAAGGTAGAGGTCGCGTGCGTAGTGGCTCTGAAGTTAGCGGTCGCGCGCGCAATGTCTGCCCCTTCAGAAAGCTTTACGCCCTCGGCTAAGAGGCGGTTATTTTTTCGACGCTTAGTCTGCAATTTTTAGAGATACTTTATGGAAACGCTTGGAATCGGTCTGTTTTTACTGATCATCATGTTGTTGTTTTTATCTGGCGGCATCTGGATCGCCATGACGCTCGCCATTTGCGGTTGGGTCGGGCAAGCTTTTTTTGTCAACACGCAACCCGGTAAAAATTTGTTCTCAGCCTTTTGGGAAACCAATGCGTCCTGGGAGCTTGCGGCCTTACCCTTATTCATTTGGATGGGTGAAATTCTTTTCAGAACCAAGTTAAGCGAAGAAATGTTTGAGGGCCTGCGCCCTTGGCTCAATCGTGTGCCAGGTCGCCTGATGCACACGACGGTATTGGGTTGTGGCATCTTCGGTTCAGTGAGTGGTTCGTCAGCGGCTACCTGTGCCACGATTGCAAAAGTGGCGTTGCCTGAGCTGAAAAAACGCGGTTACGACGAAAGTCTTGCGCTAGGCGCGTTGGCCACTTCAGGTACCTTGGGCATTTTGATCCCACCTTCGATCACGATGGTGGTGTATGCCGTCGCTGCCGACGCCTCGATTATTCGGATCTTTCTTGCCGGCTTTATCCCCTCAGCGATTTTGATGGCACTGTTTATGGGCTACATCGCGTTGTGGTCGATTCGTAATCCATCAAAAGTTCCAGCGGCTGATCCCCCCTCAAGTTTTCTTGAAAAAGTGCGTAAAAGCGGCAACCTCATCCCTTGCGGGCTTTTGATCATCTTTATCGTTTGGGTGTTGGTAGCCGGTTACGCCACAGCAACCGAATGCGCGGCTTATGGGGTCTTTGGCTCGTTGGTGATTGCAGCCTACAGCCGTTCGTTGACCTGGAAAAACTTCTGGGAAGGCCTGATGGGCACGACGCGCACCAGCTGCATGATCATGATCATTCTGGCTGGGGCCGCGTTTTTGACGAAAACAATGGCGTTTACCGGCGTGCCTCGCGAGTTGGCCGAATGGGTCAATGCCATGCAATTATCGCCCTATGCGTTAATCGGTTGTCTGGTTGTGGTGTATTTGATTTTAGGCACTGCGCTCGATGGCATCAGTATGATTGTGCTGACGGCTGCGGTGGTGTTACCGATGATTCAAAAAGCCGGTTTTGATCTGATTTGGTTTGGCATCTTTATAGTTTTGTTGGTTGAGATCGCCGAGGTGACGCCACCCGTTGGATTTAACTTATTCGTGTTGCAAAACATGACGGGCAAAGACAGCAATACGATCGCGCGCGCAGCGATCCCATTTTTTATTTGTTTAGTGATTTGTATCGTCATCATCACGATTTTTCCTGAGGTGGTGACGGTGTTGCCGGATTATGTTATGGGAAAGGCGAAGTAGATGATTCAAGCAAAGCAGTTATTCTTGCGTACTCGGTTGGTTGTGGGTGCGAGTTTGTGTGCGCTTGTTGCGGGCGGGCTCAGTGGCTGTCAAACTTACGAGGCCGCGCTCGGTACCGGCGAGAACGTCACTGCGATTGATTCGGCTCGTTTGACGCAAAGCGGATTTTTAACCAATTACGCTAAGCTCAAACCGGTGGCTGAAATGGAAGGCATCGAGTGTTGGCGCGATACTCGCTTTGATCCAAAAAAATATAAAAAAATCCAGATTACGCCGATCGTCGTGTCCTTGGCTGCACCCAAAGATTCAAAAGACGGCAAAGTGCCAACGGTTGATCCGGCCGATTTGAAGCAGTTGACTGATTACTTCCATCAAACCCTTCAAGACTCGCTTAAACCTCAGATACCGGTTGTTGCGCAGGCTGGAGCCGGAGTGGTGGTGCTGCGGATTGCCCTGACTGATTTAGTGCCAACCTCTGTGCCAGGAAGCGTTGCGGGCACCCTGATCCCCTATGCGTTTATTGCAGAGGCAAGTTCAGGCAAGGCTACCGGGCGACCCGCTGGTTCAACGCCGTACTTAGGTGAAACCGGTATGGAGATGCAATTTCGCGATGGTACGACTGGCGCGGTATTGGCTGAGTGTCGCGATACCGAGATTGGTCGTAAATATGCTGCAGAACTGAACGTTGGTGCTGCGCAGGCGGCCCAGACTTGGGCAAACGGGTACATGAGTTCGTTTCAGTCGTGGGGCTATGCCAAGGCTGCCTTTAACAAGTGGTCGATGCTAGTGGCTAAGCGCGTGGCTGAACTTCAACAGATTCAGCCCACGCAGTAAGGTTAGGCGATTTTTTCGCACACTGCTGCGGTCACTTGCGCAGTGGTGGCTAAGCCGCCTAAATCACGCGTGTGCAGTCGTGGGTTGGCGGTCACCGCTTCGATCGCAGCCATCAACCGATCGGCTGCGGCCTGTTCACCCAAATGTTCAAGCAGCATCACCACCGACCAAAAGGTCCCGATGGGGTTTGCTAGCCCTTTGCCCATGATGTCAAAGGCCGAACCATGGATGGGTTCAAACATCGATGGATAGCGACGCTCGGGATCGATATTGCCAGTTGGCGCGATGCCCAGACTACCTGCTAACGCCGCGGCGAGATCGCTCAAAATATCGGCGTGCAAGTTGGTGGCCACAAGCGTATCAAGCGTGGCGGGCCGGTTCACCATCCGCGCAGTAGCGGCATCTACCAACTCTTTATCCCATGTCACGTCCGGAAATTCTTTAGAAATCTGTACCGCAATTTCATCCCACATCACCATGGCGTGGCGCTGTGCGTTTGATTTGGTCACTACAGTTAGTAATTTGCGTGGCCGTGATTGCGCCAATTTGAACGCGTAGCGCATGATGCGCTCGACACCAGCGCGCGTCATCATGCTGACATCGGTTGCGACTTCGATCGGGTGACCTTGATGCGCACGACCACCCACCCCCGAGTATTCACCTTCTGAATTTTCTCGAACGATGACCCAATCGAGTTGAGCTGGCGTGCAGCGCTTAAGCGGGGCATCAATGCCGGGCAAGATACGGGTGGGGCGAACGTTCGCGTATTGGTCAAAGCCCTGGCAGATTTTTAAGCGCAATCCCCACAGCGTGATGTGATCAGGGATATGCGGGTCGCCAGCCGAGCCAAACAAAATCGCATCTTTATTGCGTAAAGGGTCGAGACCATTTTCAGGCATCATCATGCCGTGCTTGCGATAGTAGTCGCCACCCCAATCAAAATTTTCGAACTCGAATTTCAATGCAGGGTTTTGACGTGCAAGTGCTTCAAGCACTTTTTGTCCTTCAGGGACAACTTCTTTACCAATGCCGTCACCGGGGATCGTGGCGATGCGATACGTTTTCATGCAGGTTTCCAGTCAAAGTTCAAAATTAATTTGTGAATACGGTTGACGACTTAGGTGTGATAACGCTTCAGATATCGAGCATTTTACTTGCGTAAAAAACGCCTCTTCTCTAGCCGTGCGATCGAGTGCCGGCTCGAAATCATAGCGACAATTGTGTCGGCACGTTCTTTGGTGCTACTCGCCACCTGACTCGTAACGCTTGCCGCGTGCAAGTAATTCAGGCGTACCAATCAAACTATTTAAGCCATCAAAATTAAACATCTTGTCGCGAAAGCCGTCTGTGCTGCCCGTGGCTTTCAATTCTGCAAAGTACGCCTGCAACGTCATCGCCACTGAACGTACCGTACCGCCTGGGAAGATGGCAATTGAGTAGCCCAGCTCTTGCAACACAGCGGTTGACTTAACCGGCGTTTTCCCGCCCTCGACCATATTCGCGAGCAAAGGTGCGCGGCCTTTAAAGCGGTCGTTGACGATACGCATCTGTTCATCGCTACGCACAGCTTCGATGAATAAAATATCTGCACCCGCTGCCAGATAATGTTCAGCCCGCTCGAGCGCTTGTTCAAACCCTTCAACGGCGACGGCATCGGTGCGTGCCATGATCAAGGTATCAGCGCTGTGGCGCGAGTTGACGGCCGCTTTGATCTTGCCCACCATTTCGGCAGTCGAGACGACCGTTTTGCCATCAAGATGACCACAACGCTTCGGAAAACTTTGATCCTCAAGCTGAATGATATTGGCGCCATTACGCTCAAAGCCGCGCACGGTACGCTCGGTATTTAAGGCGTTACCAAAGCCCGTGTCCGCATCCACAATGATGGGTAAGCTGATGCGATCACGCATCTGTACGATTTTTTCATTGACCTCGGTAAATGTGGTGAGGCCCACATCAGAACGTCCCAGTGTTGTATATGCCACCGAGGCACCAGAAATATACACAGCCTCAAACCCTGCTTGCTCTGCCATTAAGGCTGACAAGGCGTCATACACACCGGGTGCCAATAAGATTTCAGGTTGTTGGAGGCGGCTTTTAAGATTGATCATGAACTTGTCTCTTCTCTTGAGTTTTTATAGAAATTTTTAACTACCGATCAAACCGTTATGTCAATAAGGGGGTGAATACATAGGTTACGAAAGATGCGTCATTGAAGAAAGTTGTATGACTGAAGCAGACAAAAACCTCAGCCTACAAGACAACTGCAACCTATAGATTAGATACCCGGTTGCTCGGTTTAAGTTCTGAAAACGTTGGCAGGCTCTTCGAACCAATTTCGATTTTTTCGCAGGCGCTGAGTCATCGCGAAGGCATAAGGTGCAGCTTCAAGCAAGATTTCGGTTTGTGCCTCGTTGAGCTTCAGGCCAGCATTTTTTGCCATGCGGGTGGCAAGCTCGCGCGTGGCAGCATCGCACCCCGAAGTGTCTGGTGTTAAGTTTTGTGGTGCCAGTACCGGCGCCTGATTGCCCGCAACAAGAGCAGGGCGTTTGGCACGCAAGCCGGCTGCCAATTCATAGGTATGTCCGGCGCGTAAGACTAAGGCATCGGCCTGTGGCGCACCGACAAGCTGCAATCCCATGGGTAACCCTGCAGTGTTAAAGCCGCAACACACAGCAAGCGCAGGGCCTCCTGTGACATTGGCTAGCACCTGTGAATTGCCACGTTGCCAAAAGGTGATGGGGCGATGCGCTGAGATTGGGCTGGCTGGGCCGAAGGTGGGCATTAAGAGCAAATCAAATTTTTCATAAATGGGTTGCATCTCGTTGATCATCCGCCGATGCTCGCGTGTCGCAGCCAAGTAATCAACCGATTGAAACAGCGAGGCGGGTAGGATGCGGCTCAAGAAGTCGTGCCCAAAATCACCAGGACGACTGATGAGATTGTGCTGATGCACCGCAAAGATTTCTGTCTCAGCGATGACCACCTTGACATCCATGTAGTCTTGCATCGAACGCACGCGGCAGTCTGAAACGTGGGCGCCTAACTGTTTGAACGTATCGATGGCCCGATCAAGTGCTTGCAGATGTTCAGGATTGGCCGGGTTTTCTTCTTCCCACCAGTGGCGCAGCACACCGATACGCAGTCCTTTGACTCCGCCGGCTAACTGGGATTTGTAATCTTGGATCGGTTGCTCAAAGCTGTTGCCATCTTGCCGATCATGTCCCGCGATCGCTTGCAGCATGAGCGCACAGTCTTCGACTGTCCACGCCATGGGGCCGCAATGATCGAACGTAAAAGAATTAGGCATGACACCCGTACGACTCACTAGCCCTGAGCTAGGCATAAAGCCTGCGATGCCACAAAGAGAAGCCGGCCCGCGAATCGAACCCCCTGTGTCGGTGCCTAGGGCTGCGGGCACGAGCCCCGCTGCGACCGCGGCCCCCGAGCCGCTCGATGAGCCGCCACTGAACCGATCTAGGCCCCAAGGATTGCGCACCGGCGGCCACGGTAGATTGAGTGAAGGCCCACCATGCGCAAATTCGTGGGTATTGAGTTTGCCCATCAACACGGCACCAGCGCCGTAGAGCTTAGAGACGACCACGGCATCTTTAGTGGGCACATAGTGCTGCGCTGTGCGCGAGCCCCCCGTAGTCAGAATGCCCGCTGTTTCGTAGATATCTTTTGCCCCAAAGGGGATGCCATGCATGGGCCCGCGATAGTCACCCGCCATGATCTGAGTCTCAGCCGCTTGCGCTTGTTGGCGCGCCAAGTCAAAGGTCGGTGTAATGAACGCACTGAGTTGAACGTCAAACGCTTCGATACGCGCGATTTGATGATTGACATATTCAAGTGGCGAGAGCTTACGGGTACGCAGCAGATCTGCTGCTTGCGCTAACGTTAGGTCATGCAAGGCATTGGTCATGAAAGTGGCTCTTATAAATTAAAGCGTGATTGGATCTAACCCTTGACGTGTGTAGTTTGACTTAACCCTTTACAGGTGTGATTGGGTCTAAACCTTGACGCTTATATACCGCTGTGACCGCCGGTGTACGCATAAACGTCGTGAAGGCGTTGATCACGTCGGGCTTGGTTGGGTCTTTAAAGACGCCGACTGAAAATGTAGTCGATTGTTGGACAGCAGGTGGTAGCTTGGCAAAGATGTTGATCCCAGAGACTTGCATCAATTCGCTCATTTGCTGCACTGCGAGTTCAATTTCACCGCGGGCCACAGGTTCACCTGTCAGGCCTTCTGCCAAGACCGTTGCCTTAGAGCGAAGTTCTTCGTCTATTCCAAGGCGTTTGAGCAGGCTGGCGAAGTACATCCCGCTTGCCCCTTGTTTAGAATATACGAAGGAACGCGAAGCGCGCAGGGTTGCAATAAACGCCTCTTGCGATGAGATGTCAGGGGCAGGTGCGCCAAGCTTAACGGCCATGGCGACATCCGAGGTGACGAGATCGACCCGCGCGCCCTGTTGCAAAATGTCTTCGGCTTCGAGTTCGTTAATTGAACCCGCTACGGCGATCACGAGATCGCTTCGGGCCCCGGTGCGAATACGCTCGATTAACTTTGCAGTGGCACCATATTTGATCTCAACGGTGACGCCCATTTGTTTTTCAAAATCAGGGATCACTTCCTTGAGAACGCTGCGCAACGCCATCGTTGACATGAGTTTGAGTGTAGTGGTGGGGGTTGTCATGTACGTTCGATGCCTTCAACAGTGAGGGTTAAAAATTCAACAAAGGCCTTTACTTTCGCCGAAAGATTGCTTCGTGGCAAATACACTACGAACACCTCGGGTCCTTCGACGATGTAATCGGGCAAGATAGTCTTAAGTTTTCCGCTTTTTAAGGCGTCTGCTGCGATAAAGTTACTGATCATGGTAATCCCAGCGCCAGCAACCGCAGCCTCAAGCAAAGATTCTGCGTTATTGATATTTAAGGCGCCCGAGAACGATTTAGAAAAATTTTGCCCATCTTTGGCAAATTGCCATTCGCGATGCCCCCCCGTCATGGGTAGCAGGTACGCCAGACATTGATGTGTGTGAAGCTCTTCAGGGGTCGTTGGTTCGCCGTGTTTGGCTAAATACTCAGGTGAGGCGCAGGCGGCGAAGCTTAAGCGACAAAGCTTGCGCGCCACCACACGCGAGTCGCTCACCGGTCCAATCTGAATCGCAGCATCGATGCCTTCATAGGCGAGGTCAACCACGCGATCGCTTAACTCAACGTCTACGACTAACTCTGGATGCTGCTGCGTAAAGGCCCAAAGTTTTGGTGCGATCACACGTCGACCAAAGCCAACTGGCATTTGAATGCGCAGCCGACCCTTTGGTGTGGCGTTGCTCATGGTGACGGCGCTTTCTGCGTCGTCGAGCTCGGCCAAAATGTTACGGCAGCGTTCGTAAAAGCTTGAGCCCTCATCGGTCAAGCTGACTAGGCGCGTTGAGCGCTGTAGCAGCTTGACACCAAGCTCTTGCTCAAGTCTGGCGACTGACTTGCTGATGGCCGAAGCGGTGAGTCCTAAACGCTGGGCTGCAACGGTAAAGCTGCGCGTTTCGGCGACCTTGGCAAAAACCAGCAAAGCATTGAGATTTCGCATTGTGGAAACCCTATTGTTGACCGCAATTCAGTATTGTTTTTCATTTTAGCGGATTGACCTAAAAATAATCAGTAGTTAGCATACAGCCTGAAGATCTATAACAAGCCTCACTTTTTGGGGCAGAGACAACGTCGCGCACATTTCAGGCGAGGCGAGAGGGTGACTTATGTTGTTGCAACAACCGGGCCAGATCGGCAATCTGCGCTTAAAGAACCGCATCGTGATGGCGCCGATGGGGACCAATTACAGTACCACCGACGGCCTGTCAACCCAGCGCGATTGCGAGTACTACGCCGAGCGCGCGCGCGGTGGGGTCGCCATGATTATGACTGAAGCGATGATCGTGACCGAGACCGCACGCTCGCACCATAATTCATTATGTTGTTATCACGACCGTTTTATTCCAGGGCTGGCCCGCTTGGTGCAGAGCATCAAAGATCACGGCAGTCATGTGTTCGGTCAAATTAACCACCGCGGTGCTTTGCTGCGGCGGGCTGTGCTCAATATGGAACCAGTCGGCCCAAGCGACTGGATCAATCCCAACACCGGCGATGCGGTGCGAGCGCTTCGCGTAGCAGAGATTCACGAGTTGCAGGGCTTGTTTGTCGCTGCCGCGCGGCGACTTTGGCTAGCAGGTTATGACGGCGTCGAAATCCATGCGGGCAACGGCTACTTGTTTCAACAGTTCTTTACTGAACGCGTGAATCAGCGAACCGACCAGTATGGCGGCACCTTGCAAAACCGGATGCGCATGCTGCTTGAGACGATTGATCGGGTGAAGCAGGCGTTGCCTGATTTGTGTTTGGTCGTACGGTTAAGTGCAAGCGAGTTTGTTGAGGGGGGCTATACGCAAGACGAGATTATTGCTCTGGCTCAGGCCGTTGAGCAGGCGGGAGCTGACGCCATTGATCTGTCAGGTGGCAGCAATGAAAGCCCGCAATTGTCAAAGTATTGCATCCAGCCACCCTCGTTTGCGCGCGGCTGTCTGGCCCCGGTTGCTAAGCCGATTAAAGAGGCAGTGAAGGTGCCGGTGTTTGTGGCGGGTCGTATTGTGACGCCAGCAGACGCTGAAGCCGTGCTCGCCAGTGGCAGTGCCGATTTTGTTTCGGTTGGTCGCGCGTTGTACGCGGATCCGCATTGGGCACTCAAAGCGTTTGGCGAGGTCAAGGCCCCCATACGCGAATGTATTGCCTGCAATGTCTGTTTTGAACGCTTAACGCTTGAAAAAGATGTGTCGTGTGTACAGAACCCGATGGTCGGCACAGAATTTGAAGCCCTCGAGTTTGCCGAACCACAATTATTCGCACCCCCACAAACGCCTCGTAAACGTGTCTTGGTGTTGGGGGCGGGCGTCGCCGGTATTGAAGCTGCACGTATCGCACGTGGGCGTGGGCATGACGTTGAGATTTGGGAAAAAGCACAGCGTGTGGGCGGACAAATTCATTTGGCCGTCGCGGCACCTGACAAGACTGAGGTACAGCCGGTCTGGGATTACCGTTGGTCACAGTTGATGGACATGAAGGTGCCAGTCAAATGTGGCATTGATGCAGACGCGGCAATGATCGAGGCGTTTCAGCCAGACTTTGTCGTGGTGGCAACGGGCTCGGTGCCAAGAGAGGCTCCCATTAACACCAGCGCTCTTGCGAGTGATATCGCAGTGATGCATGCGTGGGATGTGTTTACCTCGCCTGAGCGTATCGCGCCAGGCACGTCGGTGACGATTATTGGCGGTGGCATGGTGGGCGTTGAGGTGGCTGATGTGTTGCGTCTGACAGGCTGCGATATTCAAGTTCTAGAAATGCAAGCGACTGCCGCAAATGGGATGGCGCGTAACAATAAATTCGAATTGCTTGAGCGGATTGCTGCAGCCGGTGTAAGAGTGATCACACAATGCCGCATTGAAAGCTTGAGTGAACGCCACCTGACGGTCAAGATTGGTCAGGCAGCTTCCACGCAATTGCCGATTGGCCAAGTGCTCATTTTTGCCAATGGGCCACGTTCAAATATCGATGTCGTTGCCGCCATTGAACAAGTCGGAGTCCCCTATGCACGGGTTGGCGACTGCCATGCCCCCGGTGATTTTTTATCTGCGATCCGAGATGGCTGGATGGTAGGCCTCAGTATTGATCAACAACCTTTTTCTGGAAGAACAGTATGACCAACAGTCAAGCTGGTAGCCCAAGCGGCTTGCCGATGTATGAAGTGTTTGCCGTGCGCTATGCCACGCGCGACGCGCTGCGCAAAAATCATTTCATTGGTGGGGATCCTCATGATGGTCCGATGCCGATGGATTATTTTGTTTGGGTGGTGCGTAATGCCCAGCACACCTTTGTGGTGGATACTGGCTTTGGCGCAGAGGTGGCGGCCAAGCGCGGACGGACCTTGTTGCGTACGCCCGCAGAAGGGCTCGCTGCAATTGGCGTAGACGTTACTCAAGTGAAAGACGTGATCATCACGCATTTGCACTACGATCATGTTGGCACGTTCGATAGCTTTCCCATTGCGCAATTTCATTTGCAAGATGATGAGATGGCCTATGCGACAGGTCGCCATATGCGGCATAAGCAATTCAACCACGGCTACGAGGTAGATGAGGTGGTTGGCATGGTGCGTATGGTGTACAAAGATCGAGTGAGTTTTTATGCGGGCGAGGCTGAATTGGCACCTGGCGTCTCGATTCATCGCATCGGTGGTCACACGCATGGAGTGCAATGTGTGCGTGTCTGGACGCGTCGCGGTTGGGTCGTATTGGCCTCGGACACCAGTCATTATTACGAACATTTTGAAAAGAAACGAGCTTTCACCACGATGTTTAATGTTGCTGAAGCCGTTGAGGGTTACGGCAAGCTCGAAAAATTAGCGAGTTCGCTGCAACATATCGTTCCTGGACATGATCCGCTAGTGATGCAGCGTTATCCTGCCGTCTCGAAGGCGCTTGAGGGGATTGCTGTTCAGCTAGATGCAGACCCGACGTATTAATTGATCAGATCCAACTCTTCAAATATTTAACGACTCAAGTATTTAAATATTCAATTATTAAACAGGCGTACCATGAAACGTTTTACTTTTCTCTCGGTTGTGGCGCTATTTTGCTTTGGTTTGTGGGCACCAGTGTCTGCACAAGACTACCCAGCGCGTTCAGTGCAGGTGATGGTTGGATTTCCACCTGGCGGGAGTGCTGACATTGTGGGCCGCTTGATCATGCAAAAGCTCAGTGATGTCACGGGAAAACAATTCGTTGTTGAAAATCGTACCGGCGCGGGTGGCAACATTGCCTTTGCTGCAACGGCCTCGGCTAAGGCAGATGGTTACACGCTGCTATTTAGTACACCTGGTATTGCGATTAACCCAAGCTTATATAAAAAGGTTAACTTCAAGATTGAAGATTTCACGCCGATTGCTTTGATTGGTGAAGCACCCCTAGTGCTGTTGGCAAATGCCAAGTTGCCGATTAAATCGATTAATGACTTGGTGGCGATGGGCAAGACAAAGCCAGATGCGATTCGTTTTGCGAGTTCAGGCAATGGCAGTTCATCGCATTTGGCGATGGACGTCTTGCGTCACATGACGGGCATGCAATATCTGCATATACCGTATCGGGGTGGTGGCCCAGCCTTGGTGGATGTGATGTCGGGCGAAGTCGATGTGACAATGTTGCCGATTTCTGAAAGCATGCCTTATGTTCGGGATGGCCGCGTCATTGCCTTAGGACAGACCGGTGTCACGCGCTCAACGATCGCGAAGGATATGCCTACGATTGAAGAAGCCGGTGTCAAAGGCTACTCATCGACAACCTGGTATATGGTGTTAGGGCCTGCAAATCTGCCGGCCAATGTGGTGTCATTTATGCAAACTCAGCTTGCGAATGTGTTGCAAATGCCAGATTTGCGCGACAAGGTTCAAGCGGCGGGGGTCAACATCATCAACGGTGACTCAGCCAAAGCCAAAGAATTTTTGGATTCAGAATATAAAAAATGGGCGGCTTTAATTCATGCGTCTGGTACGGTGATTGAGTAACTGAGGTTGTCGATGCAGCGTGCCGCGCTTTCAAGTCTAAAAAACAGATGAGTCTGAACATCATCGTCGCCCTAGTGGCATGTTTGGTCTGTCTGCCAGGGCAAGCCCAAGAGGCTGCATGGCCGGCCAAGCCCATCAAGCTTGTGGTGCCTTACACGCCAGGTGGTGGCACGGATATTTTAGGACGTATGCTCGGCCGACGACTGTCTGACGCCTTGGCGGTGCCGGTCGTGATCGAAAATCGCCCGGGGTCTGACGGTAGTATCGGCACCGACCTGGTCGCCAAGGCAGCGCCCGACGGCTACACCCTGCTGATCGACGGCACAAGCCAGGCTTACAACGTGGCCTTTGGCAAAAAAATGGCCTATCACTCTGCGCGCGATTTAGCGCCCATTGCGCAAACGGCTAACCAGCAAGTGTTATTGCTTGTGAACGCCAAGGTGCCGATACAGTCTGTGCAACAACTCATTGACTATGCGCACGCGCATCCTGGAAAACTCTCTTACGGTGCGAGTTCAAACGCTAACGCGTTGCCCATGGAGCTTTTTAAAATACTGACTAAAACCGATATCGTGCACGTGCCGTATCGTGGCTCTGGTCCGATGCTTAACGATTTATTGGGTGGTCAGGTTGAACTATCAATGAGCGGTGCGGCAGCACCTCTGCCCCACGTGCGCGCCGGCTCGTTACGAGTATTGGGTATCGGTGACGATCAGCGCTCCAAATCGTTACCAGAGTTTCCGACCATCAGTGAGTCGGGTGTGCCAGGCTTTCAAACCTTGCAATGGAGCGGCGTCTACGCGCCAGCCGCAACACCCAAGCCCATTATTGGGCGCTTAAATCGCGAGATCGATGTAATTGTCAAAGATCCTATTTTTATGAAACAGATGGTTGAGGTTGGCTTTGATCCGGTGAGCGGGCCCAATACGCCCGAGGCCTGGGGAGCCTTAGTTGCGGGCGAGGTCACGAAGTGGAGTGTAATTGTGAAGCAAGCTGGGCTTAAAACCGAGTAAGGTTTTCTGACGGCTCAGTGTTGTGGTTAGGTTCGACTGTTTAGTCGCGCTGAGGTTTTGAAGTGCGGTTGTACTTAAGTTCGAAGCTTGAGGCTTTTGCAATTTCTTAGCCAAGCCGAAGAGTTTGATCACTCTGCTAAGGCAGTGCACGGTTGGTTTTAATTTTGGTAAGCCAAAGACATCTTTTCATTTTTATTGAACTAAGACATTTTTCATTTTTTTTTAACGATTCAAAACGAGACTATGGATAGCCACCCTCAATCTTTATTACCCGGTGCCACGCAGAAACTTGCCGAGTTTGCTGCCGGTATTGACTACGCAGTGATCCCTGCCGAAGTGATCGAGCGTATGAAGACCAGTTTTCTGGATAGTGTTGGCTGTTGCTTGTTTGGGGCTACCTTGCCCTGGACGCAGCGCGTTCAAGCCATGATCGAAGACGAGGACGCTCGCCCAGTCGCTTCGATTTTTGGTACGGGTAAAAAAACCTCGGTTGCTGGTGCGGTGTTGGTCAACGCGACGGCAGGTCATGCGTTTGAGCTCGACGATATTCATAAAGAATCAATCGTTCACGCAGGTTCAATCGCAACACCCGTTGTGGTGGCGTTGGCCGAACAAGCGGGCGGTGCGACTGGGAAAACACTGTTGACCGCGATGACCACAGGCTACGAGATCGGGACGCGAGTGGGCAATGCAGCAACCATGGGATTGTTCTTTCGCGGCTTTCATCCGCAAGGCACTTCGGGGGCGTTTGTTGCTGCAGCCTCTGCAGCCAAAATGCTCAAACTCAACGCTCCGCGTATGCAACACGCGCTCGGTATCGTGGGTTCACAAGCAGGTGGTTTGATGGCAGCCCAAGAGGGCGCAATGGTGAAACGCTTTCATTCGGGTCGTGCAGCGCAAAGTGGCGTGTATTCGGCCTACCTCGCACAACGCGATTTCACCGGAATTAGTGACGTGCTTGAGGCTGGCTATGGCGGTTACCTCAGTTCATATTCTGACAAGCCCAATGCCGGTCGCTTGACTGAGGATCTTGGCGTGGTCTGGGAAACGGGCAAGGTGGGTTACAAGCCACACGCTTGCGTGACCAGCATCCACTCGGCCCTAGATGCTTTCGCCTATCTGCTTAATACGCATCAGTTAACGCCGGATGATCTGAGTAAAGTTGAAATCGGGATGAGCCCAATGACTTACACCCACTGCGCTTGGGAATACAAAGCGCAAGGTGTGACGGCGGCACAGATGAATTTGTTTTATGGAATTGCTGTGATTGGTTTTGATGGCAAAGCGTTTGTGGCTCAATATGCCGAAAATCGCTTGGCCGATCCCAAGATTATGGATTTCATCACACGGATTGAGGCGAGTATCGATCGAGAGATCGAAGCCATGGGTGCCGCCTATCGGCACGCTGCACGCGTGAAGGTCACGACGCGTGATGGTCGTACGTTTCAGCACGAGATTCTGAACCGACGCGGCAGCCCTGAAAACCCCTTGTCGCACGAGGATGTCGTCTATAAGTTTCGCAACGTTGTTGAGTCATGCTTAAGTGCCAAAAATATTGAACTTACGATTGCGTTGATCGCGCAATTAGATCGCCTTGAGGATACGTCTGAGCTGTTTGGTCTCTTGGCGGCGGCGCGCAATGCATGATCAGCTCTTTGTCTCTGCTGTGTACAGCTAAATCGTCAATCATCTCGATGTTTTTTTTGTGTAGAGATCATTTATCAATATTTTGATTATTTGAGTTTAATTTTTCGTGATACATCTCAATCATTCAGGTTTTAACGAATTTTTTGCTTTCAATTTCTTGTCATTTTTTTAATTTCTAACTTTTTATCTTTGAGCAGGCATGTCCTGAAATAAAATGAAACACACCTCAGCATCTTCGAATACTTTAGCCGATCAACTCGCTGCACATTTCAAAAAATTTGACTATGCGCATTTGACTGAGGCGACAAAAAAATCAGTCAAGCGGTTATTACTTGATTATCTGGGCGTCGCCATCTCGGGTAGCCAAAGTGAAAGTGGTCAGGTTGCTCGTAAGTTTGCCGCGGTCACCGGCGGCCACACCGAGTCAACACTGATTGGTGGTGATATTCGCGTCCCTGCGATGCAGGCGGCGTTTGCCAATGCGATTTCTTCACATAGCATTGAGCTTGACGACATCGATGTGCTGGCGCTGTTTCACTTCAGCCCACCCGTGTATTCGTCAGCACTGGCTACCGCCGAACAAGTGGGCGCCAGTGGCAAAGACTTGTTAACGGCACTAGCTGCCGGATGTGAAATGATGGAGCGTTTGAGCAAAGCCGCAAACTCATCCTTGCGTAACCGTGGCTTTCACACCACGCCAACAACAGGTGTCTTTGGTGCCACGATTGCTGCGGCAAAGTTGCAAGGCTTGTCTGAAGAGCAAATCGTGTCGGCTTTAGGCATGGCTGGCGCGTCAGCCTCTGGCTTGATGGAGATGTATGGCCCGTCAATGCAAAAGCGCTTTAATCCTGGCCCCGCTGCACGAAATGGCGTAACCGCTGCCACGATGGCAGGTCTGGGCTTTACCGGCGCGGCAACAATTTTTGAAGGTGAACGTGGCTTTTTAGCGGCGTTCACAGATAAAAGCGATCCGTCACAATTGGTGAAAGATTTTGCACAACCCTATCAACTGGACATTGAATTCAAGCCTTACTCGTGTGCACGCCCAATCCATAACGCGATTGATTGCGCGCTTGAAATCCGTCGTAAACATGCGCCTGATTTAAAGCGTATCAAGGCGATCGAAATGGCGCGCCATTCGGATTGGGCGCTTTATCATCAAAATAAGCGTCCCCAGACGTATCACGAGGCACAAGTCAGTTTGCCTTACTCGGTCGCAGTGGCTTTGCTAGACGGCCAAGCATTATTTGCTCAGTACAACGATGCGCGTTTGGGCGAAGCTGAAGTGATTCGGTTGACTGATTTAGTCAATATCACTGTCGATGATTCGCTGCCGCGCGGCGTGTCATGTTTGATGACAATGGTGATGGACGACGGTTCAACATTCGTGTCGCAGATTGATTATCCGAAAGGGTCTATTCAAAACTCAATGAGTGATGATGAACTGCGCGGCAAGTTTGACAGCCTGGTGATCCCTGTCTTGGGCGCCAAGCGTGCCGGCGAAATCGCCGCCGCTGTTGCGTCAATCGAAAATTGTCAAAATGTGAGTGAGTTGATGAAACTCACCTCTAAGGTTGGTGTTTGATGATTGAGCGGCTTGGGAGATGATTGAATAATCATGATGAATCAATCAGATTTGCCTTGTTATGAGGTCATCGCCCTAAAGTACGCGACCCGCGAGGGTCGTAGACCCGACCATTTCGTGGGGGGCGATCCCCACGACGTGCCGATGCCGATGGATTATTACCTTTGGGTGATACGCAATGGGCAGCGCTTGGTTTTGGTGGATACGGGTTTCAATCAGGACATGGCGGATAAGCGTCACCGTACCTTGTTGCGGCGACCGGCCGATGCCTTAAAACTATTAGGCATTGACACCAAAGACATCGCCGAGATCGTGATCACCCATTTGCATAACGATCACGTGGGTACGTTTGATGAGTTCCCTGTTGCTAAGTTTCATCTGCAAGACGACGAGATGGCGTTTGCGACAGGCCGCCTGATGTGCTGTGAACGTTTCAGTCGTGCCTTTGAAGTGGATCACGTTGCTGGCATGATCCGGCTAGTCTATAAGGATCGCGTGATTTTTCATCAAGGTGATGCAACGATTGCGCCGGGTATTAGTGTGCACAAAATTGGCGGGCACACGGCGGGCATGCAAGTGGTGCGTGTGCATACTGCTCGAGGGTGGGTGGTCCTTGCCTCAGACGCCAGTCATTATTACGAGCATTTTGAGCAAAAGCGTTGCTTTCATCTGGTCTATCACTTGGGTGAGGCCATCGAAGGCTACGAGCGCTTGGTTGCTTTGGCGCAATCACCGCGCCACGTGGTGCCGGGGCATGATCCGTTGGTCGTGCATCGTTATCCCGCTGTGTCCGAGGCGTTAGCTGGGATCGCCATGCGGCTTGATCTTGAGCCGATTGCTTATTGATACGGCGAGGATTTTTTGCCGTGATTGCCAAAGATTTTTTGGGTGAGTGCGTAGGTTTTGTTGTCGCCTGACCGTTTGGTGCGTAGCGCCATATCCGTTGCTTAATTTTTTTCGAGGTGTGCGATGAATATTTTTTTAAAGCCTGTCAACCAGATTGTTAAAAACACTGCGGTATTGATTGTGTCATTGTTCGCGCTCGGCGGTCCGGCTCAGGCTCAAGATTACCCAAGCAAATCGATCTCTTTGATTGTGGGTTTTCCGCCGGGTGGTTCAAATGACATTGTGGCGCGTTTGTTTGCGCCAAAGCTCACCGAGCTGTTGGGTCAGTCTGTTGTCGTCGTCAACAAGTCTGGCAGCAATGGGTTGATCGGCACTGATTTTGTTGTGAAGGCAGCGCCTGATGGCTACGTCATCACCTTCGCAAGCGCCAGCCCGCTGGTGATTAGCCCGCACACCTTCCCAAAAATTCCTTTCAATACCTTAAAAGATTTGGTTGGCATCACGACTGTTGCGCAAACGCCAGAGTTGCTGGCGATTCATCCCTCTGTGCCAGCTAAGTCGCTAAAAGAGCTGATCGATTTATCAAAAACACGTCGTGTCACGATTTCGTCGTCAGGTAGCGGCGGGTTGCCACACCTGGCGATCGAGCTGTTGCGTGGCGCTGCGGGGAGTGGCGATATCGTTCACGTGCCGTATAAAGGTGCGGGGCCAGCCATTGCTGATTTATTAGGTGCGCATGTTGACGGTATTATTGTTGACCTTCCTCCGTTGTATCCGCTGGTGCAAGACGGTCGGCTGCGTGCAATCGCGATTACCAACACGCAGCGCGCGGTGTTGCTGCCAGAGACGTTGACGTCGGTTGAGCAGGGCTATCCTGAGATTTTGGCGTTTAACTGGTTCGGTGTGATGGCACCTGCTAAAACACCTCAACCAATCGTTGATAAGCTGTATGCGGCGCTCATCCGAGCAGCCAATTCGCCTGATCTGGTTGAAGCCATGCGCAAAGTGGGGGTCGAGCCGTTTGTACAATCCTCACCTAAAGCGTTTGGCGAGTTTCTACAAAAAGAGACGGATCGTTGGGGAGTGGTGGCACGCGCGTCTGGCGCTAAATCAGATTAAAAACTAGCCGCAGGTGACTTGTATATATGCTGAGCGAAATAAAGGTTTAGTCATTCGCTAAAAAACCTTTCTCTGTCAAGCAGAGAAAGGTTTTTTTGTACCCAACACGAAGGCAGTCTTAACGCTGATTGCTCGTTATTTAGAGTATCACTTGGCTTTAGCAAGTGGCTGCAGGGGCAGTGGATTGCCTGCAGGCAAAGGCGTACGGTTGACGTTCAAGATCATTGAAACCATCACATAGTAGCCACTGACTGCGATCAGATCCACGATGCCTTGTTCGCCATATAGATCGAATACGGCTTTGTAAGTGGCATCACTTACGGCATGGTTGGTGTGCATTTCTTGGCAAAAGTCATATACAGCAGCTTCGTCTGGCTTCATGTTGGCTGGGCGCTTGCCCAACGCAAGATCTGCAGCCACTTCAGGGCTCAAGCCAGCCTTCATTGCTAAACGATGATGAGCAAACCACTCGTATTGCGCAGTCCATTGGCGGGCCGTGATTAAGATGGCAAACTCATTTAGACGTGCTGGGATTGAACTTTTAAAACGCAAATATTCTCCGACCTCGCGCAAACGCTCGGCTAGCACCGGGCTGCGCATGTAGACGTTGAATGGTGCACCAAGACTGGTGGCTCCTTGGACGACACCGGCACTACCCGTTCCAGAAACCGGGCCAGCCATCAAAGAGTCGAAATATTTCTTTTGCTCTGCTGTCATTTCGGTCACAGGCGTACGCTTGAAACGTTGCTGGTCGTCTTGGGCGTGTGCGTTTAGGCAGCTTACGGTCAGTGCGGTCGCAACTAAAATTGTTTTCAGGTGTTTCATTTTTTGTCTCCGAGATGAAAAAAGTACTGCGTATGACGTTATGCTCGATTTTTGAAAGACTTGCCCCAAGGCAAGACAATGACGTTCAGTCCGGGCGGCTCATATAACCAAGCCGTTCATACAACCTTTAGGGGCAGCACGTGGCGATTTTGTCATTCAACACGAAAGTACACTTTGGTCACGGCGAACGCAAGCAGTTAGTGCTTGAAGGCACAAAGTTAGGGATCAAAAAACCTTTGTTTGTGACGGATAAAGGGGTGAGGGCTGCAGGGGTATTCGCTCGAGCGACTGAAACGTTGTACGGGATGGACGAGGCCGTGATCTTTGATCAGACGCCACCTAACCCGACTGAGGACGCCGCCGTGGCAGGCTTGAATACCTTCCAGACGAATCAGTGCGATGGGATTATTGGTATTGGGGGTGGCGCAACGCTTGATTTGGCCAAGGCTATTGCTGTCTTGTGCGGTGACCCGGCCCCCTTGTGGCAATACTGCAATCGTAATGCTTCGCCTCGCCCAATTATTAATCCGCCACCCTTGATTTTGATGCCGACAACCTCTGGCAGCGGTAGCGAAGTTGGTCGTTCAGCGGTGATCATATTTAATAACGGGATCAAAGCTGGTGTTGGGTGTCCGACGATTGTTAGCGTGGCAATCTGTGATCCCGAGTTGACTTTGACCTTGCCAAAATATATGACAGCGGCAACGGGCATGGATGCTCTCTCGCACTGCGTTGAAACATTTTGCTCACCGTTGATCAATCCGCCTATCGATGCGATTGCACTTGATGGGCTGGCGCGTCTGTATCAACACATTGAGCGTGCGGTAGCCGATGGGAGCGATGCCGACGCCCGTTGGCACATGATGATGGGGGCTCTTGAGGGCGCTGTGTGTTTTCAAAAAGGGCTAGGTGCAGTGCACTCGGTGTCGCATTCGCTTGGCGCCCTTGGTCATCATCACGGTACCTTGAATGCGATCATGCTGCCGCACGTATTAGCGATCAACGCGTCGGTGCTACAAGATAAATTGCCGTTGTTGTGTCGTGCGATGGGCGTGGCAGCTGACACTGATTTAGTTGAATTATTTTTGCAGATGAATCAACGTTTAGGCCTGCCCTCAGGCTTACAAGAATTAGGCGTTCAGCAAGAGAGTTTTCACTCTCTCACCCAAGCCTCGCTTGCGGATAATGCACACAAGACGAATCCACGTGTGCTCACCGAAAACGATTATCTAAGTTTGCTTGCTGCCGCTTGGTGATGCCTCTGGTGGCACGGCGCCCTTGCGCTCGACAATCATCCGATATTGCTCGGGTTCGCGATGGCGTGCGAAGTTGAAGGTTGTATTTTTGTATGAGTTGCACAAGTCAAGATCGCAACGCGCGATGGCGAGTTCGTCACCCAGGGTTGTGCAAGCACCAACGATCTCGCCCGAAGGGGCCACAATGATTGAATTGCCGATTTGCTCGACGCCTTCTTCGGTGCCGGCTTTGGCCACCCCAACAACCCACGTACCATTTTGATAGGCACCCGCTTGCATGACGAGTTCGTTGTGAAAGTTTGAGAGCGCATCGTGCTCGGGGGCTGGCGGATTATGCACGGGTGTGTTGTAGCCAATGAAAATCATTTCGACCGCTTGCAAACCTAAGATGCGATAGGTTTCAGGCCAGCGGCGATCATTACAGACAGCCATCCCGAACACGCCCTGTTTGTCTTTGCCCCAATCAGCCTGAAAGGCCGTGAAGCCAAGGTTGCCGGTTTCGAAGTAGCGTTTTTCAAGGTGTTGAAAACGACGCCAGGGTTCGTGTTCTTTGTGGCCGGGTAGGTGGATCTTTCGGTATTTTGAGATAATTGTTCCGGCCTTATCGACCGTGATCGCAGTATTGAAGCGTCGTAGCTGGCCGCCTTCGTGTACCAGTTCGGCATAGCCCAAATAGAAGCCGATTTGCAACGCCTTGGCGGTATCAAACAAGCGCTGAGTATCAGGCCCAGGCATGGCGCGTTCAAAAAACGCATCTAGCTCGTCTTGCTTGTCAAAATACCAACGCGGAAAAAACGTCGTGAGCGCCAATTCAGGAAACACCACGACGTCGCAGCCGCAGCCCTTGGCTTGCTGCATGAGGTCAATCATGCGGTCGACGACTTGCGCGCGCGTATCGCTTAAGGCGATCGGACCAAGTTGTGCGGCACCTACAGTCACAATACGTGTCATATAACCAACCCCGAATAATGAAGAGTAAAGCGTGAAGTGTGATGCGCTCTTTGAAACGGATCACTTCGCAAATTAAAATCAACCATGCTGGCGTTCTGTATCCAGTGATGAAAAGCACTTGCCTGTTCTTGATCCGCGTTGCTGGTATTGTGCAAAAAATTACCGTGCTAATTCAAGTATTGTCTGCAATAAAACATTGCCACCCGCAATCAGATCTTTGACTTCGGTATGCTCGGCCGGGTTGTGGCTAATGCCTTTGACCGAGGGTACAAAAATCATTGCGCTTGGGCAAAAGCGCGCCATCATTTGGGCATCGTGTCCTGCGCCAGAGGTCATTGAACGGCACGAGTACCCGAGCGCTTGTGCGTGTTGTGCTATCAAATCAGCAATACTGTCGTCAAACTTCACGGGTTCAAAGCGTGCAAGGCGATGACTGGTGATGGTGACCCCTTCGTCAGCTGCGAGTTTGACTAAAAAGTCAGCGAGCTTTTGCTCTGCAATCTTGAGCATCGCTTCGTCTGTATTGCGCAGATCCACCGTCACCACCGCTCGTGCGGCAATCACATTAATCAAATTGGGATGCAATTTTGTGACCCCCATGGTTGCGACTTGCGCGCCGCCCATCTTGATGGTGAGTTCACGCATAAAGACGCTAATCGCAGCGGCGCAGTAGCCAGCATCGTGCCGCAAGCGCATCGGCGTGGTGCCCGCATGATTTGATTGCCCCACGATCGTTAGTTCTTGCCAAGAAATCCCTTGCAAGTCGCGTACCGCACCAATTGTGATGCCTTCAATGTCGAGAATGGGGCCTTGCTCGATATGCAACTCAACAAACGCATGAGGTTTGCACAAGGGTAGGGCGGCCTTGCCAACGTAGCCAATTTTAGTCAGCTCATCGATCAGGATTTTTCCATCCGCGCTGTGTGAAGCGTAGGCTTCATCTAGCGATAAACCGCCGACATACACAAGTGAGCCCAGCATATCAGGATGAAAGCGTGCTCCTTCTTCGTTGGTAAACGCGGCTACCACTAAGGGCCTGCGCGTCACGATACCGGCTTCGTTTAAGGTGCGAACAACCTCAAGGCCACCGAGTACGCCTAAGGGGCCGTCGTACCGACCGCCAGTGCGAACTGTATCGATGTGCGACCCTGTCATGACAGGTGGCAGATCTTCGAGCCCAGCCCGCCAGCCAAAAATATTGCCAATCGGATCGACACTGACCTCAAGCTTAAGCGCTTTCATCCACGTGATGAGCAGATCTCGACCTAAGCGATCTTCGTCAGAGAGTGCTAGCCGGCAGCAGGCACCTTCAGGGGTCATCCCAATGTCAGCGAGAGTATTGAGTTGCTCTAGGAGAGGTCCGGACTGAATCCGTAAGCCAAGTGCGCGTGAGTCAAAGGCGTTCATGCAAGTACCTCAGAAGCGGTTTTTCCAACAACTTGTCTGTAAATGACGGGATCGGTGTCGCCCTCGCTGCCCAGCAGCAAGACCCGCGAGTGAGCGTCGAGTTTGAGCTGTGCGCGGATGTTTGCGTGATCGCGCGCAGCTAAAAGTGCGGCGAGTCCAACCCCGCCGGTTTCGCCAGCTACGATGGGAGGATCACCTTTTTGTGGCTGTGCCAGGATTTGCATCGCTTCAAGGGCGTAGGCGTCGTCAATTGCAACGGCAACGTTTGTGCCGCCGTGCAGAATTTCCCAGGCGAGTTCAGAGACCTCGCCGCAGGCTAAGCCTGCCATGACGGTATTTAGCGAGCCTTCAACGACTGTACGCTGGCCCGCCTGCAAGCTTTGATAGACACAATCTGCTTGTGTGGGTTCGGTCACAATAAATAAAGGTCGTTGAACGCCCCATTGCAGCCAAAAATTTGCACAGACCGCAGACGCTAACGCACCGACGCCCGCTTGCGCAAAGACGTGTGTGGGTGGTTGAGTTGACGACATTTGAGTGACAATTTCTGAGGCCATGACGCCATAGCCATGCATGACGTCAAGTGGAATGTCGCGATAACCGGGGTACGAGGTGTCAGAGACGACGGTCCAGCCCAAGGCGGCTGCAGTGGCGGCTGCAAACCGAACCGCATCGTCGTAATTGCCTTTGACTTCTCGCACTTCGGCGCCGTAGTGTGCGATGGCGTCGCGTCTGCCTTGGCTAACAGTTTCGTGAACATAGATCACGCACTTGCAACCAAACAGACGGGCACCCCAGGCGACCGAGCGCCCATGATTGCCATCGGTTGCACAGGTGACGGTCGACGCACTGATTAAGTCATTAAAGGCGCCCGATAACAGTTCTTTTGAGCTGACCTGAGCCAAGCCGTGCGTCTGTTGCACCTTGAGGCGCAAGACGTTTGCCACAGCATAGGCACCGCCCAGCGCCTTGAAGCTACCCAGACCAAAGCGCCCGCGCTCGTCTTTGTAAAGAACTTCAGCCACCCCCAGTTGTTGCGCCAATTTGGGCAAAGACACCAAGGGGGTTGGGGCGTAGCCTGGCCAGCTTGAGATTTCGGCGAACGCGGCATCGAACCCGTCTTGGCTCATGACGCCTGCGCGTTTGGCGCCATAAGCTGAAAGGCTTGGCTCGGCTTGTGGGTTGGTAAAAGCGTAGGCGGGGGAATTCATCATTTTGCGCGTGAAACCTCTGGCGATCGGACAGGGCAGTCGGGCGAGCGAACGTCAAGTATGGGGCTGATCAGTCGGACAAGAGTCAGGGCTTAAAAAAACGAAAATAGTAAAAGACAACGAGCTCGGCGATTTCAGCTGCTAGGGCAAAATGGTATCAGTTTTAGCAAATAAGAATAATTTTCGTTTAGGTTGGCGGCAAGTGAAAATATACGGTGTAGACTCGTTTTGCGTGGCATCTGAGCACGTTTCCGTGCATTTCCTTTGCCGGTCCGTGTGGTTTGCTTGCGAATCTTCAATCTTTGCTTTCTAAGTCGAGGCGGCTAGACATGTTGAACTGTGATCTGTTGTTGATAAATGGCGTAGTGATCGATGGTAGCGGTCAGGCTAGGCGCGCGGCCAGCGTTGCAGTCAAAGATGGCCGCATCGTCGGAGTGGGCGACAAGCTGAACTATTCGGCAGGCAAAACCATCGATTTGAAGGGGTTGGCAATCGCCCCTGGCTTTATCGATGTGCATACGCACGACGACCGTTTGTTGTTGGCCGATCCCTCGATGGCGGCAAAAGTTAGTCAGGGCGCCACCACCGTCATTACAGGTAATTGTGGTCTGAGCCTTGCTCCGCTAGGGCAAACCGAAGCGATTGCCCCTCTGAATTTGATTGCCAATGGCCCTAGCCAGCGCTATGAGACTTTTGCAGATTATTTCGCCGCACTTGAAAAAAATCCACCAGCCGTCAATATGGCCGCCTTGCTCGGGCACACCACTTTGCGTGCAGTCACCATGTCTGACCTGACGCGACCTGCCACTGAAGCCGAGATCGCGAAAATGCAGGTCTTGGTTCAAGAGGCCCTTGATGCGGGGGTGGTTGGGGTGTCGACCGGTCTGTTTTATGCGCCGGCGCAGGCTGCTACCGCGGCTGAAATTCAAGCCGTGTTTGAACCTTTGCGTGGCGGTACTGCACTGATTGCCTCGCACATTCGTAACGAAGCTGCGCATGTGCTTGAGGCCATGACTGAGGCGATGTCAATCGCCAAAGAGTTAGGCGTGCGGCAAGTGCTGTCCCACCATAAAGTGAATGGCCAAGAAAACTTCGGCCGCTCGCGCGAAACGCTTGCGTTGGTGGATCAGATGCGCACCCAGGGCGACGTGTGCCTCGATTGTTATCCTTATGTCGCGTCGTCAACAGTATTAAGGCAAGACACCGTCGAGCAGGCTTCGCGAACCTTGATTGCTTGGTCTAAAACGAAGCCTGAGACCAGTGGCCGCTATGTTGATGAGTTGCTCAAAGAACAAGACTTACCGTTGACTGAGTTTTTAGCTTCACTTCAGCCTGCAGGCGCCATTTATTTTTCAATGGATGAAGACGATGTTGAGCGAATTTTGGCCTATCCCGAAACCATGATTGGCTCAGACGGTTTACCACACGATACATTCCCACATCCTCGCTTATGGGGTGCGTTCCCTCGCGTCTTAGGTCACTATAGTCGCGACCGCAAGCTGTTTCCGCTTGAAACGGCGGTTCACAAAATGACGGGTCTTTCTGCGGCTCGTTTTGGGTTGAAAGACCGGGGACTGATTAAAGAAGGCTATGCGGCAGACTTGGTCATCTTTGATCCATTGCATATTAAAGATAGCGCGACCTTCGCCGATCCGATGCGCCCCGCAGCAGGGATCCATCAGGTCTATGTCAATGGCGTACTGAGCTGGCAAGACGGCGTGACAACCCACGCAAGAGCTGGCCAGGTGCTCAGGCGCGCTTAGCCGCGACTTCCAATACTTACCAAGATATCAAGCCAACGCCAACGCCAACGCCAACGCCAAAGCCAACGCCAAAGCCAACGCCAAAGCCAACGGTAACGCGAACGCCAAAGCGACCGGTAACGCGAACGGCAAAGCGAACGGCAAAGCCGGCTAACAAACTGGACAGCTGAGATGTCTGCGTTATTCATCCGCCTCGCCCTGAACCGGGACGTGGGCGCGCATTCCGTTAAATATCCGTCATAAATCTGTCATTTCGGCGTGGTTTGATCTCAGTGTTAATCACGTTCACTTTAAAAGCCTGCCATGCGCCCCTTCGACACCGACACCGACACCGATAGCGATAACCCCTCTGAACAGCCGCATTTTCAGACTGTATTAGCGGCTTCGCTTAAAGATCCCTCCCGTAGGCAACTGCTTCGGGGTGCCATCGGGTTAGCGGGTCTTGGGTTGTTGTCTGATACGCTGATCCCCTTCGCCCATGCAGCGACCGCCACAAACATGGCCTCAGGGCTTGGCTTTGCGACAGTACAAAAAAGTTTGCTTGATGCAGTCCAATTGCCAGCAGGGTACAGCTATAAGATTCTTCATGCCTCTGGCGACCCGCTGAACGACAAAGTGTCCGCTTTTTCTAATCAAGGCCTTGAGCTTGATGACTGGTCGGCGCGCATTGGCGATCAACATGACGGCATGGATATTTTCTACATCGACGAAAAAGGTCAGTACACAGAGCGCGATACCGGTCGCGCCTTGCTGGTGGTCAATCACGAAAGTTCGGCTGAGTCTCATCTGTTGCACCCTAAGGGTCAGACTTCAAACGGCAAGCAAGGCAAAAAGTTTGATCAATTCGGTGCTTGGGATTTGGGCTCACGTCCTGAGCTCGAGGTGCTCAAAGAGATCAACCTGCACGGTGTCTCAATTGTTGAAATGATCAAAGGGCCGCAGGGTTGGAGTTATCGACTCGACTCGCCGCTTAACCGCCGCGTGACCCCGCAAACCCCGATGCCTGTGACAGGGCCACACGCAGAGTTAAAAAATATTCATGCGTTGATGATGACGGCGTTTGATCCCAAGGGTGCAATGGTTCGCGGGACGTTGAATAACTGCGGGCACGGCAAAACGCCTTGGGGCACGTACCTGACCTGCGAAGAGAATTGGGCGAAATATTTTCAGATTACCCCCGGTGCGGTACCCCTCGATACCAAATCGCAGGCATCGCTTAAGCGTTATGGAGTGGTGACTGCGCCACTGAATCCGCAAAGCCCCAAAGCCCCAAGTCAAGGGTGGCATACCGTATCAGACACGGATAATCGTTTCACACGCTGGAACTTAGCCGCGAGCGGCGCTTCGGCGGAACAAGACTTTAGAAACGAAGCGAACACCTTTGGTTTTATTGTTGAAATCGATCCTGTGACGCGCGATGCGGTTGCAGCAAAACGTGTGGCGCTCGGGCGCTTCGCTCACGAAGCTGCGGTTTGCGGAATCCCTAAGGTCGGGGAGCCTCTTGCGTTTTACATGGGTTGCGACACCCGTAATGAATATATCTATAAGTTTGTGAGCACCGCGGTCTGGAATCCCCAAGACGTGGGTGGCGGTATGGCAATCGGTGACAAATATCTGAATGAAGGCAGACTGTTCGTTGCGCAATTTAAAGCAGATGGCACTGGCCAGTGGCTTGAACTGACGCTGACGGATCCTAAAGTTGCGTCGTATGCCAAGTACGCTTTTGCGAATCAGGCCGATGTCCTGGTGAACGCACGACTGGCGGCTGACGCGGTAGGTGCAACCCCCATGGACCGCCCCGAGTGGGGCGCAGTAAATCCCAAGAACGGCGAGATTTATTTTTCCCTCACCAACAGCGATGCTGCGAACCGTAATCCGACTAAGGTCGATGCCGCAAACCCACGAGCCTACACAGACGTTGACGGCAAAAAGAGTTCGGGCAATCCAAACGGACACATTATTCGCTTTCATGAACAAAGCGATCGCTCAACCGCAGTGCAGTTTCAATGGGATATCTTTTTGTTCGGCGCAGAAGAGGATGCAGGCTCAGCCAATCTTTCAGGGCTCACGGCAAGCAATTCTTTTTCTTCGCCCGATGGTTTGTGGTTTAGCAAAGCGACAGGCATTTGCTGGATACAGACTGACGACGGTGCCATGACCGATGAGACCAACTCCATGATGCTTGCAGCGATTCCGGGGCAAGTGGGTGACGGCGGCAAAGTCACAGTGAACAACAAAATGATGGTGTCTGGTCAAGAGCAAACAAGCCAGCAAGAGACCTTTATTGGCGCAGCGTTAGGTGAAGCTAAGCTCAGACGGTTTTTGGTTTGTCCGACGGGTGCTGAAGTCACTGGTGTCACCGAGACGGCCGACGGCAAGACCCTGTTTGTCAATATTCAGCACCCAGGCGAGCTGACGCCCGCTTTGGGAGACGCAGCTGAGTTCAAGTTCCAGAGCACCTGGCCGGGCAATATGGGTTATGGCGCTGCAGGACGCCCGCGTTCTGCCACGATCGTCATCACCAAAGACGATGGCGGGGTAGTGGGCTTGTAAGATCGTCAGCCATGAGTGATATAGTGTTATCAATAGCATATGATCCTATGTCACTAAATGCCCCACTCGCGAGCTCCTTCATTGCTGCAAGACCTCTGCCGAAAGGCAGTTGGGAGAGTGTTGGTGTGCTTGGCGCTGGTGGGGTTGCTGGCCCTGCAGAGCGGCATGATTTGGCACGGTTTAGAACATGTTGCTAAAGCGTCGAGCAATACTGCTTTCGCAAGTCATACCCAAAGTGTTGAGAAGACACAGCCTGTATCCGGCCTGTGTCTGCAGTGTCTAGAAGACCTCACGCACAGTGTCGGTCTCATCTCTCAAGCGCCTGCTCTCGACACCTCGCTACAGGTCGTCATGCAGCAAGGTGCTTTTCCGGCCTGCGGTTTTGCAACGCCTGTTGAACTAGCCAATCAGCGCGGTCCACCCGTCTCCTTAAGTTAACACTGGTTCGCGACGCCCTCGGGCGTTCATTTCGTGTTTAGTTTAAGGATGACAAGATGTTTAATCTTCAAAACGCTGCGCGCACTGGCGCAGTATTGGGCATAGTTGCTGCCTGTGCATTTACACAACCCGCAGGCGCGCAGGCGAGCGCGGCGCCTGTCACGACGGCCGACCTTGCAAAGCTTCAAGATAGTATCCAAGCGATGCGTGTCTTGTACGAACAGCGTATCAACTCGCTCGAACAAAAAATCAATGCGTTACAGCAACAAAATTCGCAGCTGGCCCGACAACAAACGAGTGCGTCGGCAACTGCGCGGGCGTCCGCTGCAGGGGCGGCCGCGCCAGCATCAGCACCAACACCAGCACCAACACCAGCACCAACACCAGCACCAGCACCAACACCAGCATCAACACCACCTTCGGCAACATCAGCCGCAGCAGTCACCTCGACAGCAGGCGGGCGTGCGAGCGCCACGGCAACGTCTACGTCGACGACCGTGAACCCGCCAGTCATGGCGGCGGCGCCCATTGATCGCAGTCTAACGGGCACTACGACAGCTGGTGTTCCTGAGGCCGGGCGCAATCCACCGCAAGCGCTGGGCCGAGGTATGACGTTGCCAAAAATCGGGCCCATCACGCCCGAGATTTCGCTGATCATCGATGGCAAGTATTCATCACAAAGTCAAAATCCAGAGTCATTTGCACGTGGCTTTGTGCCAGCAGGGGGTGAAAATATTCCGCGTGGATTTTCTTTGGGTGAAACCGAGTTAGCTCTTGCGGGTACGGTTGATAACCTGTTTCGCGCAGAGGCCCGGCTAGTGCTCGCGCAAAATGGGCAGGGCTTTAACGTTTCACTAGAAGAGGCGTTTTTTGAGACACTCGGTTTGCCAGCCGGCACAAAACTGAAAGCCGGTAAGTTCTTTTCGAGTGTGGGGTACCTAAATAATAAACATCCTCATGAATGGGACTTTGTTGACTTGCCGCTTGCGTACAAAGCATTTTTTGGTGGCCAGCTGAACAACACAGGGGCGCAATTCTCTTGGGTGGCACCTCTTGATGATTTGTACTTGAAACTTGGTGGCGAACTTGGCCAAGGGATGTCGTACCCCAATGGCAATAATTTCAACGAAAACAAACCGAGGCTGGGTACTATTTTTGCAAAACTTGGCGGTGATATCGGGACTGAGTCCTCGTGGCTCGGTGGCCTGTCGTATGTCACGTCAAGCACAGGTAACCGTCCAAGGAGTTCTGCTCTAAATGACACGGATACCTTTGACTTCACCGGCTCGACTAGCGTGTTACTCGCGGACTTTGTGTACAAGTGGGCGCCCAACGGTAACGCGAGCCGTCAAAATTTTAAATTGCAAGGCGAAGTGTTCTGGAATACGCAAAAAGGTTCGGCGTCTATCATCAGCCCCAATGCCTACCCTTCGTGTGAAGCACCTTGCTTCGGCAATGCCTACACCAATACCCAAAGTGGTTTTTATGTGCAGGCGATTTACCAATTCATGCCTAATTGGCGAGTCGGTTATCGCTTTGATCAGCTGTACGGTGGCAATTCATCTTACGGCTTTGGTGGTGACACCTTGGCTGGCACCGTACTCGAAGCCTACAACCCAACGCGTAACACTATCATGATTGATTGGGCAAATTCTGAATATTCAATGTTCAGGTTGCAGTTGGCGCAAGACACTTTATACGGACCAGGCAAGACAAATAATCAGGTCTTTTTGCAATATGTCATGAGCTTGGGTGCTCATGGTACGCATCGCTTCTAATGCAAAGAGCGTGTCTTGAAAATTTTGATTTCCTAAATGACCCAGTTTCGCGGAGAAAAGAATGACGTTATTTAAAGTGGGTCGAGTGTTTGGCTTGGCGGTCGTTGCAGTTTCGTTGGTATTGACCGCCGCACGAGTTGAGGCTCAACTAAACGTCTTCGCGACAGTGCCCGAGTGGGGGGCGTTGGCAGAGGAGTTAGGTGGGGATAAAGTGAAGGTGTATGTGGCCACCAATGCTTTGCAAGATCCGCACCGCGTGCAAG
>CANCMG010000001.1 GCA_947378965.1 Alcaligenaceae bacterium | reverse complement strand
GAAGTGCAGGGGCAAGGTTATATCGGGCAGGCCTTAGGTATCGCCGACACGCTAGCCGTTGCCTATGGACATGCCTTGAAATTCAAAGTCGGCGAGCCTGAGTGGGAGCAGCGTGACCGCTTCTTACTGTCGCATGGCCATTATGCAATCGCTTTTTATGCTGCGCTGATTAATGCTGGCATTCTGAGTGAAGACGAGCTTGAAACCTATGGCTGTGATGAGAGTCGTCTGCCGATGTCGGGCATGGCGACTTACACGCCCGCAATGGAGATCTCTGGCGGTTCACTTGGACAGGGGCTACCGATCGGTGTTGGCATGGCACTCGCTTTACGACACAAACGTAATCCCGCCTTTGTCTATAACTCAATGTCAGATGGTGAGCTTGATGAAGGCTCGACTTGGGAGGCGGCATTATCTGCGTCTTCACACAAACTCGCAAATTTAATCTGCTTGGTTGATATTAATAATCAACAGGCAGATGGACACTCGAGTCAGGTTTTACCCTTTGAACCCTTGTCTGATAAGTGGGCGGCCTTCGGCTGGCACGTGCAACGCGTCAATGGTAACGATCTGCCCGCTGTCTTAGCTGCGTTTGATACGGCACGCTCGTTAGCTGCGCCACAGCCTCGTGTCATTTTGCTTGATACGAAGATGGGTAAAGGGGTGTCATTTTTAGAAGCACGCGAAAAAAATCACTTCATTCGCGTTGAAGCCAACGAGTGGGCTCAAGCGATCGCCGAGTTGGATGAGAGCTTTCAAGGAGGTGCTCAATGACTGCGCCCATCAACACTGCAGTGACTAAGCCTAAGCTGACGACCTCGGCCATGATTGCTTCGATTGCCGCTGAAGGTCAGCGTGTCCGGGCCGCACCCTTTGGTAAGGCACTTGTCGAGCTCGCTGAAAGCCGCCCCGAAATTGTGGGTCTGACCGCAGACTTAGCCAAGTACACCGACTTGCATATCTTTGCGCAAGCCTACCCAGAGCGTTTTTTTCAAATGGGCATGGCCGAGCAACTTTTAATGGGCGCTGCTGGCGGCATGGCTAAAGAGGGTTTGATCCCTTTTGCGACAACCTACGCTGTCTTTGCAACGCGGCGCGCCTACGACTTCATTCATCAAGTGATTGCCGAAGAAAATTTAAATGTAAAAATTGCCTGTGCCCTGCCAGGACTGACCTCGGGCTATGGCCCGAGCCATCAGGCGACCGAAGACCTGGCGATGATGCGCGCGATTCCGGGCATGACAGTCATTGATCCGTGCGATGCACTGGATATTGAACAAATGGTGCCGGCGGTGGTGGCGCACGATGGCCCAGTCTATATGCGCCTGCTGCGTGGACAGGTGCCTTTAGTTTTAGATGAGTATGACTACAAGTTCAAATTAGGTCAGGCGCAGCTCATACGCGACGGTAAGGATGTACTCATTATTTCGAGCGGCATCATGACGATGCGGGCGCTAGAAGTTGCAAAAGAGATGGCGGGTGGTGCGGCAGATGTTGCAGTTCTGCACGTACCAACAATCAAGCCCTTAGACGAGGCGACTATTTTAAAAGAAATAGGTCGAGGCTCACGTTTGGTGATTGTGGCTGAGAATCACACAAGGATAGGGGGCTTAGGTGAGGCGATCGCCGCCTGCGTATTGCGTGCGCGGATGTCACCCAACTACCATCAAATTGCTTTGCCAGACGAGTTTTTAGCAGCAGGTGCTTTACCGACATTGCATGATCGTTATGGTATCTCGACGACAGCGATTGTGTCTTTTATCAAGAAGTTGTTATAGAGGTTCAAAGACGTCAAGTGAGGCGATGCTTGATGGCTATTGTGATGTCGCTAATACTTGTAAATAGATGATTAGCATTGAAAATAGATGATTAGCATTGAAAATAGATGATTAACCTTGAAAACAGATTACTAAAATCGAAACGGAGACAAACCATGAAGCAATTATTTAAAACGATGCTTGCCGCCTCGTGTCTGTTTATTTCGGTGGGCGCTAGTGCCCAGATGAAATTGACGCTCGGTCATAACGCGGCAATTGGCAATCCAAAGCACGAAGCCTCGGTTAAGTTCGCGGATATTGTTAAAGAAAAAAGTGGCGGCAAAATGCTAGTGCAGGTCGCACCAGCTGCTCAGTTGGGCGACGATGTGCCAATCTTGACATCGCTACGCAGTGGCGTTGTTGATTTTGCCGCAAATTCGCAAGGCTCGATTTCGTCTGTCGTGCCAGAATACTCTGCGTTTGGCATGCCGTTCTTGTTTCCGACCTTACAAGACGCTTGGAAAGTTCTTGATGGCCCCGCTGGTGAAGAACTCGCCAAAATCTCGGCTGAAAAAGGCTTGATCGTTCTGGGGTACTGGGATAACGGCATTCGTCATGTGTCTAATAAGCTTCGCCCAATCAAGACGCCCGCTGACATGAAAGGCTTAAAGGTGCGCACACCACCTGATCCAGCCACTATCGACATTATGAAAGCGTTGGGTGCAGAGCCCGAGCAAATTAAGTTCTCTGAGCTGTATGTCGCCTTGCAACAGGGTGTGGTGGATGGGCAAGAGAATCCACTGATGAATATCTATTCATCCAAACTGTATGAAGTGCAAAAGTTCATCTCTTTTACCGCGCATAAGTACGAGATGACGCCATTTGTGATGTCTAAGCGCACGTACGATCGTATGTCAGAAGCTGATCGAAAGATTATTCGCGAGGCTGCTGCCGAAGCGACAAAGCTCAATCGTCAGTTGTCGCTTGAGTCAGATCAAAAATTGGTTGGCGAACTCAAAGCAAAAGGGATTGAAATGAATACGGTTGATTTGGCTCCCTTTAACGCGGCCACGCAATCAGTCACCGAGTCCTGGCTCAAGGGGCCGCAGGGCGCCTTCGTCAAGAAGGTTGTAGACGCTGCGCAAGCGGTTAGAGCTGGTAAGTAATTAACGAGGAGCACGTGAGATGAGCGTGATGCTGCTGAAAATCTGTGACTTAATTGACGCTTGTATTGCAGCGGTGTGCCGTTTTGTCTTGTATGTGACGACTGTGCTCTTGTTTGGGATCTTAGCCATCAACGTGTTTTTACGTTACCTGTCTTCAACAAGTTTGAAGGCAGGTGGCGAAGCCCCTGAGCTGATCTTTCCGTGGATGGTGATGGCCGGAGTCGTGCTCGCAGCGCAGTACGGTTCGCACATTAGTATTGTCTGGTTTCTTGAAAAAATTTCGCTTAAGTATCGACGCTTAGTGATTATGGGAAACAGCTTGATTCTCATTGCAGCGTATAGCTCGCTAGCCTGGGGAGCCTTTACCTTGATGCCGATCGTCAGTACCGAGCGGACGCCGGTTTTGGGGGTGCCGTCTTCTGTGACCTATACGTGTTTTTTAATTGCCTTTGTGTTGTTGGTTTTGACTGCAGTCACACAATCGATACGTATGTATCTGACCCAAGGCATGCATGGCCGCTACATTAGTAGTGGGCAGACAGCCTCGGCCTTTGCCGAACACTGAGAGTTTGCCATGTTATCGATTGCTACCTTCATTGCATTTTTGGCACTCGCGATGCTTGGATTGCCAATTGCGCACGCCCTGATCGTTGGCGCTCAGCTGGGGCTGATGCCTTCAGAGAGATTGGGTTCAGAGTTTATTGTGTCGCAGCTTGTCACTCAAACACAAAGTTTCCCTTTGATCGCAATCCCATTTTTTATGTTGACCGGATCGCTGATGGTCGGTGGCAAGCTCGGTCAGCATTTGATTGATTTATTGTCGACGTTGATGGGGCGTTTTCACGGTGGTCCGGCGCAAGTGGGTGTCATGTCGTCGACGATCTTTGGCGGCGTTTCGGGCTCTGCCGTTGCAGATGCCTCCGCGATTGGTTCGCTGTTAATCCCCTGGTTAAAAAAGCTTGGCTACCCTCCCGCATTTGCCGCGGGCACGATCGCCGCGGCCGCAACCATTGATATCCTCATCCCCCCTTCGATTCCGATGATCATCTATTCATTGGTGTCGAATGCCTCAATTGGCGCATTGTTTGTGGCAGGTATCTTGCCTGGCGTCATTATGTGCGGTGGGTTTATGTTGGTGTGCTACATACAAGGGCGTCGACGAGGTTTTCCAAGAGATACTACCCCGTTTGACTGGGGGCGTTTTAGGGTTCAACTGCTGTATTCATTACCGGCGTTGGCGTTGCCCGTTTTAATTATTATCTTTTTGCGGTTTGGTATAGCAACGCCTACCGAAGTCAGCGTGATGTCGACGCTGTACGCGCTCGTTGTGTCTTGGATCATCTATCGCGATCTTTCAATGGCGCGACTCAAACACTCGATTGTCGATGCCGGACTCGCCACGGCGGTCGTGATGCTCATCATCATGGCTTCAAGTGTGATTGGATGGATTTTGACGTTTGAACAGTTGCCAGCAGATTTTGTGGCCTTTGTTCAACGTACGCTGGGTGAACCGTGGATGATCATCTTATCGATGAACGCGATCATGTTAGCGGTTGGCATGTTTATTGATCTGCCGGCAGCGGTGCTGTTGTTGACGCCAATGTTCGTGCCCTTAGCCGCTGCGATTGGCATGGATACCGTGCAGTTAGGCATCATGATGATTATCAATTTATCAATCGGTCTGTACCATCCTCCGGTTGGGACCACTTTGTTTATTACAAGTTCGATCGCTCAGGTCAAAATGGGTAAGGTGGTGATTGAGCTCATCCCATTTTATGTTGTAGCGATTGGTATCTTGCTGCTGTTTGCGTTTGTGCCGGCGATGACGCTGCGAATGTGAACGATGCTTATTGGCTGTACAGACATTGGCCCAGAATGCTCAGCCCTGAAATTAGCATCACAATCTCCATGAGCTGCATGAAACGTTTTTCAGGTAGCGCCAAGACAATTCTTTTTGAAAGAATTGATCCGGGCCATGACGCCTGCAATCAGACCTACAGACCCCAGAATCAGAATACTGAAAACGAGGTCTGTCATGAATGGCTGTAAGTGTTCAGGATATCGCGCCTAGTTCATTTTTCGGGCGTTACCAAAACGGCCTAATTCGGGATAGACCGATTTGGTGGTGACTGGACCCATACCCATAATTTGTACTTCTGTTTCATCTTTGATCGAGCCATCAAAGTGGACCGCGCCGGCGGGGTGAAACATCACACTGCCGGTGGGCAAAGGGTCGGTACCGGCTGGATCCCAGCTTGGGCCCGTGCCTGCATTCCAAGTGCCGCGAATCACAGTGACATAGCGGTCTTGATCATGTGAGTGCGGGGTACTCATGATTCCGGCTGGAAAGATATTGCGCACGATATACAGACCAGGTTTCGTTGGGTCGCCGAATAAAACGGTAGATTTCACGCCGAGGTCGCCATCTTTCCAGACAATTTGCTCGCGCTTAACGGTGACAAAGTCTTTAGTTGTCGTTTGAGCCTGAGCTATCAGGGGTGACGCATTGAGTACGCAGGCAATGATGAGCGTAAAACTATTGAGAGTGAATTTCATTAAGGTCTCCGGTGGGATTGAGTTTATTTTTATTGAGGGCTGCACTGAAAAAATAGTTATAACGGCTGCTCGAGTGTCGGTGCGCTGTCGGTCAAGGTCATGCGACGCATATCTCGTTTGTAGAGTTTGTCATCGTAAGGACGTGCACGATGCATGGTGCAGCGGTTATCCCACATCACTAGGTCGAATTGACTCCAGACATGGCTGTAGACAAACTCGCGTCTGGTGGCCTCTTCAATTAAGTCTCGAATCAACACCATGCCTTCTGGTCGAGGCATGCCGTGTACGACGCCAATATGTGAAGCTAAATAAATTGACTTACGCCCAGAGCCTGGGTGTTTGCGCACCAAGCGTTGCGGTACTGGGGCATAGTTGATTTTTTCTTGTTCGTTGAACGCCTCAAAGCCTAGCTGCGCACGTGAATAGATTAAAGAGTGATCGCAGACTAACGGCGTGATGAAGGCTTTGGTTTTATCAGGCAGTCGATCCCAGGCCGCACGCATGTCGGCAAATTCAGTGTTACCACCTTCAGGTGGAATCACACGTGCATGCAGCATTGAGTACTTAGCGGGCGTCGCCTTAAAGCTGCTATCCGAGTGCCACAGCGCGTTGCCTAAATTAAACATGCGACGCCGGTCATCTGCGGCCAGAATTGAGCCATCGACATCCAGATTCGAAATGTCGTTCATTTGGTTGTACGCGAGCCGTTGCTTGTGCACATCGACTACCGCGCGCGTCTCTTCGAGCGGCCCCAAGCTGCGGGCAAACGCCACCTCTTGATCATCGTCGAGTTCTTGTTTTGGAAACACCACGACCGCGTATTGATCCATCGTGCGGTCAATCGTGTGAACCTGTTCTGCTGTCAGGGGTTGGCGCAGGTCGATATCCGTAATTTCGGCGGCAAAGTCGTTACCAATTGGTCTAATGTGCATGATCGTTGTCTCAGGCGGTAAATTCTGGGTTTACCCATTCTTATGCTGCAATATTACCGGTAAAAATCTTGGTTGAGGGCACCAAACTTGATGGTATTTCAAGCAAAATGGATCTAAGATGCTCAGTGCAATGGATCTAAGACAGGCCACTGCAATAGAGTGAATCCTTCAACTTATAGCCTGAGGCTACTCCCAATGAACGCAAAACTCTTTTCAGTGGCGCTAGCCTCTGTATTTTGCACCTTCAATGCAACTGCGCAACAAGCCCCGACGGCAGACCAAGTCGTCAGTGCGCTCGAAAAGCTTGGTGGTGTGCACCCCGGCGAGCGGCGCAACCATATTATCGGCGTCTGTGTGGACGGTTCGTTTGTTGGCTCAAAGGACGCTCAAGCGTTTACGCGCTCGGCGTTGTTTTCGGGCGCCGCGATCCCTGTGATTGGTCGCTTTTCGTTGCCGGGCGGTAACCCTAAAGCGCCAGATACGGCTAAAAGCCCGCGTGGTTTGGCCTTGCAATTCAAACTGCCGGGCGATAGCCTTCACCACTTCACCATGCTGAATGTGCCGGTGTTTGGCGCGGCGACGCCTCAAACGTTTTACGCAGGCTTGCTGTCCAACATGGTTGATCCTGCAACGGGTAAGCCTGATCCAGAAAAGCAAAAGCAGTTCAGAGAGACTCATCCTGATACTAAGCCGCTGGGTGAATTCATGGCTAAAAATAATCCGCCGGTGAGTTACGCCAACAGTGAATTTTTTGGCATTCACACCTTTAAGTTTATTAACCCTAACAACCAAACGACTTTGGTGCGTTGGAGGTTTGAGCCTGAAGACGGCGTCAAGCGCTTAACGGATGCAGAGATGGGTACGATGCCAGCACGTTTTTTGGATGACGACCTGATTGCTAAAACCCAAAAAGGGCCGGTTCGCTGGAATATGATCCTCACGATCGGTGAGGCCTCGGATGTGCAAAACAATGCAACAGTTTATTGGCCAGCCGAACGTAAAACTATTCAGGCGGGGGTACTCACGCTGACCTCGGCAACCCCACAAAAAGGCGCAGACTGCGAAAAAATCAACTTTGATCCGTTGGTGATGAGTGATGGCATTGCCCCGACCGACGATCCTATTTTGCTGTTTCGTTCGCCCGCGTATGCGGCTTCTTTTGTGAAGCGCTTAACGGGAAATTAGCACCTCGTTGCTGGGACGGGGAGCTGCTGAGTCTGTTGAGTTTGCTCATGGGGGGCGCTCGGTGGGTGGCAGGTGGTAAGACCGTGCTGTTGCCCCATCTCTATACTCTAGGTTTGTAGTTTGTCAGGGGCTTGCGTTTTATCAAGCTAAGCCTTGAGTCTTAACGCTAAGATACGGATGGTTTCATTCTTTTGTGTCTTAACACTGCGTTTGTGCCTGAATGTTTTTTATCCCAATGCTTCTGTTTACACGACCTCTGCTGACCACCTGCCTGAACTAATGCCTACCAGCCAATTTCTGACCGCCGCTTTTTATAAATTTGTTGATTTACCTGATTTTGAGCAACGCAGGTTACCTCTGCTCGAGTTGTGTGAAGCGCGCAACGTCAAAGGTCTGATCCTGTTGGCGCGCGAGGGCATTAACAGCACCTTGGCTGGGGCTGAGTCTGATATTCGGGCTATCTTGGCGCATTTGCGGTCAGATCCAGCCTTTGCGGATTTACAGCACAAAGAGGCATGGGCTAACAACCCACCGTTTCGCCGAATGAAGATTCGCGTAAAAAAAGAAATTGTCACGATGGGTGTGCCTGGCATTAGCCCGACCCGCATGGCTGGCACCTACGTCAAACCGCAAGACTGGAACGCACTCATCAGCGACCCTGACGTGGTACTGATCGATACGCGAAACGACTACGAGGTTGAGCTAGGCACCTTTAAGGGAGCGCTGGATCCGAATATCGGCACCTTCTCTGAGTTGCCTTCTTGGGTGGATCAGGCCAAGGCGCTTGAAGCCCGCACGGGTAAAAAGCCTAAAGTTGCAATGTTCTGCACCGGTGGGATTCGTTGTGAAAAATCTACCGCACTGATGCGTTCAAAGGGTTTTGACGAGGTTTACCATCTTGAGGGGGGCATTCTTAAATACCTTGAGATCGTCCCGCCCGGGCAAAGCCTCTGGGAGGGAGAGTGTTTTGTGTTTGATGAGCGCGTTTCAGTGGGGCATGGGTTGCAGCAGACCTCGCGTCCGTTGTGTCGTTGTTGTCGTCAGCCACTACCAGACGGCGCAACAGAATCGCCGCTTTACGAAGAGGGTGTGAGTTGCCCGCGCTGCATCAATAAAACGACCGAGCTACAAAAGAGCGGCGCCCGTGAGCGACAGCGCCAGTGTGAGCTCGCTAAAAAACGAGACACGGCTCATGTTGGGGCAAAGATGCCCGACAGCTCTACTCGGGCGTGATCCCCGCGTCTTTTACGATTTTTGCGTATTTGGTCACGGCCTCTTTTTGTAAAGCTGCGAGTTCTTTTGGCCCTGACGGTACAACATCAAAACCAAATTTTTTGATTTTGCTTGCTACCTCTGGATTGGCCAAGACCCTTAGCAGTTCGGTGCTCAACTTGTCGATGACGGCGGGTGGTGTGCCAGCTTTGGTAAAAAATGCCAGCCACGACCAGTGCCCATAGTCTTTGAGCCCTGCGGTTTCGGCAACTGCGGCAACGCCTGGGGCTTCGTCGATACGCTGTGGCCCTGTGACTGCAATTGCACGAAGCTTGCCATTAGCAGCCAGCGCCATCCCCGAGCCGGTTGGCTCGCACACCAGTTGCACCTGATTGCCCATTAAATCGTTGAGCGCTTGCGTGGATGTTTTATAGGGAACAAAGGCGATACTTGCCCCAGACATGACCTTGAGCATTTCAATGCAAATTCTGGAGCTGGCTGTGCCTGCCCCATAGTTCAATTTTGTTGGATTGGCTTTTGCAAAGGCAATTAACTCTGCAACGTTGTTAACGGGTAAAGAGGTGGGCACCAGTAGCACGTTGTAGGCATTATCAAGTGCCTTGGCCACCGCCGCAAAGTCTTCGATAGGATCGAAAGGCAACTTGTTATACAGACTTGAAATCGCTGCCATCGTTGTGCTCGAACCAAACACCAGCGTATAGCCGTCGGGTGCTGCTTTTGCTGCGGCCTCGACGCCAATCATTCCTTGCGCACCAGGGCGATTTTCAACAATCACAGGCTGTTTGACTTGTTCAGAGAGTTTGTCTGCGATCAGGCGCGCAACCACGTCGGTGGCGCCCCCTGCGGCCAACGGCACGATCAGGCGAATTGGTCTGCTCGGAAAATCTTGCGCTTGAGACGGCGCAATGATGCCGAGCATGAGGGAGATCACGCCTACCGACAATATTCTTCGTCTAAACATTTTGTATCCTTTTCGTTTTTACCGTGTTGTTCAAGTTTCTGATGCCTTGCTGAGTGAGCGCTGGGATAGATTGCATCAATACCTGAGGCAAATGATATGTTGAAAGATGTTACAAGGGCTAAAGCCTTGTGCCTGAGCAGCCTCTGGCTGTGCCCGAGCTAACCAATGCCTTTGAGCACGCTATTTCAACCACTTATCAACAATGGCTTTGACTTTTTTTGGCCCAAGCTCTTTCAAGTATGCATCAAAGTCATCACGACGTGCAGAACCCTTTGCGAACGCAAAGCCTAGCTGGTCAAAACCTGTAAACACGCGGGCGCTTTCAATCGGTAACTTAAGTTTATAGAGATAGTTTGCAAAGACTGGTTCTTCAATGAACGCCAAATCAAGATTGCCATTTTGCAAGTCAGTCATTGCCTCGCTGTATGAGGGATAAAGCTTGACTTGACTTAAAGAGTAATAGCCCTTGGGTTCGAATCTGTTCTTAATTAGATCGCTGTAGGCCATGCCACGTGGATAGCCGATCGAGTATTTTTTGAGCTCGGAGATGTCACTTATTTTTATTTTGCGAGCCGCTAAGCTGACCAAGTGCCACGCATTATCGTAGTAGGGTTGCGAGAAATCCATAACCTCTTTACGTTTATCGGTGATCGAGATACCCGAAAACGCGACGTCTGCTTGTCCGCTTGATACAGCAGCCAGCATGCCTTGCCAGTCATAAGGTGTAATTTTCAGTGTGCAGCCACGTGCTTTGCAGTAGCCTTGAAAAATTTCTAGATCAACGCCTTGTATCTTTTTGTTCTCTTCAAAAAGCATCGGAGGGGATGTGGGCGAAACTGCGACCTTGATTTCGCCACCTGTCTTATTGTCCGAGCAACCCGTCAGAAAAATCAGCGTCAGGCACAAAGCCTTGATAAATTGGCGTGTAAGCATAATAGAAGCACCTTAAAGTCATGAGCGACACGTGCAAAAGCGAAGGCCAGCATTGCAGTGTATCTTAAGTGACCTTTTGTCCGGCAGCTAGCATCCAGCGCTTCATCACCGTTTGATCGGTGGCATCGACGTTAAGCGACACATCATTGAGAAGTGGCAAATCGAGGTTGACCTCGTCGGCTAGTGCCTTGGCTAAGTGTAAATCTTTGCTGACGATATTGACTAGCGAGAAAAACGCCTCTGGTGAGCGTGCCCAGGCTTGATAGTGTTGACGTGTCATCGCGCCGTCAAGCGACATAAAGTTTCTGCCGCTGCTGACTTCAAGAATCGGTGCAATTTGTTCAATGCTCACGCCATGTTTGGCTGCTAATTCAAAGGCCTCTGCTGCTAGATAGATGCTCGCAATGCCGAGCATGTTGTTGATCACTTTGATCACCTCTGCTGCGCCAAGCGCACCACACCGAAAAATTTCAGTGCCCATCGAGCGCATCAGAGGCTCGGCTCTGTTTAAGTCTTGGTCGTCACCACTCATCATGATGGTGAGGGTGCCTTGCTCGGCTTTGACTAAACCGCCGCTCACTGGGGCATCGATCAAATGTGCCCGGGTGGTCTTCAGTCGGGCTGCGATCTGTTTTAGCGTAGAGGGTAGGGTGGTGCTCATGATGCAGACTAAGGGTTGGCGCTCAGGGTCTATTGCATCGATAAAGCCTGTGGCTCCGCACGTGACCGAGATAATTTGCTCGTCATTGGCAACGAGCACGATGATGGCATCTGCCTGAGCACAGTCGCGAGGGTCTTGCGTGACGCCCACTCCTTCTTTTTTGAATTCTGCGAGCACGGCTAGATCTTGATCGCAGACTGTCAACTCGAAACCAGCGCGTTTGATGCAGCGCGCCATACGCGAACCCATATTGCCGGCGCCGATTAGAGCCACAGTTTTGATGGTCATGAGGTGATCCCCTTTGTGTTGGTGCAGTCTCTGCGTCTAGTGTGCTGTTACGTTAATCTTTTTTACTGAGCTACGTAATGTCTTTCTAGTCAATGTCCGCAGTCAGAATAGCGTTTTAATTTTGACGTAGAAGAACCTAAGTAGGCTAAATGCTTGGCCTCACCGTCATATCCCAAGATAGGCTTTTTGCACGCTAGGATTGTTGGCAAGGTCTCGCGCAGAGGCTTCGAGCACCACTCTGCCTTGCTCTAGAACATAACCATAGTCTGATATTTCGATCGCCATTTCAGCATTTTGCTCAACAAGCAAGACATCAACGCCAGAGTCCCGAATCTCCGAAATCACGCGCGCGATCGATTGCACGACAGCTGGCGCTAGACCGATCGTTGGTTCGTCGAGCAGCATCACTTTAGGCCCGGCCATCAGTGCACGCGCCACAACCACCATTTGTTGCTGGCCGCCACTGAGCGAGCCTGCCTGTGATTTTAGTTTTTCTTTGAGATCTGGAAAAAAAGCTAGCGCGCGTTCAAAATCCTTTTTAATACCGTCTGTGTCTACCCTACTATAAGCGCCCATCTCTAGATTTTCTTGAACCGTCATGACGTCAAACAGTCGCCGGCCTTCTGGCACTAGCGTTAATCCCATCGGAACAATTTGATCGGGCTCTAGGCGCTCAATAGGCTGTCCAAATAGGCGAATCGATCCGCTAGTCGGCTGCAAGAGTCCTGTGATCGTTTTTAAAATAGTCGACTTACCTGCACCATTCGCGCCAATTATCGTGACGACCTGTCCGCGTAAAACCTTAATGTTGATATCCGTTAGTACCGGCACGCGACCGTAGCTAACCGAGAGGTTATGAATGTCGAGCGAAGTTGTCGCGTTATGCATGCTTCGGTCCCAAGTATGCGCTAATCACATCTGCATTATTACGTATTTCTTCAGGCGTACCCGATGCGAGTAACTTGCCTTGGTGAAGCACGACGATGCGGTCGCAAACTTGCATCACCGCTTTCATATTGTGTTCGACCAATAGAATCGAACAATTGAACTCATCGCGTATCCTGCGCAGAACACGAAGAGTAGTTGTTGCTTCTGTTTGATTCAAACCCGTTAAGGGCTCGTCAAGACAGAGAATTCTGGGATGCGCAGCGAAAGCGATGGCGATGCTGACAAGTCGCTGTATGCCGTGCGAAAGATTGCCAGATATTTCATTGAGATATGTGTTCAGACCCAATAGTGTTGCAACGTCATGCACGCGTGCGAGGCATTTACGGGTGTGTAAAAAGCTTAAGCCACCAATTGCCCCCATCAGAATGTTGTCATGTACAGTCAGGGTTTTCATTAGACTACTGTGTTGAAAAGTTCTAATCAAGCCCAGCTTGCTGATATATGTTGGAGATTTTCCGGTTACATTTTCTTCATCAATATATAGTTGGCCGCTGGTAGGCTTCACAAAGCCACTGAGGAGGTTAAACGTTGTGCTTTTTCCTGCGCCATTTGGGCCAATCAGACCAAGAATTTCGGCCGGATGGACTTCCATGTTGAGATCTGAAACTGCGATCAGTCCACCATAGCGTCGGGTTAATCCCTCGAGCCTTACTAACGATTTGGCAGTCATCTTAGTTATGATCCCTTTTAAATCGAAGCTGTATTTGTTCAATTAAGCCAATCAAACCTTTCGGCAGGATCAGTACACTGACGATAATTGCAGTTCCATAAAAGATGTGATCAGCACCGCCAAAAAGCAATGAAATTGAACTTAAGAACACTAGTAGGACCGCACCCAAAATAGGGCCCATTGGTCTCTCTTCTCCTCCGACTTTAAGGTAGGCTAGAGCGAATGTCGAGAGCAAGTAGCTAAAGTCCCCCGGGCTAATGACATTATTGACAAAGGCAGTCAAACCGCCAGCGATGCCGGAGGTGAAAGCACCGATCGTCAGGCAGATGACTTTAGTGAGGTGTACGTTAATACCAACTGCCAGCACAACTTGATCGTTATCGCGAATGCCAGTGAAAGCCTTGCCGAGGTGCGACTTTTCAATGACGTAGAGCGCGATAATGAGAAGGCCCGATACCGCAATAGCAAAGGAAGAATAGTATGGCTCAAGATAGCTCGGCGGAAAGATCCCTACCATCCCTGAGTTACTTCCAATGATATCGATTTTTGTGTACACAAGCCTAACGACCTCAGTAAAAGCAAACCCAATCAGCAGAAAATAGGGGCCTTTTGTCTTGAGTGTCACATAACCGAAACCGAAGCCCACGACTGCGGCAACAACACCGCTAAAAAGTAAGCAGGCGATGAACGGCCATTCAAAGATCGTCAGCATGACTCCGGCACCGTAGGCGCCTAGTCCGACAAACGCAGCTGTCGCAAAATTGAGTTCTCCAATCAGCGTGACAAATCGGAGGCTAGAGGCTAAGAGGGTTGCGATAGCCATCCAACTCACGACACTGGAAATATAGCCGCTTGAAATGCTCAGAGAGGCTAGGGCGAGAGCCGCGACGCTTAATCCTGCTTGGACGATAGTTTTCTTATCCATTTTTTAGCAATCCATTAGGACGTACTAAAAGCGTAAAGATGACCAAAATAAAAATACTGATGTTTGCAATTGAGGGATCAAAAAAATAACCACCAAAGCTTTCAATCATTCCGATGAACAGGCTGCCAACAATTGCGCCAGGCACGCTTCCTAATCCGCCGATAATCACCGCGATAAATCCTTTCACTAGGTAGTCTGAGCCAACGGTAGGGGAAATCATCGCAAGCGGCGCCATCATTGCACCGGCAAGCGTACCCATAAAAGTCGCAATCATGAAACCGCGGAAGGCGATTTTTTTGTATGGAATACCTTGCAGCATGGCCGCCTCATGATCAATTGAGACTGCCCGCATGGCTTTGCCGAGTTTTGTAAATGAAAGAACCCAGAACAGTACTGCCGTGAAGCTTAGTGATACCACTATCAATAGAATTCTTTGAAGCGTGATGTTGACGCCCAAAAGGGAGATGCTACCTTCGACAAATGGGGGAACAGAACGCACGACCCCCCCAAAATAGTGTAGAAACACACCCTCAAGAAACAGTACGACTCCGACAGTTAAGATAAATGAACCTGATAGATCACGCTGAAAAAATCGGAGACCACCTTGATAAATGATCAGCCCCAGCAGCAACGAGGCACAGGCGCTGACAACTACAGAAATAAGGTATGCGGTTAACGTCGAGAGCCCGTATCCAATTAAGAAAGGTAGGGCGACCGAAATTAAGAGCGCGGTCAGCGTGAAGAATTGACCATGAGCAAAATTGACTATTTTCATGACGCCAAAAATGAGAGTGAGTCCCAAAGAAAAAAGGACGTAAATCGCACTAATTTGGACGCCGGTAAACACAAGTTGAATGAATGTTTGCATGTTTTACAGTCGAACGTTCGCGTACGCGTGCTTCGTAGTTATCGAGCGGCGTGAATTGTGAACCTTTTGGGCTAGTGACCGATGACCACGAGCAGCACGCGGTGATCGGTCAAACCTGGGGCGCTAACGACCAGCCTGTCAAGGGCAAGCGTTTGTTTATTTTGCTAATCGTTTAGCTAGTTCTGCGTTTTCGACGCGATGAACCTGCTTCAACTGAGTGCCGTTAATTTGAGTAACGATTACCGGAAGTAGCATTTGTTGTGGTGACCCATAAGAGGCGACCCCCCCAAACCCAGTCTTTCCAAAGGCACCATCAAAAATAATGCTAGGTAAGGCTTCTGCAACGACTTTGGGGTCTATGCTTTGAGCTTTCTCCATTGCAGCCTTGAGAGCGATGACCGAGTCGTAGAAACCTAGTTGAATTAAGTTTAAAGACTCGCCTGTGCCTTTTAATACTAGGGCATTGAGTCGCTGCAGTATTTCGCTTGATGATGAGTCAAAGGCGATCGCTGCCCCGAGGTAGGTTTTGTCGGAGGCATCGCCACCAGTCGTAATCAGCCCCTCAGCTCCGGTGCCTGCCTCAACGACTTGCACGCCTTTCCAGCCAAGAGCTTTGAGTTCTTTAAAAATCCTTCCAGCATCTGGTGGTGGTGCAGCCCCTAAATCCACGACATCAGCTTTGGTACTTGCTAGCTTTGTAGCAATCGGTTGAAACTCGGTGGTACCACGCTCGAACCAGTCGCTCGATAGCACTTTCACACCAACAGACTCCCAGGTTTTACGAGAAATTTTCTCAATATCCTGGCCGGTCGCATCGTTTGGATTCAAGAGAGCGACCGTCTTGACCGTGGGGTTCGCCTGTTTAATGAATGGAACCATTGACTCAACGAATTCAACGGGGGTATTCATTTGCGTGAAGGTCATCGGGAACTTTGGCCCTTTAATTGATTGCCCCCAGGCGGTAGTAAACATCAGAACACCCTCTTTTTCGGTGATCGACTGCATCGCCCGCGCAGGTGCAGTCCCGACGTTACCCGCTATAAACTTGACGTTATCTTTTTTAAGCAAAGTCTGCGTGACTCGAGCACCATCAGCGGCGGTATATTTGTTGTCGTAGGCAATGCACGTGTAATTGTAAATTTTTGCGCCAATCTTGACGCCACCATTTGCATTCACCACGCGAACAGCTTCCTGGCAGACTATTTCACTTCCTTTTCCCCAGTTTGCGCCCGATCCCGATAGCGGAAGCGATACACCCAGGTTGATAAGTTCTTGACCATTTGCGGCTGCTGAGAGTAAGAGCCCAGCGGTGAACAGTAGCCCAGCTCTGGTAATCTGATTATTTGTTTTCATTTTAGTCTCCTGATTTATTGTTTTTATTGAATATTATTGTGCAAACAGTAACTGTATATAACTGAATAAGCAATATTTTTCTCTTTGATTTCACCGAGTCTTGCAAAAAAATTTCTTGCCCTTTTGGGGTAAATCGACACAGTCTTTCAGGGCGTATGATGAAAAAAAAAGCTATCTCAGGCTCCGCTTTTGCTACCTTGTTATTGATTGCCGTCGTCATGGGTGCAAATCATGTGGCGGCCCGCGTCGCCTTTGATCATGGGACAAATGTCGTGACCGCGGTGTTCTTTCGTAGCGTCGTGACGGCGCTTGTCGTGACGTTAATACTGTACGTACAGCGCGTGCCGGTCCAATTAAGCTGGCGACATATAAAAGTGCTACCAATCATCGGGTTTTTGGTTGCTATTCAGGGGTTTTCTGTTTACTCGGCGGTCGCTCGGTTGCCGGTCTCGTTGGCGTTGTTGGCCTTTAATACATACCCCTTATGGATTGTATTGTGGTCCTGGGTTTTTTATGGACAGAGACCTGAGCCCTTCATCCTAAAGACGATGCCGGTGATGTTATTTGGACTGGCACTGGCCCTAGATGTATTTGGTGCTGCTTCGGGGCTAGGTGCATTGGGCCAATGGGAAGTCATCGGCGCAGGGGTCGCGTTTGCCTTGCTTGCTGGGGCTACTTTTGGCTTAGCGATGGTGTTGATACAAAATGAAGCCGCTGATTTGGATGGGCGTATTCGAACGGTGAGTACGATGTGGATTGTAGGTTTGTTAGCGTTGATTGGCGCCCAGACGATGAGCGATTTTCAATGGCCCACAGATATGGTTGGGTGGTGGGGGCTGGGATTATTGACGATCCTGTTTGGTACGGGCTTTACCATCATGCTAACCGTGCTACCCAGGCTAGGCGTTGCAGCAAATTCGGCTATTCTAAATATCGAGCCCATCTGCGCATTGGTGTTAGGTTGGTTCATCTTAGGACAGCATATCGCGTTGATACAGCTCATCGGAGCCGGTATCGTCTTAGGATTAGTGATAAAGATTGGCTTAAGAAAGAATCAAAGTTGAGAAGTCTTGGTGAGCTCTTGAGAGATATTCGCAGTGCGAGGGATTTGTTGCGTCGCATAGCTATGGCTCATATTGTTTAGTGCACTTGGTAGTTTGTTTCTTTAACGAGACGTGCCCAGCGAGCCATATCCTGTTGAATATATTTGGCCAGTGCTTCAGGCGAACTGCCGTTTGCCTCAACACCTGCGGTCGCTAGTTTCTCTTTAACGACCTTATCGTTCAGTGCAGTCACAATCTCGCGATTCAATTTTGTCAAAATCTCTGGCGGCGTACCCGCTGGCGCCAAAATAAAAAAGTCGATACTGACATCAATTTCGGGATAACCCGCTTCGATCATGGTTGCTGTGTTTGGCACAACAGCCGATCGGGTCGGGCCTGTTACGCCTAAGAGCTTGACTTTACCTGTGTTGACTAAAGACAAGGCTGACGCAGTGGTCGTCCAAAGCAAATCCACTCTGCCGCTTGCAACATCGGTCATCCCGGTCGTTGTGAGCTTGTAATCAATAATTGAAAAGTCAATCTGCGCAGCAAACTTCAAAATCATTCCAACAAAGTGCGTAGCCGCGCTACCCGAGGCAAAATTGAGCTGACCTGGTTTGTCTTTCGCGAGCGCAATGAGCTCTTTCATTGAGTTCGCAGGTAGATCTTGACGTGCAATTAAGACATTGCGCAAAGACCCCACCAGGCCGACGGGGCTAAAGTCCTTGGCAATATCGAGGCGAGAGTCTTTTGTGACAAACTGATTGACGATGCTACTTGTGCTGGCAATCAACACGGTGTGACCATCGGGTGTGGCGCGTGCGACATAGTCAGCGCCGATGCTGCCGTTCGCGCCAGCTCGGTTATCGATCACCATTGGTTGCCCTGAGGTTTCGCTGACTTTCTGGGCGATGATGCGGGCGATGATGTCGTTTCCTGTGCCCGGGCCGTAAGGCACGACGACAGTGATGGGTTTGCTCGGATAGGTTTGTGCAACAGCGGTTTGATAACCGGTTAGCAGCGTGGAGAAGACAATGGCGCCAAGGTAGGCGAAGGCTGTACTTAGTTTGCTAGAGTATTGGGTCATGTTTGCCTCTTTTTTATACTTATGTGTCTACACATTCAAACTATATCGCTTTTCAAACTAGCTTTCGTTGAAGCTTACCCCTTGCATCCCCGCACGTTGGGCTGCAGCCTCTAAAAAGCCGTTTGTTTTAATGACTTTGCAAAACGCTTGCAGTAAGGGCAGTGCCGTTGCGCGCCCCTTTGGGATCCCTAGTGCGATACGTTCAAAGCCCCAGGCACCATCTAAGACGACCGAGCCTGGGCTACGCTTTGCCAACTCAAAGAGGATGCCCTTATTGGTGCCAAAGGCGTCGATTTTTGCTTGATTGAGTAGGCGTGTGACTTCATCAAGGCTATTGATAGCAACAACCTTTGCGCGCTGCAAAATAGCCGGCAAGACGGTTTCAGAGGTGCTGCCACCCGACACCCCTACGACGATTCCTTCGCGATTAAGGGCGGCCATGTCACGCACATCGCAGTGGGCACCTACCAAATAGCTTTGCGCCGAAAAAAGAATCGCCTGAGCGAAGTCTAAATACTTGGCGCGTACTGGTGTTGCATTGACCAGTGCTAAGTCAATCACGCCTTGTTTGGCGGCGGCTAAAACATCGCCATTCTTTTCAAAAACGACCGGCTCAAAGGGCAGCCCCAGGTGGCGTGCAAACTCACGCCCTAACTCGTAGCCCATGCCGTAATTGTCTTGAGGCGTTTGGCCTAGCATGAGTGACTGTGGGCTGCCGGTGTAGACCCCAACGCGCAACTTTCCGGTAGGGGCAAGGATTTGAGGCATAGTGTGACTCAACAAAAATGAATTTAATAATGAGTTTTGCCGGTGCAAAGCTCATCCTGCAACGTCTGGCCGGCAACGCGATCCTCATAGGCTAGTGCTAAAGATAGCACGGCATGGTTTAATCAAGATCACGATTCTAAAACTTAGGGCTCATCATGTTTGCACAATCACGCCGCCGCTCGCTTGTTGCCTGTTTGCTTGTTGCCTGCACGCTCAGTTTTGAGCTCTGCGCGCAAGTTGCGCTAAGCGACACTGCTTTATTAGAGAGTCCCATCCGAACCGAGCGCGATCGACAGGCAGACGCTAGGCGCAAACCACTCGAACTGCTTAAGTTAGCGCAGATCGCACCTGGCATGACTGTGTTGGATATTGCGTCGGGCGGTGGCTATACAGCACAGGTTTTCGCGCTAGCGGTTGGTGTAAATGGTAAGGTCTGGGCTCAAATTGCCAGACCATCTCCTGCGCTTGAGACACGGCTTGCTGCGCAACCTCAGGCCAACCTGCAAGTACTCGCACGTCCGCTAGAAGATTTGTTTGCAGCAGACCTACCACGCGTCGATCGCGTGACTTTGATCTTGTCATATCACGATATCGTGAATACTCCGACCGAGCGCAGCATAATGAATAAAGCGATTTTCAATGCGCTTAAGCCCGGTGGGTTTTTAATCGTGATGGATCACGCCGGCAAAGCTGGCTCAGGCATCACTGAGACTTCGACTCTGCATCGCATCGACCAAGAGGTCGTTGTCGCAGAGCTGACGGCTGTCGGCTTCAAACTCGATGGTCAGTCTGAGGCTTGGGCGAATCCAAGTGATACGCGTGAGCAACACTCTTCAAAAATGGATGCGCCGAGTGACCGTTTTGCTTTACGCTTTATACGGCCCAATTAGCTCCTCGGCGCTAGCTACGTTGTTAAGCTCGTACCACAACAGGCATGTTTATCGCCAAGCGATATTCGCTTGGTGTCATCAGCTCTCGTCCTAAAAGTTTTGCGATATCGCGCACTTGAGTGAAATGATCGACGTTGTGTTTCAGCAAGTCGTCACGATGCGGGTATGGCCAGACGGTATCTTCCATCCCGACACGCACGTGCAAGCCCAGAAGCATTGCGAATGTCGCCAGGTAGGTGCTGGCTCTTCCTGCCGCACTTACCATTAAGAAACCATTTGGATCAAAGTCGCGAATGGCACGAACCATACGCTGCAAACCATCCACCATTTGTTGCGGGTTGTGCATAGGACTGCAGCCCGGCAGGGCCGGCAATAGAATCCAGTAGCAGGGGCCTTGAACCACGCCGCTTTCGACGAGATAGCGACGCGCGTTATCAATGTCTCCATCTGTGTAGACAGCGATAATCGGCTTGCAGCCCGCTTCTTGCGCTAAGCGCGCCTTTTCGATGACCACATGAGGCGCTTTAAAGAACATGTTGTCACCGCAGCAGAGGGCGGTTGTGTTGACGGGTAAGGCATCAAAAAGCCCCATTTTCATGGTCGACGCCATGAGTGAACTTTCATGATCGTTGACGGCAACGAGGCAACCATCAAAGGTCACCTCTGGGTATTTTTCACGCAAGGGTGCAATGACATCGTGAAAGCGCTGAGGATCGAGCACGTTATATCCGCGATCGTCGCGCACGTGTATATGGATATTTGGCGCACCTGCCAAGATGCATTTTTCAGCAGAGTCACGAATTTCATCGACCGTAATTGGGTGATGCGGATTTGAACGTTTACTAAAAAATGCGCCGGTAATCGTGGTCGAAATCATGATCTTTTGCGGGATATCCCACTTGGGCATAGGGTCGACATCGACAAAGCTGCTGGTAAAGGGATCCAAGATCTCGGGCATACCAAAGACCTTCCAGTCGGTCTTCAAGCCACGACGAGCTACCCAATTGTTAACGTGTTCCCACTTAACTTTATCACTGCGTTTTTTTTCATTTGCCATGATGATTGATCTTCAAAAAAATTAAGGATTGATATCGAGCACGACCTTGCCAATCGTGTCACGCTGTAAAAGTGTTTGCATCGCTTCGATGGCGTCTTCAAACGCGAAGCGATGCGAAATATGTGTGCGCAGGGCCCCTTGTTTTGCAAGTTCGGCCAACTCTTGATTGAGTTTCATAGAGCCCGCTTGATCGCGGGTCATCCAGCCACCCAAAAAGACACCCAAAATTGAGCAGTTTTTCAGCAGTACCAAATTGGCCGGAATTTGCGGAATGCGACCACTCGTAAACCCCATGACAATGATCCGGCCAAGCATGTTGATGCAGCGTAGGCACTCATCAAAAACATCGCCACCGATTAGGTCAAGGATGACATCCGCGCCACGACCATCGGTTAGCTCTTTGACGCGATCGCGCAGCCTCTCACTAGAGTGATTGATAACCTCATCGGCACCGAAGCTGCGTACGATATCCATTTTTTCATTGCGCCCCACGCTACCGATGACGCGCGCGCCCATCAGTTTGCCGAGTTGTACCGCAGCGTGTCCGACGCCGCCAGAGGCTCCAGTGACCAGAAGTACCTCACCGGGCTGCAGCTGTGCTCTAAGTTTTAGGGCTAAATACGCGGGTGTGTAAGAGAGCCTAAACGTTGCCCCTTGTGCGAAATCCATCGAGTCCGGAATTTGCACAATGGTGTGAGCTTCAGTCACGACTTCTTGGGCGAAGGCGCCGTAGTAATTCAGAAATGAGGCGCGATCGCCGACTTTGACGTGGTGTACCTCGGCCCCCACTTCTGTGACGATGCCAGCACCAACGGCGCCAGGCACATAGGGCAATTCGGGTTTGAGCTGATAAAGACCCTTAGCCATCAAGGTGTCCATAAACCCGACGCCCGCTGCTCGCATTGAGAGGCGAACCTGACTTGGTGACATGGCTGGCGCTGCAATCTCTTCAATCCGTAGCTGATCGAGTTCGCCAAACTGTTTGCATACAAGAGCTTTCATGATGTAGATTTATTCCGTCAGTTTTGGTCGTGTATCGACTACCCATTCTGCTTTGAGCTTACGTGCAAACAGGCGCGATTCTATGTCTTCAACTGTTTGAAGTTGAATCGTATCCGGCGTGATTTCTAGTTTGCTCCTCAGGGTATTGAGGATGTCTGTTTTGATAGCGTCTGAGTTGGCACCTGCAGCGACTGCGATAAAAATGTCGAGTATGTCGCGCGAAGTTGGATCATTCTCATCTTCTTTGTGTAACAGTACCTGAAACGTCTGCACACCAATGGCACTGCGCACGCAGTCTTGTAGCGCCACGTATTCGATACGCGCCCCACGAAATTTGGTTGAGTCGTAGGCAGCGCGCCAAATTGGTGTGATGAGGCGCGGCAGGGTCAGTTTGCAGTGCGGACACTCCCCCCACTTAACGCCGCCGCTGACATAATCACCGGTCCAATAACGTAAGATCGCCGTGCCGCGCCAGTCGATATGACTCCAGACAAACACGCCCGGCTCACCTGGCGCAACAGGTTGTTTGGTTTCGGGATCTAGAATTTCAGTAAAAAAATACTCGGGATCAAGATGTAGTTTTGAACCTTCGTAGCACTCATAAAAGCCAGCGCTACGTAATTCTGTCGAGCCCATTCCCTCAAGAATTTCGACATTTTTCGAGCCAATCGCCTCAAACAACTCATGTAAGACCCGTTTGTAAGAGTCGGTAATAGGCTCAGCGACGCAATAGGCGATACGAAAAGAGGTGATCGGTTGGATCTTGCCGCTTTCAATCAAACGTTTAGCAGTACGCAGCCAGTGCGTGAGGTAAGAGGGGATGGTTAAAATTAAAGCGAAGTTGTCTTCAGCGACAATCTCAACTTGTCGTTCGGTTGGCATCACTTTGCCACCAAAGGTGTTGAAATTCGGCTGACCATTCATCAGCGGGATTAACAGCCCAGCGTAGATGCCTAAATGCGGTGCGGCGGGCATTAGATTCAGCCACTTGTCGGTCTGGTCGACATCGGGGCGCATGGCGTACCACCACGCACCAGTGCGAGCAAAAAGCGTTTCGACATCCCGCTTGGTATGCGCTGTCATGAGTGACTTGCCGGTCGACCCGCCTGACATCTGGAAATGTATGGGTAACCATTCATTTAAGAACGCCTCACGCATGCGCTGTTGTTCAGTGCGCGGAAAAAATACATCACGAACACCTTGAACCTTTGCATATTCAGCGTATTGCTGCCAATGCTCTGCGGTAAGAGTCTCTGTGTCGTAACGCGCTGGTTCACCTGGCATATTCGGCGATAGTACAAACTGATTCGGATCGGCAACCATATCCTCTTTGTAGGTGATAGGGATGCGTTGAAAGTCCGCATACGTTTTAATCGCAGCCGGATCAATCTTCAGCGACTTAAATAGCTGCCGATAGTAGGGAGAGTAAGGATAGATGATCCTTTTGAGGTAGTCTGTTAAGCGCTCAAACGAGAGTTGCTGTTGCACCTCAGGTCGGACATTTGTAAAGGGAAATGCCATTTTTTTCCTGTTTGCTACAAATCAATCGGCTTGCGCCGACAGGGAGAGATCAAGCCGACCAAAGTGCGTTGACAATATCAAGCCGACCAAAGTGCGTTGACAATATCAAGCTGTCCAAGGTGCGTTGAGAGCATCTAGCACCTTAGAAAACGTGATCGTCACATCCTTAATTGACTAAAGAGCATCCGCCTTCAGCCATGGTTAAAAACGCCTGCTCAGGAGGAACCGAGTGCAGCAGTTTGTAGAGATCCCACGGGCTTTTGGATTCTGCGGGTGTTTTGACTTGATAGACATACATAGGGTGCAGCTTGCGCCCATCTTTGCGAATACTTCCTTTGCCAAACAGTGGGTCGTCCGTTGGCAATTCTTTCATTTTTGCGACAACCGCTGCCCCATCGTTTGTCTTGGCTGCTTCGACCGCTTTTAGGTAGTGCAGCACGGACGAGTACACCCCAGCTTGCATCATGGTCGGGTATTTTCCGCCCGCGCGCTTGACAAACTCGGCTGCGAATTTGCGGGTGTTGTCATCTCGATCCCAATAAAAAGGCGTGGTGATAATCAGCCCTTGGCCTTTTTCTGTTCCGATCGCATAAACGTCCGTCACGGTCACCAGTAGGCCGGTCAGCTTTTGATCACCCTTGCCAATGCCAAACTCGCTCGCCTGTTTGACTGAATTGGCGGTATCGCCGCCAGCATTCGCCAGCGCGATGACTTGCGCTTTCGAGGCTTGTGCGGTTAGCAGGAAGGACGAAAAATCTGAAGGATTTAAGGGGTGGCGAACAGCGCCTAGCACTTGACCACCAGCGCCCTCGATAAAGCGCGTTGCGTCGCGCTGCATCGCGGTGCCAAACGCGTAGTCAGCGGTTAAAAAATACCAAGTCTTGGCGCCAGCACCCACCAACGCCGCCGTGGTCGCTTTCGAGATTGAGCTTGTGTCGTACGTCCAGTGAATCGTATTGGCGTTGCATGCCTTACCGGTTAGGTCTGATACACCCGCACCGCTTACCAAAACCACTTTGTTTTTTTCTTTGCCAATCTGGCTCACTGCAAGCGCGGCTGCCGAGTTCACGAGGTCGGTAATCATGTCGACTTTCTCGACGTCAAACCATTTGCGCGCAGTGTTTGCAGCAACGTCGGCTTTATTTAAATGGTCAGCATAAACAACTTCAATCGGCATGCCAGCCACTTTCCCGCCAAATGCCTCGACGGCCATCTTCGCTGCCTCAACGGCACCACGGCCTGACACATCTGAATACACCCCGCTCATATCTCCGAGGACGCCAATTTTGACAATTCCATCGGCTGCATACGAGTTCGTGGCGAGTGCTGCTGATAATAGGGCAGCCCTAGTGAGTGTTCTTATTGTTACGTTCATTTGTCTCTCCGTTTTAAGTATTTTTATTGCGTTAGTGAGGCTTTAAGTCATAGGGTGCGTGGTCAAGCGATTTGCAGTGGCTGTGTGTGAGTCAAAAGGGTTGGCTGGGAAAGGCAATCGCCTAACTTGAGAGACAGACTTTGCTCTCAATTGGGTTTTGTTTCAACGTAAGGGGTCATGATGCCCGTCTTATAGATTTTTCTGTTTTGATTCTATGGGTGTTTTTGGTTTGACTCAACAAGTTTTCGATTATTTGTCTAATTGTCCGATAGTCGGATAAATGAGTCGGTCGGTCGCGGGAGGATTTTGCGAACTTTTATGGCGATATCACTTATGGCCAAATTAGTATTGAGCCAGGTGCAAAAATGAATGGTCGTATGGTGACGCAAGCGAATGCGCAACAAGGTGAGTTGACGACTGAAGGCCACCCTACTCTTTTGCAATCTGCGTCGAACCAGGCACTATCAGCACCTGCATCGGATTAACAAACTGCCCGTTGCGCAAGACTTCAAAATGAAGATGGGCACCGGTGGTGCGTCCAGTTAACCCGACTTCGCCGATCTTTTGTCCACTTGTGACGGTTTGCCCTACGGTGACGTCGAGCTTACTTGCATGGGCGTATTTTGATACATAGCCTTCTGCATGCTTGATTTCGACGGTTAAGCCGTAGGCGCCATCCCAACCGGCGCGCAGCACGGCGCCGTTGCCAGCTGCCAGAATCGGAGTGCCGACCTTGGCAACGAAATCAATACCTGAATGTTGTGCCATGGTGCCAGTGATTGGGTCAACCCGAGGCCCAAAGTTGCTATTCATACCAAGTGCCAAGGGCAACGGGGCGCCAAGCGGAAGTTGAGTCAGTAACTGATAACGCGTCGTCCAAAGCTCTTGTAAGCCAAGTGCCGTTGTGTTGAGAGACGAGATCTTGGCGATGGTGTATTCAAGTTCGTCTTCAAGGTAGGCGTTGGGGGTAGATTTAAAGGTAACGGGGCGAAAGGGCCCACCTCGCCCAGAAGAATCCGACATTTTATTTTTGATCGGAGCAGGTGCAGCAAGGATTGCAAAGCGCTCTTTGAGCGTGTGCAGCTCGCCAATCTTATTCGTCATGGCGGTCATTTGCGTATTCAAGGCGTCGAGCTTTTTACGGTACAACGCATCAATTTCTTTTTTCTCGCGACTGAACTGCATCGAGGTTTCTTTGAAATCACCGTGCATTAATTCGAGTTGATGCTCATAAGACGCGATCAGATCTTTTTGTTTTTTTTCACGCTGAGCGAGGGCGGTCTGTTGTACTTGATTCAGACGTTCAAGTTGTTTGTGGTGCTGTGACTCTGCGTCTGCCAATTCTTTTGCGCGCTTATCGAGCGCTGCTTGATGTTGTTGTGTCAGTCGCTCGAGTTGGGCCTGGTGTTGCGCGTGAAGTAGGGCCTGCTCTTCGGCAGTGATCACATCCCCCATTGATCGTGCCAACTCAGGCTTGATTTGAAGCGCAATCCTAAAGCCAAAAAAATGAATGCCCACACCAAACATGATCAGACATGCGCAAGCCAAGCCGGACCAGCGCAGCAGACTCGTGCGCGAGATGTTGAGTTTTTTGACGGTCGAGGTTGACCCTGAAATCCAAATGAGTTGCACAGAAGGTAGTGTTTTAAATAAACGGAGGGAAAGTATACCCAGTGCTCAGCGAAAGAGTCGAAAATTCAACAAATGCTGAAGATTGTTTAGATTTGCTAAGACATACCTTTGTTTAACGGGATGAAAAAAGCGAGCGCAATGTGTTGCGCTCGCTTTTAGTCAAACAGCGACTGTGACTTACGCAGTGCCCCAAGGCTTGATTGCTGCCTTCAGTTGTGCGTAACCATCTAAGTAGCGTGGACGCTTCTCACCGAAGATTTTGTCGAAGGTGGCAAGCTGTGCATCGAGCCAATCAGACAACTGTTTGTTGCCTGGGTTAGCGGCTTTGTATGCTTCGTTAATCAGCACAAAGTGAATGCGCGGATCGTAGGGTTGCTTTTCGCCGCCGACGGTCTCGTCGCCATCGAGCAAGCGCAACAGCATTGCGTCGGCTGAACCAAGAGTCTGCTCATAGATCGGAGCGCCATGCACGCGATACATCACGCTAGTCATGTCTTTACCATTGGTCATGGTGAAGCCCATGTCGACCCACAGTTTTTTCATGTCAACTTTAGCGCCAACACGGTCGATGACAATTTGACCCCAGTCGCGTAACACATCGGGTGCATCAGCCATCAAGTCTGTCAGGCGGTCGCCGTCAAGATCGGTTGCGTAAACGATGCAAGGGCGCTGACGAATCATGTCATGCAGCAACAAACCAAAGTTTGTGTCTGAAATGTGTTCGTAAATATCGCCACCCCAGTTTTCCATGCCGTCTTTAAAGTCTTTAGGCAAGCAGGCAACGATGGCGTCGACGTTGGCGCGATGCTCTTCATAGGCGTCTACGGTGTACTGGCGCTTCAGTTTGAATTTGGTGCCTTGTAACAACCAACGCATGATGCCGGCGTTGATCGCGTCTTCTTGTGCCTGTGTGGGCTTGGTGGCGACGCGACCAATTTGGCCAGTTTCGTGCACCATCTTCAAGAACAGACGCGCTGCGTAGGCCATACGCACACCGGGGGTGTTCATTTCAGAATGGATCACGCCAGTGGCTGGATCAACCTTGAATTTCTTTTTATCTTGCGAGTAAGGCAGACCAGGCATAAAGCGAATGCTGGTGATGCCGCCGTAAGGGCGCACGTTGCAATAGACGCCTGCAGCGGTGCGCAAAGGTGCGTTGGCTGACTTGCCATTAACCACAACTTTCTTGCCGCCTTCGTTAACCATGAAGTCACCGGCGGTCGACCATTTCAGTGCGGTGTAGTCGAGTTTGCCAAACCACTCAAGTGAAGCAAGTTTACTGTCGTGACGAAACTGCGCCATCATCGGTACGCCTAAAAAAGGCAGGCCTAAGACGTCAAGCGCCATCAGTGTGCCGTTCAAGGCAAACATGTCGGTGAACGCATGGGCAACGGGTTTGACGCCGCCAGCGGAGCTGCCGCCTTCCCAAATGATTGCGTCGGGGCAATCGGTCGGTTTAATAGCCGAGCGCTTGTAAATGCCATCAAGCATTTTGAAGAGGTCGCCGTTTTGCTCTTCTTGAGCGATTTTCAGCAGATCGAGATTTTGTGCCATGAACGCAGAACCTTAGTCGTGGATGAGAAAAAGTTGAAGGGTAAGTAAAAATCCCTACTAGGACGATTATCGCACTAGTAGGGATATAGACCAATTTGCCTGGAAGTTAGTCTTAATGAGACCAAAATAAAGTTAGACTTAGTTTCGGCAGTCATTGTGGCTAATCATTCAGCTAGCACGCAGGGTGCTCAGCTCATTTCAAAGCCTTTGTAGTCCTCGCTGGCCACTTTGTCGCAGATCGCGCGATAGTGTGCAAAGCCACCTGCATAGGGCATAAACACCTGGGGTTTGCCGGGCACGTTCGCCCCCAAATACCACGAGTGTTTGACTTTGGGCAGCAGGGTGGCGTTGGCCGCGCGGTCTACCTCTTTTTGCCAGGCTTCGCTCGCAGCTTCGCTAGTTTCAACGCAGTTCAAGCCTTTGGCTTTCATTTTGCTGATGCAGTCGCTGATCCACTCGACGTGCTGCTCAATGGTCGGGGGCATGTTGCTGAGGACTGACGGGCTGCCTGGGCCCGTAATCGTGAACATGTTTGGAAAACCGGGTACCTGCAAGCCCAGATTGGTGCGAGGGCCGGCACTCCAGTAGTCTTTTAATGTTCGCTTATTACGGCCCACAATATCCAGTCTAACGAGCGAACCTGTCATGGCATCAAAGCCAGTGGCAAAAACGATGATGTCGACTTCGTATTCTTGCTCTGTCGTTTTAATCCCTTTCGCCGTAATTTTTTCGATCGGTGCCGAGCGCAGATCAACCAGTGCGACGTTATCGCGGTTGTAGGTCTCGAAGTAGTGATCGTCAATTGGCGGCCGCTTACCTGCAAACGGATGGTCGATGTCAGACAGGACCTCGCCCATTTTTGGGTCTTTGACGATGCCACGAATCTTTTCGCGGATAAAGTCTGCGGCAGTTTTATTGGCGGCATCATCGGTTAACAGATCGCGATAAGACGCTCTGAACTGAAAGCCGCCCATTTCCCACTTATCTTCATACGTTTTTTGACGGATGTCGGCAGGGGTTTCAACGGCTGAGCGATCTTCGATATAAAACGCATGCCCGTTGGTATTGGACGTCATGACTTTATAAATGTCGGGCGCGTGCTCTTTGGCGTACTTTTTAAACTCTGGGGTCAGGGGATGATGTCGTGCCGGCAAGCTGTAGTTTGCGGTACGCTGAAACACCGTCAAATGCTTGGCCTGCGCTGCAATCACTGGGATGGCCTGAATGCCGGTTGAGCCTGTACCGATGATACCTACCCGCTTGCCGGTGAAATCAACGCCTTCATGCGGCCACTGACCCGTGTGGTACCAGTCGCCCTTAAAGTCACTGATGCCTGGGATTTTAGGAACGTTGGCGTTAGAGAGGCACCCCACTGCGGTGATTAAGAACTGGGCGTTGTATTGTTCGCCAGTATCTGTCGTGACCAACCAGCGATTCGTGGCTTCATTAAAATGTGCCTGCGTCATCGCCGTGTTGAGTTTGATATCCGAGCGCAGATTCAGTTTGTCGGCCACAAAATTCATGTAGCGCAAAATTTCGGCCTGTTGGGGGTAGCGCTCTGACCACTCCCACGCTTGCACGAGCTCTTGCGAAAAATAATACATGTAGGTGTGGCTTTCAGAGTCGCAACGCGCCCCTGGGTAGCGGTTCCAGTACCACGTGCCGCCCACGCCTGCACCGCGTTCGATCACTTTGGCATTTAAGCCCAGTTTGTCGCGCAGGCTATGTAATTGGTACATCCCCGCAAAGCCGGAGCCAACAATAATGGCGTCAACGTTTTGGATGGCTGCTGATGTGTTCATGGCTTGTCAATATTGGTTTTGTGAGACCTTTAAATTACCACATGAGCAGCGCCATTGGTAGGCGCCGCGATTCTAAATCGCAAAAGTTCAGGTATCAAAGTCTAAAACCCGTCTTTTATTAAAATAATCACCTCAACCTCAACGGTCATTGCGTTAGGCAGTGAGCCCATGCCAACCGCTGAGCGGGCATGCTTGCCGCGTTCACCAAGTACCTCAATCAGTACATCTGAACAGCCGTTAATCACCTGGGGCTGCTCGCCAAAGTCGGGCTCGGCGTTGACCATTCCCAACAGTTTGATGACTGCTTCGACATGATCAAGCGAGCCGATTGCTGCGCGGATTGTTGACAAGAGTTGCAGCCCAACACGTCGCGCATCGGCGTAGCCGCGCTCAACCGAGCAGTCGCGACCTAAGCGCCCGACGCTGATGTTGCCAGCTTCATCGCGTGGGCCCTGGCCCGAGAGGTAGAGCAATTGACCGGCCCTGCGCCAAGGCAAATAACTTGCGATGGGAACTGGGGGCGTGGGCAACTGCAGCCCAAGTTCTTTAAGTTTAGCTTCTGCTGACATATTGAGCTTAACCTCCACCATATAAATATTTAGGCAACCACAGCGTCATGCCAGGCCAGACGTACATGATCGCCATGCAAATAATCACGATAAACATATACGGCATCATGCCCGCAAAAATCTGATTGAGCGTGACGTGCGGGGGCGCGACGCCTTTCAGATAAAACGCTGACATGGCTACGGGTGGCGACAAGAACGCCGCCTGCAAGTTTACAAATACCAGTGTGCCCCAGAGGATCGGGTCGATATTAAAGTGCGACAGCATGGGCAAAAAGATTGGTACAAAAATCACGATGATTTCTGTCCACTCAAGCGGCCAGCCGAGCACAAAAATCAAGGCCTGCGAGAGCAGCATAAATTGCAGCGGTGATAGGTTCATGCCTAGCACCCAGCTTTCGATGATCTGTTGGCCACCCAAAATCGCAAAGACCGCTGAAAACAGCGCCGAGCCAACAAACAACCAACATACCATTGAGGTCGTTTTTGTGGTCAAAAATACAGCTTGCTTCATGCGTTCAAAGGTAAACGAGCCTGATGACCAGGCCAGTAAGAAAGCACCCGCCGCTCCGATGGCTGCTGATTCAGTTGCCGTTGTGATGCCTAGCAAAATCACCGCAAGCACGACCACAGTCAAAATACCCAAAGGCATGACCGACTCAACGAGCAACTTAAGAATTTCAAATTGTTCGTCCCTTAATTTTCGGTAATAGTTGATCAACAAAAGCAATGTTAAAAAGCTCGTGATCCAAAAATAAAGGTAGAAATTATCTGAGGGCGGGGTGTAGACATCTGCTTTTTGGCTGTCAGCGTTATCGGGATCCGCATCTAACGCTATCAGACCGCCGCCACTGTTGCTCGAAGAGCGTGAGCTTGAGGTGCTTTCAGCACCGATTTCTACCAACGTCTCTTCTTGCGCTTTGGCCGGAGCTGAGCTGGTGGGGCCAGGCAAAGGTTTTGCCAGTACGAGCACCGCTTGCGCCTCATCGAACTGCGCCTTGGGATGAATCACGACGTACCACCACGTACCGGCGATCAGCGCGACTGTCATGATTAAAGGGAACAGCGCAGAAATCAGGTTTTTGATAATGCGGCCGTACGTAATACGCGTGCCTGCAGGGGCGTTCATTAACGGGCTAGGTGCAAAGGCCGCTTTGAGTGTTGCGACAAGAAAGTTTGTCGAGTAGTGGTCACGCAAAAAGGCAACCGGAGCCGGGATTGGCACTTTCAACAACTCAGGAGGAAGCTTAGGGGCAATCTTGGGGTCAATGAGCGCCCACCCAATCACGTAGACCAAGTAAAGCAGTGCCAAGAAAAACCCTGGCAGCATCGCTGCAGCGTAAAGCTTGACAACTGATTGACCGGCAACGGCGGCATACACAATAATCATCACGGACGGGGGGATCAAGATCCCAAGTGTGCCGCCCGCTGTAATCACGCCGCTAGCCAGGCGAACATCATAGCCAGCGTTGAGCATGGGCTTAAGAGCGATCACGCCCATTAGCACCACCACTGCGCCCACTAGGCCGCTGGCAATACCCCAGAACGTACAAATAACCAGCGTGGCAACCGCGAGCGACGCAGGCATGCCCCGAAACGCGAGCTGCACGCTATGAAACATTTTATCGACCAGGGCACCACGTTCCATGACGTAGCCCATCAACACAAAGAGTGGGATCGACAATAACGTGTCGTTCGTCATCCCCCCGTAAGTGCGCTGAACCATCAGCGTAAAAATTTTGTTATTTGTCCAGACGTCGCTGGGATCGTAGAAGGCAAAGAAGCCAAACGCCATGCCTAAACCCATCAAAGTAAAGGCGGTGGGAAAGCCCAACATAATCACGACAACGATCAGGCACAGCATTAAGAGACCGAGATACGGATCGCTCATGATTTTTCTCCTTTCATGCCACCAATACGTTGGTGGGCCTCTTCATCAATTGTTTTGGCACGTGCAATAGCCATGTTCTTTGATTCTTCGTCAACGTAGGTTGACGCTTGTAGTTGTTGTTCTACGACGTCAATCTCTTCAGCGTCTTTTAAGCGCGCTGGCCATTCGCCGGTGTTGAGGCAAATGACGCAACGAATCATCTCGATGAAGCCTTGCAAAAGCAAGAAAGCGCCGGCGATTGGAATCAAGGACTTGAAGTGATAGACCGGTGGGCCGTTTGCGATTTGCGTGGTGTGTTCGCCAATCCGCCAAGAGTCAGCCGCAAACGTGTAACCGGCGTAGCACAGGGCGGCAACACCTGGTAGAAAAAAAGTAATGTACAAAATCAAATCAAAAGTGGCTTGTGTGCGTGGCTTCATTGAGCCGTATAAAAAATCGCCTCTAACATGGCCATTTTGGGCAAGCGTGTACGCACCTGACAGCATAATGACGGCGCCGTAACACATCACTGAGAGTTCGCCGATCCATGCTGAGGGCGCATTGAGTACGTAGCGCCTGAACACGTCAATACACACCATCACCATCAACAGGATGATTAACCACCCTGAGCCCTTTCCAACAAACGTACTGACCCCATCGACGACGAGCATCAGTTTTTTAAAATCTTTTTTTGAATCCATGATCTGCTTTGACTCTACGAGTTAACGGCAAAAAATAATCCGGATAAGTAACTATCCGGATTATGGTTTAACACCGATTTTGCTTAAGACTTCTTAGGTGCAAAGTAATGGTCGTAGGCCATTTTGTAGTCAACGTTGGTGAAGTTCTGCCACCGACCGGCACGGCGAGCAAATTCGCGCTGTGAGTCGAGCACGGCTTTGAAGTCGGCGTTTTCAGCTGATTTCTTGGCAATGATGACATCCCACGCTTTGAGTTGATCTTCAAGGATTGACTTCGGTGTTTGATAGAAACGCACCTTGTCTTCGGTTTGCAGCTTGATAAAGTCAGCTGAGTAACGATCAACAGCTTTCCATGACATCTCTGCCGAAGCCGCCTCAGTCGCGATCGTGATGATCGATTTCAACTCAGCGGGGAGCGCGTCAAATTTTTTCTTGTTAAACAAGATCTCAAACTGCTCTGAGCACTGGTGAAAACTTTGCAGCATGCAGACTTTCGACACGTCGGCAAAGCCGAGTGTGCGGTCTGACGACGCGTTATTAAATTCAGCTGCATCCAATACGCCACGATCCATTGCCGGAACGATATCAGCGCCAGGCAAAGCTTGAACCGATGCACCCATGGCATTGAAGATCTCGATCGACAGGCCAACCGTGCGGTACTTGAGGCCTTTGAAGTCTTCGGTCTTAGTCACAGGCTTTTTAAACCAGCCCAGTGGCTGAGTGGGCATTGGGCCGTAGACAAACGATACGACATCCATTTTCAGGCTAGCGTAAATTTTTTCGAGCAGCTGCTTACCGCCACCATACTGATGCCATGAGATCAGCATGTTTGGATCCATACCGAAGGCTGGGCCCGAACCCCAAAGCGCTAAGGCTGGGCTCTTGCCGTACCAGTAGGCCAACACACCATGGCCGCCATCAAGCGTGCCACTTGAGACTGCGTCGAGCAAATTAAAGGCACCCACAACAGAGCCGCTGGGCAGTAAGTCAATTTTGAGACGACCACCTGACATCGCATTCACTTTATTCGCATAGTCAAGTGCATACTCGTGAAAAATATCTTTCGCGGGCCAGGTTGACTGGAAACGGAAGTTAACCGTTTGCGCATTCGACACCATGGGGAAACCCAAGGTGGCCATGCCTGCACCGGCCGCAGTAGCGCCGGTTAGAAATTTACGGCGCGCTTTTACCGCATTGACTGCTGGCTTGATTTCACTCATGAAGGTCTCCTCACTGGAATAAATGAACCGATGGCGTTTAAAAATATGACTACAAAGTATAAGTCTCTGCGCGGGCGAATGACCTAGGGTTAATCCCTAACATCAGAAAGTTTAGAGGTGGAGTTTGTCAGGTTGGCGTAATGTTTCGCGGCGCTTAGGGCGTCTCGGTGGCTCGTCGCTCGGCCTGACCTCTCCCATCTACTAGCGAGCATTTGGGTTAGGTTTGAGTTCACCAAAGGCTCTGGTGGCAGCTGCCGCTTGAACGATCACTGCGGCATCATCTCGCAAAAGGAAACCGCTTTCGAGCAAGTTGAACGCGGCACCCCGAATGCGATTGACGTAATCATCGCGATTTTTATAACGCTCGGCCACTGAAGGTCTCAAGTCGTTGTTTTCCGTGCGTTGCGCTGCATCCTTTGCAAACGGTATGTATGAGCCCATCAAGCTACAGCGTGTCTCGGGGGAGTTTTGTCCGCCATGTGTCCCCAAGGGCGCGACGAGGTCTGGGAGTCGCACACCGCCCAAGGCGTTGCCGTCTGCATCTAATTTAGGAACCTGCATTACGGCGTTGGGCAAACTGGCTGGTGCCCTCAGCGTCGCGGGAGTCGTCGAGGCGCGCTCGAGAGTCATGAGTTGCGTGGCGGGCGGTGCGAGGTTTGAGCCTACCCACTGGTCCAAGCGTAAAAAGGTCGCGCGCGAGACGGGTGTCCAGTCAAGCACACCTTGCACCATGGTGCAGTGGGGTGGCTTGATTGGGATCAGCACATGTGATGAGCCAGCGATGTCGTACATCCGAACGTTCGCGGGCAGCGTTTGATCGGCTTGTCCCTCTGCGCCGGTGCGCCCCAGCGAGGCGCGCAATGAGTAGTAGTCGGTTGAGGTTGTGATGAGCATCATCTTCGGTGCAACCTCACCTCGGGCGACAACCTGGGCGGTGATCTCGCCGATCGTTAATAGCCCGTCATGTACGCCAGGCAAGTCGGGATTGGTAAAGCTAGGTGTGCCGTTTGCACTAGATTCGGGACCGGTGCCTGTCTGCATAATGGGCAGTAGACCTGAGCCAGACACAAACACGTGCATGCCATCAAAGACGCGTTGTGGGCCTGCCATGTTGAAGCCGTTTAGTAAAAAGCCTTTTAGAAATCTTCCGGTTTGCGATTTACCGCTTGCAAGCGTGCGGCTGATCATCCCAGCGAGTGGATTCGCGGTGCCTGTAGAGTCCTTTGCGGCGTGTGCGAGAAAGATCCCTGCATCGCGCATCATGGCAAAACCCGCGCCCTCAACATATTTTCTCTTTCCCTCTGCGTCAATAAACGAGGGAAGATTTGCGCCTTGGCCGAGCTCCCAATAGACCTCTGCAATCGAAAAACCGTTGTCTTGTAAAAATCCAGTACCTTGTTCGAAGGTGCCCGATTGAAAGGGTTCGTCGCGAGGCGAGTTGTACAGCGCATTGGCGTAAGCTTTGCCGCGGTTGGGTACGTCAACGAGTAGTGCACCGTTACCGCGCGACGGATCTGTGGGCATCATCAGCACGAGCTTGGTCGAGTAGTCAACTTGCCCCGCCGCATTCAGCGGCGCTTTGTCTAAGCCTGGAATCTTTTCTGTAGGAGAGAGCTGCCCATGGAGGGTTGCTTGAATGAGAGTGTAGTTGCCGGCGCGAAAGGTGCCATACGGCTGAGTCGAGGTGATCTCGAGGCGAGTGACCTCGGCTGCGGCGTGAAAGGCGAAGAGCGAACTGAGTGCGGCTGCTGTTGCAAGGCTTGCAAGAGAATTTTTCATGTTGATCTCAGAGGAAAAGGATATTTATTGCGCATTAGGCGCCTTGAAGCTCGTTAAGCACTAAGCGCGGCTAAGCCCATCAGCACCGGCGCAAGCCCAGTATAGGGGCCGGTTTGAATCACGACTTCAACCACTTCGGCTTGCGTCAGCCCGCAGTTCAAACCGGCTTTAGAAAACTTAGTGACTAACCCCGAAAACGTCAAGGCGGTAAATGAGGCAATGGCGCAGATGGCACGTTCACGCATCTCCATGCCAGGGCGCTTCCAGAGTTCGCCGTAGCAAAACTGTACGACATCTGGGTAGAACGTTGAGGCGATCGAGTTTTCAGGGTTGGCGTAACCCACGTGGCGACGCTCGGCGTGAAGTGTCGTCATGACCTCTTGACCACGTTCGGCGACGAGTGCCAAAGAGTCGTCGCGACTTGCGGCGACTGGCAGCGATACGCCACGTGCGTCAAAGACACGTTGCGCCAGGGTCAAACACTCTTTTGTTGAAGTCGAAAATCCTGCATAGATGCCACATTGCATAAAAATTTCGTTAATCGTTTGAGCGCTTAAGCCGGTATCTAGCGCGGCGTCGATATAGTGCTCTAACGACGAGAGCCGGCGACCAACGCAAAGGGCTGAAAGCGTGGCGATCATTCGCGAGGCTAAGTCAAGCCCTGGTCGCGCCCAGACCCGACCAAAGACAAACTCTTGCTCAAATTGATCAAACGCTGCGTGACCACTTTGCGGTGGAGTATCGCCAAAGAGTTCGTGTTGCTTGCTTCGGCCAAGGGCGCGTAGTTCGAGTCGATCGTTCATATAGATTCTCCGGCGTGTCTGTGTGATGTGGCTTTCAAGGGGTGACGCAGAGCAGTGGTTTGCTTAAGGGCTCGCGCTGCGCCAGCCGATCGTTCTTTTGGATATTTTGTACACGACTGTTATTCATTCGGGCTTTACGCCTGCTTCACTGATCTTTTTGGCCCACTGTTTCTGATCGTCTCGCATGAATTGTGCAAACGCTTCAGGGGTTTTGACGAGCATTCGTGCTGAACAACAGGCCTGCATCTTTGCGGCCACTTCGGGTAAGGCGACAGCTTTGAGTAGAGCTGCGCTTAACGTGCTAATGATGGCTGAGGGGGTGTTCTTGGGCACCAGCATCCCCACCCACGTTGTCATCTCAAAATCCGCGACCCCGGCTTGTGCCATGGTGGGTACCTCTTCAAGCCCGACGATTCGTTCGGGCGATGTGACGGCGAGCGCCCGCAGACGTTGTTGACCTAAATGCGCCTTCGATGTTGTTACGTCGTTAAACATGAACTTAATTTGTCCGCCGATTAAATCTGTCACTGCTTGAGGGCTACTTTTGTACGGGACACCCGTTGCGCTGGTGCCAGTCTGCTTTAAAAAGGTCGCGCCCGCGATCTGCCCAACCGTGGCACCCCACCCATAGGAGGCTTTGTCTGGGTGTGCCTTTAGCCATGCGCTGAGTTCTTGTACGCTTTTTACGGGCAAGCTGTCTCCCACTAACAGTGTGTAGTAGGCCTCCATGATGCCCCCAACATGCGCGAAATCACGTTCAGTGTCGTAGGGTAAAGTTTTGAACAGGCTTGGGTTGAGCGAGTGAATTGAGGCAGAGGTCACAAAAACCGTGTACCCATCAGGCGCTGAGCGCGCGACCGCCTCTGCGCCGATAAAGCCATTTGCGCCTGCGCGATTCTCAACTGTGACGGGTTGCCCCAGATAGGTTTGCATTTGCTGGGCGACGACTCGGGCGACTGTGTCAGTACCGCTACCGGGGCCGAAGGGCACCACCATTTTTATTGGCCGGGTCGGGAAAGACTCGGTCGTTTGCGCGTGCGAAGGGTTGATCAGGGTTAAGGCCAAGAGCGTCATGATGCGCAGCATCATTGAAAAAGAATTCACGTTTGTCTCCGTGCGGTGTGGCCGACAGCCGCAATAAAGGTTTATTGGGTGGCGTGCTCTGATATTGTTATTTTTGTTTTACCATCTTGTCGAGGTAAACAGCTAATCGTTCGTGTTCGAGGTGTCGTAATGCATACACATAATTTGTCTGACTGGATCCATAGTCATACCTTTGATCAAGGTAGCCGCGCAGCTGAGCGAGGGACACGCTGGGTGATGTGGATCACTGCGGTCATGATGGTCTTCGAAATCGTTGCTGGGTGGTGGTTTAACTCGATGGCTTTGTTAGCTGACGGTTGGCATATGAGTTCACATGCCGTCGCGCTAGGCTTAAGCGCCTTCGCGTACGCAGCAGCACGCAAATATGCACTCGATCCTCGCTTCGCGTTCGGCACCTGGAAAATCGAGGTCTTGGCGGGCTTTGCCAGCGCACTCTTTTTGGTCGGTGTCGCGGTCTGGATGGTGATTGGTTCGATCGAACGCTTATTAGACTCAAAGCCGATCCACTACCAAGAGGCGATTGTGATCGCCATTATTGGCTTGGTTGTGAACCTTGTTTGTGCCGTCATTTTAGGGCGCTCTCACGAGGATCATGGCCATAGTCATGGGCACGCGCATCGCCACGGTCACGCTCATGGCCATGCTCAGGTTCATGGTCATGGGCATCTTCACGGACATGCGCCGGGCTCGTCGGTCCAGGCCGTCGAGACGCACGAGCGGCGTGTGACTCATCAGCCCGATCTGAATCTCAAGGCGGCATACCTCCACGTCATCGCCGACGCTGCAACCTCAGTGCTGGCAGTGATCGCGTTGATTGGCGGCTTGGTTTGGGGCTGGTCGTGGCTTGATCCGGTGATGGGGATCGTGGGTGCAGTGATGGTCGCAATATGGGCCAAAGGGTTGTTGCTCGAAACGGGTAAGGTGCTGCTTGACCGCGAGATGGATCATCCTGTTGTTGAGGAAATTCGCGAGGTGGTAGAAACGGGTGCAGAGGCGGGACACACTCGCGTCATCGATCTTCATGTCTGGCGTGTGGGTAAGCAAGTGTATTCGTGCGCCCTGAGCGTGTTGACGCACGATGTCAACCTGACACCCGATACGATTCGTAAGCAACTCGCCGTGCACGAAGAAATTGTTCATTGCACGATCGAGATTCAGTTTTGCGCTGATGTCGCAGATTCGTGAGTCAGCTTACTCGGTTTTAACGCCCGCCTTCACGACCACCTCTTTCCAGCGAGCGATGTCTTGTGCGACGAACGTTGCCATCGGTTTCGGACCTAGGTATTGAGGCTCAAGACCGGCATCGATGAGTTTGCCGTAAATCGTTTTATCGGCGATTGCTTGCTCAAGAGCAGCACTGACTTTTTGAGAAATATTGGCGGGTAGTTGCGCTGGCCCAAACAAGCCGAACCATGCGCTAGCCAGCATGCCTGGCACGCCCTGCTCGATTGCGGTCGGTAAGTCGGGCGCTTGTGTCAGACGTTTTTCAGACAGCGTCGCGATGCCTCGCAAGCGGCCATCGCGGATGTACGGTAACAAGGCGACCGTATAAATGAGAACCGGGACGTGACCCGCAAGGACATCGGTGATGCCCTGACTAATATTGTTGTACGGGATATTGACGAGTTTGGCACCCTTTGTGCGCAACATGTCGCCTGCGAGGCTATTTGAAGAGCCGGCGGGTGATGACGCATAACTTAAGCCGCTAGGCAGCGTATTCGAGTAGGCAATCAGTTCTTGAATATTTTTGACAGGAACAGAGGGATGGATGGCAATGATGTTTGCTGACATCGCAGCCAAGCCAATGGGTGAAAAATCCTTTTCGATATCGTAAGGCATTGAGTTTGGACGTATAGCCGCCACAATCGAGTGCGATGACGTCGACCCCATGCAAAAGGTGTAACCATCGGGTGAGGCAGACTTGACAACCTGAGCACCTAATACGCCATTAGCGCCAGCACGATTTTCAACAACAATTTTTTGCCCCAACGTAGCCGACATCGACTGTTCAAGATGACGCGTCAAGATGTCGGTGGCAGAGCCGGGTGCAAACGGCACGATCATGCGAATTGAGCGAGTGGGATAGTCGGCTTGGGCGTGAGCGGCTTTGAGTGCGAAGGTCGGCATTGCGAATGCAAGCGTGCTTCTTGCCGCATTTGCCAATACCAAGCGTCTTTTTTTATCAAGCGGGCGGATTATCATGTCTTGTCCTTTCTGTAACAGTAATCGACTGGGGCTGACTGACGCAAGTCTTTTGCTTGCCTATTCAAGGGGCTATTCCCGTCGTATGTTTACACTAGACAAATATTCAACAGATAAAGAGACCCTCATGTCAAAAGAACTTGGTAATGGTGCTGTGTTGTGCGACGTCGACTCGCGTGGGGTTGTCACCGTGACGCTCAATCGCCCCAAGGTGAACAACGCCTATAACGAAGATATGATTCAAGGCCTGCATCAGGCCATGGATCTGTTGCCTTCATTGCCTGACGCGCGGGTGGTGGTGGTGCAGGGCAACGGCAAACATTTTCAAGCCGGGGCTGATTTGGCGTGGATATCGAGTGTCGCGCCCAAAAGTCCCGAAGAAAACGAACGTGTGTCGCACTTAACTGGCGAGGCGATTCGTCGTTTGGATACGTTACCAATTCCAACAGTTGCATTGATCCAAGGCGGCTGCTTTGGGGGCGGCACAGGCATCGCCTCGGTGTGCGACATTGTGGTCGCTGCCGATAACGCGATCTTTGCCATTACTGAGGCGCGCTGGGGCTTGATTGCTGGGATTATTTTGCCGCAATTATGCAAGGCAATCGGTGTACGCAACGTTCGGCGTTATGCGCTCACGTGCGAGCGTTTTAGCCCTGAGATCGCCTGGCATATTGGTTTGGTACACGAAATCTGCAAAGCTGATGAGCTGACTGCGGTCGGTGCACGTATCGTCGATGGGCTGTTGATGAACTCGCCGAGTGCAGTCTCTGCCACAAAGATGCGCACACTCGCGGTCTCAGACTCGTTGCTTGATGACGTATTGTTTGCGGATCTCGTTCGACAGCATTCTGAACTGCGTCAACAAGCCGACGCTGCAGAGGGGACTGCCTCGTTTTTAGAAAAACGTCTGCCGTCTTGGTATCCAAAAAAATAGTCGCGAAGCTGTGTGTCTGAGTGACTGTGCTTGGCTAAGCGCATGCCGCCTAGCCGATTTTCTTGTATGCAGAGAACAGAACAAACTGCCCGGCTACGCGCTGGCTGCGTATACGGCTTTTTCGTAGGCGGTGAACAAACCAATCGCATGTGGGTCAACAAAGGGTAGTACTTGCATGAGAATGACCCCAGCCAAATCTTTTTTGGGGTCAATCCAGAAAAATGCATTTGGTAAGCCGGCCCACGCAAGGCTGGCCGCCGAGCGGCCAGTTGGAGCTTGTTGTTCGTTGATCATGAAGGTCAAACCCCACGACTTTTCGATGCCCGTGAAAAACTCAGCATCGAGCGAAGCTGCTGGATTTTGTGTGCGTAACAAACTCACCCGTAAGGGGCCCATGGCGTTTTTTGACATCAGGGCGATCGTTTCAGGTTTTAAAAGCTGATGCCCATTACCACGACCTTGATTCAAGATCATGCGCGTAAAGCGTAGATAGTCGCCCGCTGTTGAATACAAGCCGCCACCGCCCGGATCAAATTCGGTGTCTTGCGATACCTCAAAGGTGGTGGGGCTTAACACGCCGGTGAGCGTATCGCGCTGATGTACCGTTGCTAAACGGGTGCGCATACTTGGCGATATTTTGAATCCCGTGCTACCCATCCCTAGTGGTTCGGCAATGTTCTTTTGAATATATTCACCCAAACGCATGCCGCTGACTGCAGCAACGACTTGGCCGACCCAATCAATATTGATCCCGTACTCCCAGCGCGTGCCCGGTTCGAAGGTGAGCGGCACCGAAAGGGCAATTTTTTTTCCTGAACCTGCACGAGGTAAGTTCATCGTTTTCAGATAGCGAGCAGAGTCCACATTCCAGATGTCAGAAGTAAAGCCCGCGGTATGGGTCAGTAACTGGCGTAAGGTGATCTGCGTCTTGGGGGCTCGCACAACGGGCTGCCCGCTTGAATCCCAGCCCGTTAAGAGTTTCACGGCTGCCAGTTCAGGCAAAAACTTCGCCGCCGGTTCGTCGAGCGTGAGTTTGCCCTGCTCGACGAGTTGCATGGCTGCAGCGCCCACAATGGGTTTGGTCATCGAAGCCAACCAAAACACGGTGTCAGGAGTCATCGCGGCCCCCTGGCCCAGAGCACGCTCGCCGAAAGCAGCTTCGTAGACGGTACCTTGGGAAGAGCTCGCCGCGGCGACGACGCCGGGTACGTGGCCGGCTTGAACCGCCTGCTGCAGCAGGTGATCTGCGTTTGGCTTTAGCTTGGATAGATCAATTGGGCTAGTCATAGATGGCAACGCGAGTTCAAAGAGTGAGTGAAGAATGTTGATTATTTCAAGTCGGACTCGTTCAGTGCAAGTCAGCTTTTATACTCGATTGCGGCTTTTTTGGGATTGCCGATTCTCGAGTATTCGTTTCACTAAGCCGCGAGATGGGGCGAAAGTGATATTGAAAGGGGGTGTCAATCGATACGCAGGGGTCGGCCGGCGTATAAAATCACGAGATGAGACACTCCACCAGACGTTCAACTGAATTTCAACACGACCCCGATCAGCCAGTTGCCAGACGCCAGTTGGGCGACTGGTATGTGATTCGAGACTTACTGCCCTACCTGCTGGCGTATCGCTACCGAGTCCTGCTAGCGATCTCTTGTTTGCTCGCGGCAAAGTTTGCCAATTTGGGTATCCCCATTTTGCTTAAAACGCTCATCGACGATCTGGATGCGCACAAAAGTGTTTCGTCTGCGTTATTGGTGGTGCCACTTGGCTTGATTATTGGTTACGGCTTGTTGAGGTTTTCGGCGTCTTTATTTACCGAACTTCGCGAACTATTGTTTTCGCGAGTGACTCAACACGCGGTCAGACAAATTGCACACGAGGTCTTTCAGCATTTGCATGCGTTGTCCCTTAGGTTTCATCTGTCGCGCCAGACGGGTGGCGTCAGTCGTGACATCGAACGCGGCACGCGTGCGATTCAATCGCTGGTCTCGTATTCGCTTTACAGCATCGTGCCAACGCTCATTGAGTTTCTGCTGGTACTTGGTTATTTTGCCTATCAATACAACATTTGGTTTGCCGCGATTACGCTAGGCGCCTTGATCATTTATATCGCCTTTACGATTGTTGTGACTGAATGGCGCACACATTTGCGTCGCACTATGAATGATATGGATTCCAAGGCAAATCAAAAGGCGATCGATTCTTTATTGAACTTTGAAACGGTAAAGTATTTTGGCAATGAGTCGTTCGAGGCTAGGCGCTATGACGAGAATCTAGTCCGTTATCAGGCCGCGGCGATTAAGTCGCAAAAATCTTTGTCGCTACTCAATGTTGGTCAGCAGTTCATCATTGGCGTGGGCTTAGTGCTTATCTTATGGCGCTCAACCGTTGGGGTGGCCAACGGCTCGATGACGCTTGGTGATCTTGTATTGGTCAACACCCTGATGATCCAGCTTTACATACCCTTGAATTTTTTAGGCGTCATTTATCGCGAGATCAAACAGTCTCTCACTGACCTCGATCGAATGTTTACCTTACTGATGGCCGATCGCGAAATCGCCGATGACCCGGGTGCCCCTGCGCTTGTGATTGCCGATCAAACCCAGGGGCCTGAAGTGCGTTTTGAGCGGGTACGTTTTCACTACGAGTCAAACCGCACCATTTTGCATGACTTGAGTTTTACGATTCCGGCTGGGACGATTACCGCGGTGGTTGGGCGCAGCGGGGCTGGCAAAAGCACGTTGGCGCGGTTGTTGTTTCGTTTTTACGACGTACAGTCGGGTGCGATTTTGATCGATGGGCAAGATATTAAACACGTACAGCAAGCTAGCTTGCGTCAGTCGATCGGTATTGTTCCGCAAGATACGGTTTTGTTTAATGACACGATCGCATACAACATTGCATATGGGCGCCCGGGCGCCTCTGAGGCTGACATACAAAGCGCGGCGCGTGCAGCGCAGATGGATCAGTTTATTGTGCACCTGCCCGAGGGTTACAACACGCAAGTCGGTGAGCGCGGTCTAAAATTATCGGGTGGTGAAAAACAGCGTGTGGCGATCGCGCGTACCTTGCTTAAAAAGCCGTCGATGCTGATTTTTGATGAAGCGACGTCGGCTTTAGATTCAAAGACCGAGCGTGCCTTACAAGAAGAATTGACGGGCTTGGCGCGCAATCACACTACATTGATCATTGCCCATCGGCTATCGACAATCGTGCATGCCGATCAAATTTTAGTGATGGATCAAGGACAAATTGTCGAGCGAGGTAGCCACGCCGAGTTGATCGCCAAACAAGGCACTTATGCACAAATGTGGAATATGCAAAAGCGCCAAGACGACCAGGTGACCTAACGAATTTCAAAGCCCATCGCGCGCAGGGTTTCCGTCATCGCATGGCGTCCACCCATTGCTTCGGGGCCACGCACTCGGTTTAAGGTATGCAGATCCCAAGGCCCCAGCGGAGTCATTTTTTGTGCTGCATAAAAGGCATCCATCGTCTCGTTATACGTTTTGACGGTCTCTTGGTAAACAGTCGCATTGTAGGTTTCTTGATGCAAAATCGCAGACTGCGGCAGGCGTGGCTTGACTGCGGTTGTGAGCGAAGGCTCGGCATAACCGATACACATACCAAAGGTCGCAAGGCTCATGGGTGGGAGATTGAGCTCTTTGGCCACGGCGATGGGGTCATTGCGAATCGCTCCGATATAGACCATCCCTAAATTCAGTGACTCGGCTGCTACCGCGGCGTTCTGAGCGGCCAATGCTGAATCAATGGCAGCGACCAAGAGCATCTCGAGATAATTTAAGCTCTCGTGGGGTTTTTGCCGGTCATTGCCTAGGGCTTTGAGTCGGGCCAGGTCGGCGACCCATACCAAAAAGAGAGGGCAGCTGCGCACAAACTCTTGATTGTTGGCAATTTTGGCTAAACGATCCTTACGGCCTGGGTCGGTCACGGCAATGACGCTCCAGGTTTGCATGTTCGACGAGGTCGAAGCCGATTGTGCAGCTGCAACAAGAAGCTCTGCAGTGTTGGCCGGAACTGGCTGCGCTGTATAGGCGCGCACCGAACGGTGTTGCAGCATCGTTTCGATGGTGGGATTCAGCGCATCCAGAACGTCTGGGGTATGACCGTAGCGGGCGAGAAGCGAAGCTGAGAGTTCTTTAGATATTGTTGTCATGGTTTGTCCGTAAGTCTCATGTAATCACTAAAAAATACCATTCTATTTCAATCTACCCGTGTTAGATTGATTCACTACAAAACTAGAAAAGAGGCAATCTCTCTGAAAACAGGCTTCGTCATATGCCTGAAGCAGGATCGCATGCCTTGATTTTCGTTGTTTGACAATATTTTTTTGCTCTTGGAGACCGCTCGATGATGCAGGTTCAATTGACAGTAAACGGCGCCGCCGTCACGCTGAATGCGCCAGAGAATACCTTGTTGGTGCAGGCGCTTCGCGAACATCTTAATTTGACCGGGACCCACGTGGGTTGCGACACTGCCCAGTGCGGTGCGTGCACCGTCATCATGAATGGTCAGGCGATTAAGTCATGCAATGTGTTGCTCGCTCAAGTAGAGGGCGCGCAAATTTCAACCATTGAAGGGCTGGCCCAGCCTGACGGCACGATGCACCCCATGCAGGCAGCGTTTAAAGATTGCCATGGATTGCAATGTGGCTACTGTACGCCGGGTATGGTCATGAACGCTGTCGATATTTGTCGACATCATCCCAATCCGACTGAGCAGCAAATCCGAGAGAAGCTCGACGGCAATATTTGTCGTTGTACCGGTTATCAAAACATTGTTAAGGCAGTGCAGCAAGGTGCTGCCGCCATGAAAGCCTAAGGAGACTGCCATGGGTGCAAATGAATTCGCAAAGCTTCCTCATATCGGGGAATCGGTTTTACGTAAAGAAGACTATCGATTTTTAACGGGTGCCGGGCAATATACCGATGACATCACGCTTACGCGTATGGCGCATGCGGTGTTTGTGCGTTCGCCGCATGCTCACGCCAATATTAAGAGCGTCAACACAAGCGCCGCTAAAGCGGCACCCGGCGTCATCGGCGTGCTTGACGGGCAAGACGTTGCAAACGACAAGCTAAATGGTTTGCCCTGTGGCTGGCTGATTACAAGTACTGATGGCCAACCAATGAAAGAGCCACCCCACCCCGTGTTGGCGCACGACAAAGTGCGTTACGTGGGTGATCACGTTGTGATGGTTGTGGCCGAGACGCTTGAGCAGGCAAAAAATGCAGCCGAGTTGGTCGAGGTTGATTACGATCCGTTACCCGCAGCAGTGGATGTGCGCGATGCGAATGGCGGCCCAACTTTACATGATATTGCACCTGATAATCACTGCTACAAGTGGGCGATTGGTGATAAAGGGTTGGTAGACGAAGCCTTCACCAAGGCAGCGCATATCACCAAGCTCGATTTAATTAACAATCGTCTGGTACCCAATGCAATGGAGCCTCGCGCTGCCATTGGTTCGTATAGTCGCGCCAATGATGACTACACCTTGTATGTCTCAAATCAAAACCCCCACGTTGAGCGTCTGTTGCTGACGGCGTTTGTGATGGGCTTGCCAGAGCATAAAGTGCGAGTGATTGCACCTGACGTTGGTGGTGGTTTTGGCTCGAAAATTTATTTGTACGCCGAAGACGTCTGCCTGACGTGGGCCTCTAAAAAACTTAATCGTAATATCAAATGGATCTGTGAGCGTGGCGAAGCCTTTCTGTCTGACGCGCACGGCCGCGATCACTCAAGCCATGCTGAACTGGCACTGGATAAAGACGGCAAATTTTTAGCCTTGCGAGTGCATACAGACGCCAATCTTGGTGCCTATCTGTCAACGTTTTCAACCTGTGTGCCAACCATTTTGTATGCGACCTTGCTTGCAGGGCAGTACACCACGCCGCTTGTCTACGCAGAGGTTGATGCTTGGTTTACCAATACTGCGCCGGTTGATGCGTATCGCGGTGCCGGTCGCCCCGAGGCGACGTATCTACTTGAACGCATCGTGAGCCGAGCTGCGTTCGAACTCGGTCTGCCGCAAGATGAAATCCGTCGCCGTAATTTCATTACGCAGTTTCCGTATCAAACGCCAGTTGCTTTGCAATACGACATTGGTGACTATGTTGCCTGCATGGACGCTTCGCAAAAACTGGCTGATGTCGCTGGCTTCAAAGCGCGTCAAGTGGCAAGCCAGGCACAGGGTAAGTTGCGTGGTATTGGGTACTCGAGCTATATCGAGGCCTGTGGTTTGGCGCCAAGCAATATTGCGGGTGCCTTAGGTGCCCGTGCAGGTTTGTTTGAGTGTGGTGAAGTGCGTGTGCACCCAACCGGTAGTGTGACAGTGTTTACGGGGTCGCATAGCCATGGACAAGGTCACGAAACAACGTTTGCACAGGTTGTTGCCTCTCGCTTAGGGATCGCGGTAGACGCGGTGGATATTGTTCACGGCGACACTGGTCGCGTGCCTTTTGGCATGGGCACCTATGGTTCGCGCTCGATTTCAGTCGGGGGCGCTGCAATCATGAAGGCGCTCGATAAGATCGAAGCAAAGGCCAAAAAGATTGCCGCACATTTGATGGAGGCCTCGGATACGGATATCGATTTTGCGAATGGTGAATTTACCGTGCGCGGGACTGACAAAAAAATCCCGTTTGGCACTGTAGCCCTAACGGCTTACGTGCCGCATAACTATCCTCTCGAAACTCTTGAGCCCGGCTTGAATGAAACCGCGTTCTATGACCCGACTAACTTCACTTTTCCCTCTGGTACTTATATCGCTGAGGTCGAGATTGATCCCGAGACAGGCACTGTGCGCTTAGATCGCTTCACTGCGGTTGACGACTTTGGCACCATCATTAATCCGATGATTGTCGAGGGGCAAGTGCATGGTGGCTTGGTACAAGGTATCGGTCAGGCCTTAATCGAAAATTGCGTCTACGACCGCGAGACGGGCCAACTGTTAACCGGCTCGTTTATGGATTACGCGATGCCGCGTGCCGATGATTTTCCGCAGTTCAACATCGGACATGTATGCACGCCCTGCACGCACAACCCCTTGGGTACAAAAGGGTGTGGTGAAGCCGGTGCGATTGGCTCACCCCCCGCAGTGATCAACGCTGTGTTAGACGCCTTGGCACCGTTAGGCGTAAAAGACTTGGATATGCCTGCTACGCCCCATCGCGTGTGGCAAGCCATTCAATCAGCGAAAGCATAAACAGAGGATTTCGACATGTACGCATTCACATACGATCGTCCTGCTTCATTAGCTGAGGCAGCTAAGCTAGTACAGGCCGGTGGCCAGGCACTTGCCGGCGGACAGACCATGCTTGCCTCAATGAAGCAACGTCTGATGCAGCCTGAGAAATTGGTGGATTTGAGTCGGATCAGCGAATTAAGCGGGGTCCGTAAAGAGGGCGACCAACTCGTGGTTGGTGCGATGACCAAGCACTGTGATGTTGAGCAAAATGCTTTGGTCAAACAGCATATTCCAGCGCTGGCTGCGTTGGCTGGGGGCATTGGCGATCGACAAGTGCGCGCGATGGGTACGCTCGGTGGCTCGGTCGCAAATAATGATCCTGCCGCTTGTTACCCCAGCGCAGCAATGGCCTTGGGGGCAACCATTCACACGACCACGCGCAAGATTGCAGCCGATGATTTCTTTTTGGGCATGTACGCGACTGCTTTGAAAGAGGGCGAACTGATTACTGCAGTGAGTTTTCCAATCCCCAAACGCGCGTCTTACGCCAAGTTTAAGCAGGGCGCCTCGAGATTTGCGATGGTCGGTGTGTTTGTGGCTGATACAGCACAGGGGCCACGCGTGGCGGTCACGGGCGCGGCCAACGGCGTGTTTCGACATGCAGGACTTGAAGCCGCGTTAGCAAAACAATTCGCGCCAGAGTCTGTTGCTGGTGTGGCAATTGATGCGTCTGAACTCAATAGCGATATTCACGCTTCGGCCGAATACCGTGCGCAGTTAATCAAAGTGCAAACGCGCAAGGCCGTTCAAGACGCGCTGAGCTAAAACGTTGGCTTGTTCAAGACGCCTCGAGCTTTAGGGGCTTGTGGCCTCAGCGTGTTGCTACGACTGAGGCTTCATCGCCCAGTTCTGAGAGGGTGGTGATCGCTGTGGGTCCGCGGGGTTCTCATCTGAACCCTTGCGACCCAAGCGTCGTACTGAGTTTTTAGGAAGAAACATGACGGGCACGCTTGGCGTTGATTCTATCGACGCATTGATCGAAGCACTGGCGGCCGTGGGCTATCAGGCAGACAGGCGCTTAGCGACCGCTGTCTTTTTAAGTTTGCGCTTACAGAAGCCATTGCTGCTTGAAGGTGAGCCCGGGGTCGGTAAAACTGAATTAGCAAAAGCGCTGTCAAAGGTCTTGGCCCGCCCACTGATTCGTTTGCAATGCTACGACGGCATGGAACAGCGCGAGGCGCTCTACGAGTGGAACCACGCTGCGCAGTTGATGCATATGCGCGCGCAGCCTGAAGGCACGAATTCCGATCAACTCGAGCACGAGATTTATCAAGAGAAGTACTTAATCAGGCGACCGTTATTACAAGCGCTCGAAGCGCCCGCACCAGGCGCGGTATTGCTGATTGATGAAGTCGACCGTGCCGATGCCCCCTTCGAAGCCTTTTTGCTTGAGTACCTAGGCGAATTTCAAATCAGCATCCCTGAGTTTGGAACCATTCAGGCTGCGTCTGCACCCGTCACAATTTTGACCAGTAACCGCACGCGTGATTTAAACGATGCTGTCAAACGACGCTGCCTGTATCAATGGCTGGACTATCCAGATCGCGAACGCGAACTCTCGATCGTGCAGGCACAAGTACCGCAGGCCGGCGAGGCGCTCTCCCAGCAGGTCGCCACCTTTGTTGCACGCCTGCGTAGCGCACCTTTCGCGAGCGCCTTTAGTCGCAGCCCAGGGATTGCTGAAAGTGTTGAATGGGCCCGCGCGCTCGTTGCGCTGAACACACTGGCGCTTGACCCTGAGGTGGTGCAGAACACTGTGGGAATCTTGTTTAAACAGCGTGAGGATATTGCAGCGCTTGAACCGATGCTTGACGCTCTGCTACAGCCTGACCCAGACTCTGCCCCTTCAAGCTAGCGCCATGCTGAATACGCGATTACTGTACAGAGAGTGGTGATGCAACTCGGTGACGCGCGTAGCGGCAAGATGGCTGAGAACATCATCGGCTTTGGGCGAACGCTCAGACGCGCTGGACTGCCAATGGATAGCGCACGCATTGGGCTAGGTTTGCAGGCTGCCCTCTTGGTGGGTATCGAGGCAAAGGCAGACTTGTGTGCGGCTTTGCAAGCAACGCTCGTGTGTCGCCAACAAGATCAAGCAGTATTTGAGCAATTATTCGATGCCTATTTTCGTAACCCAGAGTTGACGCAACAGTTGTTGGCGCAGATGTTGCCCAAGACAACCGAGGCAGCACCAAAGCCTAAGCGTCTTGCCCGAGCGCAAGAGGCGCTGGCGGCGGTACGTGCAGCGGTCAACTCTCAGCCTAGAGAAGAAGAAAAAATTCAGTTCGATGCCGCGCTGTCGGCCAGTGACCGCGAACGTTTAAGACATGCCGATTTTGAAAGTCTAAGCGCAAGTGAGTTTCGCTTGGTTGAGCGACTTGCGCGCGAGATCGCGCTGCCATGGCCGCAGCTCAAGGCGCGGCGTCTGCAAAGTGCCTCGCACGGTGCTCGACTGGATTGGCGGCGAACCTTACGCGAGTCGGCCCGCTATGACGGCGAAATACTCGCCATGCCCTATCTCTCTCGGCGGCGTGAGCCGTTGCCGGTGTTGCTATTGATTGACGTGTCGGGCTCGATGGAGCGCTATGCAAGATTGATGCTTGCTTTTTTGCATCAAAGCACCGAGCGGGTAGCGCGCTCAGTCTTTGCGTTTGGCAATCACTTGACTAATTTAAATCCCGTGTTTCGATTGACTGACACCGATGCGATGTTAGAGGGTGCCAATCGTTTGATTAGTGACTTTGCAGGTGGCACGCAGATCGGTGGGTCGCTTGCTGAGTTACGACGTACGCAAAACCGTCAACTGGTCGGGCGCCGTACGGTTGTCTTGCTGATTAGTGATGGCTTAGATACGGGTAGTTCAGAACAACTGGCCGCTGAGTTAGACTGGCTGAAACGCAACTGTCGTAGTCTGTTATGGTTAAACCCTATGCTGCGCTTTGACGAATATCAGCCCAGCGCACGCGGGCCCGCGGTATTACAAAAAAAAGCAGATGGCATGCTAGCGATTCACAATCTTGCGCAATTAGAAGATTTGGCACGTCACTTAGCAAAGCTTGTAAAAAGGTAGTTATTTTTTCGAGAGAATATGATGGATATGCAAGGTAGCCGCGCGCTAGCAGTGTCGCAACAACAGGCTTGGGATTCGCTCAACGATCCTGCGATGTTAAAGATGTGTATTCCTGGGTGCGAAAAATTTGAGCTCGTGACTGAAAACGAATACGCGGTGACCGTAGCGGTCAAGATCGGCCCCGTTTCAGCGAAGTTCAATGGCAAGGTTAAGTTGGCAGATATCCAGGCTCCGGAGTCGTATGCCCTGCAGTTTGAGGCGCAAGGTGGCGTCGCTGGGTTTGGACAAGGCGAATCAAAGGTCGAATTGATACCTCGCGAGGGTGGGTGTGAGCTGAAGTACACCGTTCATTCAAAGGTCGGCGGAAAAATCGCCCAACTTGGACAACGCCTGATTGATGGGGTGGCAAAGTCTCTAGCCGAAGATTTTTTCAAACGGTTTGAGGAGGCACTACAAGATAAATTTGCCGGTGTCGACGTTGCTAGTGCTCAGGGCGACGCTATTCAAGCCACAGCGCCCATTGCAGCCAGTCAGGGTGCAACGCCTAGCGCTCCTAATACTCAGCGCTTAGTATGGATCACCGTGGCAGTCGTGGCGGTGGCCTTGCTCACTTGGTATGTCAGGCGCTAACCAGAGCCCGACCGACCGGTTTGACTAGAAGATATCGAAGCAATACAGTGACGCTCACACTATCTAAAAATAAAACCAAGGGGCGAAATGATGGCTGTTACTAAAGTTGGTCGGTATCTGGTCGAAAGGGTGGTTGAAGTCGAGCGCCCCTATGCACCTGCGCGCGATTTTTTCCCAGATTTAACGCAAGACATGTTGACGACTTGTTTACGTGAGTTGCCTGGTGGTCAACTGACGACCGAGGGCAGGCTTCAAATGAGCTTTCACTCGTTTGTTGTAAAAACCGGCCGCTTCACAATCTTGGTGGATTCATGCTGCGGTAACGACAAAGAGCGCCCGTTGCGCCCTGGTTTTCATAAAATGAATAATGATTTTATGGGGGCTCTCGCTCGGGCAAAGGTTAAGCCTGAAGAGGTCGATTATGTGATGTGTACACACCTGCATTGGGATCACGTAGGCTGGAACACCCGTCTGGTCGATGGGGTTTGGAAGCCAACCTTTCCAAATGCAAAGTACCTCATGTCAAAAACTGAATATGATCAGGCCGATGCGACTTATCGCAGCGGCAAAAAAGATACGCACACCCAGGCCTTTGAAGACAGTATCGACCCAATCGTACGGGCCAAGCAAGCTGTGTTAATCGACGATGACTATGAAGTCGATAGCGGGATGTCGATCGAGCCCTGTCATGGGCACACGCCTGGCAACATTGTGATTAATCTTGAGTCTGAAGGTCAGCGCGGCGTGTTAACAGGTGACGTGATTCATCATCAGATTCAGTTGCGCTATCCCGAAATGTCGACCACAGCCGACGCAGATCAAACTCTGGCACGCGTCTCGCGAACAGCCTTAATCGAAAAGCATGCGGGCAGTGGCAATCTGATATTCCCGGCTCATTTTCCTGCTCCAACGATCGGACGAATCGAGCCAAATGCCGCGGGTGGCTTTCGCTACGATACTGATGCAGTCTGAGGCGACGCGCCGGCGTCGTGCCATTCTGTTGCTGGCGCTGCTGGTGGTGATCTGGGGGGTGAACTGGATCGCTGCTAAAAAGTCTCTTGAATTTGTGTCCCCAGTTTGGGTCACGGCGTTTAGGTTAGTGCCGATGTGCATCATCTTTTTTGTGGTGTGCTTGGTTACAAAAAAATTACGCATTCCGGTGCGAGCCGACCTACCCATTATTTTTAGTATTGGCTGGCTGCACATGGTTGGGTTTTCGGTGTTGGTCAGCGTAGGCCTGCAGTACCTGCCAGCCGGAAAATCCATCGTGTTGGCTTACACGACGCCACTGTGGGTGTTGCCTGCAGCTTGGTTGTTTTTGAACGAGCCCTTCACGCTACGTCGAATTCTGGGCTTAGTCATCGGCATGTCTGGGCTGATCCTGATTTTGCAGCCAAGCGCAATGGATTGGACTGATCGCAATGTTTTGATTGGCCATGGCTTTGTGTTGTTAGGCGCGCTGCTGTGGGCGATCTCAATCGTGTACGGGCGCGCGCATAAATGGGTGACACCGCTTTTTTCGTTATTACCTTGGCAGATGTTGTTAGGTGGTGTGACACAGGTGATATTAGCCTTTGCCTTAGAGGGGATACCACAGGTTACGTGGTCGCTAGAGATGGTGCTCTTGGTAGGATTTTGCGGCTTATTCGGAAACGGCGTTGCGTACTGGCTAATGAATATTGTGAGCCGAGATTTGCCCGCAGCGGCTGTATCGATGGGCTTGCTTGGGGTGCCGCTGATTGGTCTGTTCTGCGCGAGTTTGTTTTTAGGCGAAGTGCTAGGGACGGCTCTGTTGATTGCGACTGTTTTGATTATTGCCGGAATTATCTTAGGCACCCTGCCTAAGTCAACGCGTGCGACTTAATTTCAGCTGTTAATGATGCAGTCGTGCAAAAAAAGGGGTGAATATGACTCAAGATATAAACGTAGTCTCTCAACCTGAAGCGCAAGCCGCACGGCGTTTCGATTTGGGGTCTCGGTTAGCACGATTCGGCGTGACTGTGATGGCGCTGATTGGCATTGTGATAGCGCAGCAGTCTCTAGCCCAAACGACGACAAAGTTTCCAGAGCGATCGATACGTTTTGTCGTGCCTTTTCCTCCTGGCGGCGGCAACGATATTTTGGCGCGTGCGCTCGCTCCACTCTTGTCAGAAGGTTTAGGACAGAGTGTTGTTGTTGAAAATAAGGGCGGCGCTGGAGGTAATATCGGAGCTGAGTTTGTTGCACGTTCAGCCCCGGACGGTTACACGATGTTGATCGCAGCCAATCAAATCACGATCAACCCTTGGCTGGATAACAAAGTACCGTTTGATATTGAAAAAGATTTTGTTACCGTAGCCCAGATTGCTTCAGTCCCGATGGTGTTGGTTGTGCATCCCTCGGTGCCCGTGCAGAACTTGAAAGAATTCATCGCCTTGGTTAAAGCGAACCCTGGAAAATTCAATCACGGGACTCCTGGCTCGGGTACCGCTCAGCACATCGCGTTTGAACTATTTAATTACTCGGCCGGCGTGCAGGTTACGCATGTGCCCTATAAAGGGACTGGCCCCGCGATTGCTGACTTAGTCGGTGGGCAAGTGCAGAGCGCAATTGGCACGATGGCCTCACTGGATGGGCTGGTTAAGGCGGGTAAACTGCGAGCCCTTGGCGTGACGACACCAGAACGTTCGGCTGCGATGCCGTCGGTTCCAACCATCGCCGAGGCGGCGTTGCCAGGGTTTGATGCGCCGCTGTGGTATTCGATCCTTGCCCCTGCAAACACGCCTGCAGATATTGTCGAAAGACTCTCTCTCGAGTTTTCGCGTGCCTTGGCTGACCCTGTCCTTCGTGATCGGTTAACGGGTCAGGGTTTTATTGTGACGTATTTGAATCCACAGCAGATGAATGAAATGCTGAAACGTGACTTACTGTTTTGGCAAAAAACAATCAAAGCCATGGGTTTCAAACTTGAGAAATAAGGTCACCGCTTTGACAGATCAATACAGCAGGAAACAGTGATGAGCAACGCAGAGGGTGTGAATATCAATCATGCTTTGAGTGGTATCAAAGTACTCGATTTCACGCAGATCGGCGCAGGTCCATTGATCGGTATGCAGCTTGGTGACATGGGTGCCGAGGTCATCAAAGTTGAATCGCCCGGCGGTGATATTGGTAGAAAGCTGGGCCCACCCTGGCAAGAAGGTGAGTCGGTTGTATCGATGAGCTTTAATCGCAATAAGCGTTCGCTCTCGGTTGATTTAAAAAAACCAGAGGGCGTTGCGTTGATCAAGCGCATGGCTGCGCAGTCCGATATCGTGCTTGAAAGCTTTCGACCGGGTGTGATGGATAAGCTCGGTGTGGGCTTCGCGACCTTGCAGGCGCTCAACCGTGGTTTGATTTTTGGGTCAGTTTCAGCCTACGGTCAGACGGGACCTTGGCGCGATAAGGCGGGAGTCGATGGCATTGTTCAGGCAGTCTCTGGCCTGATGAGTAATATTGGTGATGCGAACTCACCACCGATGAAAGTGTTGGTGCCCGCCGTGGATATGGTCACCGGCTTTATCTCGACCTCGGCTGTGCTTGCAGCGTTGCGTGTGCGCGAGGCGACGGGGCAGGGTCAGCATCTTGATTTTTCGTTGTACAACAGCGCCTTGATGTTGCAGGGTTCGGCCGTGGCCTCTTATCTGTCGAGTGACGAACTGCCCTTGCGCACGGGGACCGCAGCGCCATACTCGGCGCCTAACGAAGCGTATCCTACGAAAGACGGCTGGATCATGATTGCGGCGTACCACGATGATCGCTGGCTCGCGCTGTGTGACTTACTACAAAAGCCTGCGCTGGCGACGCACCCTGATTTTGCGACGATTCCAAAGCGTGTCGCCAATCGCGATGCCTTAATGAAAGAGTTGACAGTATTGCTGGCACATAAAACATCGTTTGAGTGGCAAGAGCTGTTTGAGGCGGCTGATATTATTTGTGGCCCGATTGCTGACTACAACATGGTGATGCAATCACCTCAACTCGCACACAACGGTGTGATTGTCGACACCCATAGTTCGGTGGCGGGGTTGGTGCGGATGCCAGGCTTTGCTGCGGGTGATCGCGATGCGCAGTCGCGCGTACGCTATGGGCCACCAGCGCTCGGCGAGCACAGTTGTCAGATTCTGATTGAGTTTGGTCTGTCGCAAACTGAGATCGATGCGTTGCTTGCTTGTGGCGCGGTGCTTCAGCGGGCTTGAGTTGTGATGTGCTTGCCGCACGAAAGGACGAGACAGTTGGTGGTGCTGAGCGTTGCGCAGACCGATACACATTGTTAAATTTGACTGCTCGCTATGCGTGAGTGATGAAAGGTCACCGAGAAAATGATGAAATTCAAGTCGATCAAGTTATATGAAGAAGGCGGACAGCGCGTCAGTCGTATGATTGAACAGTCAATTGCTGATCTTGCGCTGGGCGACATTGTGATTCAATCCCAGTACGCTGCAGTGAACTATAAAGATGCGCGAGCAGTCACTGGTATCGGTAAGGTGCTTTCGAATCTGCCAGCGGTGCCTGGTGTAGAAGTCGCTGGCTTAGTGGTCGAATCGAGCAACCCACATTTCAAACTTGGCGATGTCGTCACCGTGCAAGGTGGACGCGAGTTCGGTATGCGGCGCGATGGTGCTTATAGCGAGTATGTGCGGGTACCTGGTGATTGGGCTGCACATGTTCCTGAAGACACCGATCCTTTTGAATCTGTGGCGATGGGCTTGGCAGCCTATACGTCAGCGTTGGCGGTCGATGAGTTGTTGTTGCGCGGCGTTAAGCCAGAGCACGGTCCGATTTTGGTCACTGGCGGTACGGGTGGTAGCTCTTCGTTTGCGATTGATATGTTGGCAGGCTTAGGGTATCAAGTTGTGGCGAGCACGGGTAAAAAAGAGTCTGAGTCTGAGTATCTAAAAAGCATCGGAGCAACAGAAGTCATTGGCCGTGATGAGATTGCGGGTGGCGATAAATTTTTAGAAGAGCAGAGATGGGCTGGTGTGATTGACGCGGTAGGCGGTCAGCCGCTGGATGCGGCCTTGCGGTCCACCAAGCAGCGTGGTGTCGTGTGCGCTTTCGGTAATGCGGCAGGCGAAACGTTTAGTACGGCGATTTACCCATTTATTTTGCGTGCAGTCTCGCTGGTGGGTATCAATGGTAATCATCCGGTTCCTACCCGCGGTGCAGTGTGGGCGCGCATGCAAAAAGGTGGCGACCTGCGGCCGCGGCACATTCATAAGATTGCTTACACCATCGCCTTTGATGATTTAAAAGCGCACTGCGATAAGCTGATTCAGTCGGGTGTACGCGGGCGTGCGGTGGTGCAGTTTTAGCTTGATGAATCGTCGGCAAGGTTTACCCAAGTAATCGGTTCAATCCGCTTACGATTGACTTTCAAATCGAAGACGTCAAAGCGATTGTAGTAACCAACGACATCATGAAATTGTTTAGGTTCAATGCACTGACTGAGATCAAGCTCAGCATAGATTAAGCCTTCTTCAGTTTGTAAAGTATCGCCAAACTGTGTGCCAGTTGGATTGACAAAGAATGATTCTGCTCCCGGTGTATTCTCAAGCACATTTGCAACGCCAGGATCTCTTTTCACTAAAAACTCAAACATGGGTTTGTCCATGAAACCGGCGCAGACAACTCCGAACGATTTCGACTCAAACGAGTGCGCCGAGGCGCGGATACGATTGGCTTGCAAATTGTTGTAATTGCCACCGTCGGTTGGGTTGCGCGTGGGCCAAATAGGTGGCCAACTTGAGATATGAATTTGCTCTTTTTGAGTCATCAGTGCGTACCGAGCCAGCGGATTGGTGTTTTCTCCGCAGATCAAACCCCCAATGTTTCCGATGCGGGTACGCGCCACCTTGAGGCCGGCACCATCTCCGGGTGCCCAGATGAGTTTTTCAAAAAAAGTCGGTACAAGTTTGCGATGGTGAATGAGAGTTTCACCTTGATCAGAAATCAAAATATTTGAATTCCAGATACACCCCACGCTGGCGTGACTCGCTTCGCTCAAGCCAAAGGATACGAAGATATTAAATTTTTTTGCTTGCGCAGCAATGGCTGCGACTTCGGGCCCATCGCATAACAAGCTGTTTTCGACGAAGCGTTGAAATAAATCGTGATTTTGCATGGGCGACCAAAGCGCTGCCCAAATAGGGAATCCCGGAATAAAGGATTCAGGGAATACAATGAGTTGTGCACCATTTTGGGCAGCTTCTTGGATAAGCCCCAAGGCCTTCGAGACAGTACCTGTTTTGTCCAAAAAAACCGGTGCGACGTGTGCAACTGCAACTTTAGTCACTGTGTTCTGCATCTTGATCCCTTTTTCGTTTGTCAAATTCTAAGCTTGAATGGCTGCAATGAATCAGAGTAAATTTGCAACCTGTATTGCAAATTTACAAAGCCGACCGCTAATGACCGCGCATTCGAAACATAGGCAGTTGAATTGGGAGGACCTAAAAATTTTCCTGAACGTCTACCGTTCAGGAAATATTACCAATGCCGCCAAGAAGTTGAAGCTAGACGACTCGACGGTAAGTCGACGGATTGCACAGCTTGAGGTGTGTCTTGGCCATAAGCTCTTTCAGCGCACCCGAGGCGGCATGATTCACACGAAATTTGCTGATGAAATTGTTGAACAACTCGAGCGTGTTGAGCTTGGCATACAGGGCTTGGCCGATATTGTTCAGCCAGAAAAAGAGATCGCTGGCACCGTTCGAGTCGCGATGATGGAGGGCATTGGTTCGTTATATCTGGCAAATAAATTTAAGCCATTTTTCAGCGAGTACCCTGGGATACGTCTTGAATTGGTGACTTCATCCAATTACATCAAGGTCGGATACCGAGAAGCTGACTTATTTTTGAGTTTTTTTAAGCAGTCTGGCAAAGGTATCGTTTGCGAAAAAGTGGGTGAATTTGTGCTTTATCTGTATGGCACCGCTGAGTATTTCGCTCAGTTCGGGCAGCCCAAGTCTGTGGCCGATCTGCAGCAGCACCGGTTCGTGACGTATATCGATGATCTGATTCAGATGGACACGGTGCGCTGGCTAGAGGAGGTGATTAAAGGTCCGCAATCTCAGGTCACCTCTAGCAGCATGGTGGCCCAGATCGCGTTTGCTTCCTCGGGGGTGGGCTTGGGTCTATTCCCTAAGTTTGCGATTCCCAAGGGCTCTGAATTGACGCCTGTGTTGACAGATAGCGTGCGCGTGAAGCGCGAGATCTTCATTAGCGCTCAAAGTGACCTCTTGGCGGTCGAGCGGGTCTCTCAGGTTCATCGGTTCATCAAGTCTATTTTTGAATCTGATGATGTATTTTTGAATCAATAGCCTCGTTAGGTCGATTTTTTGCAACCATGCTTGCAAAAAACAGCCTTGCATTTTCAGAGTAGTCGATTAGACTGAGGGTCACTATTTCAGGCACTCACAGAAAAAATCACATGAATCAAACGATAGTAGCGCTGGCTATTAACGGCATCGTATTTGGGCTGATCGTTGCGCTCATCGCCTTAGGGCTGTCTATTATTTTTGGACTATTGGACATTATTAACTTGTCCCATGGTGATTTTTTTATGGTGGGCACGGTACTCACCTACACGACACTCACCTCGCTTGGGCTCTTTTGGCCTGCGCTGATCATCGCGCCGTTAATTGGTTTTGCGCTGGGCGTGCTGGTTCAGTATTCGATCATTCAGCGAATCAAAAACAATGCCGCACTCTCCATTGTGGCCACGTTTGGCCTATCTATGATTATTCAAGAAGTTGTAAGGATGACTTTTGGTGCAGCACCAAAACGTATTATGTCGCCGATTCAAGGCACCTTTGGTTTGTTTGGTATTGAATACGAGTGGTATCGAATCTTTGCCGCGGTGGCTGCAATCATCGCGATTCTTGCATTTTTCATATTTCTTAAAAAAACGAAACTCGGCACTTGGATGAGGGCAGTACGGCATGACCGCGACACGGCGACCGCGATGGGGATACCGACTCAGCAGGTGTATTTATTTACGTTCGGTATCGGCTTTGCGATGGCAGCACTCGGAGGCGTGATTGCAGCGCCAATCACAACGGTCGATTTTCGTACAGGAGTCGATATTTTGCCCTTCTGTTTTATGGCGGTGATTATCGGCGGCTTGGGTAATCTGCCGGGCACTGTAGCTGCTGCGGTGTTGCTTTCGTTCTTAGAGGGCGTGATCTCGGGCTTTGCCACACCAACGATTGCCCGAATATTTTCGCTCGTTTTGATGAGTGCAGTCCTTTTGGTTCGCCCACAGGGTTTGTTTAAGGGGCTGACGAAATGAGGATCGGTTTAGGCTACGCAGGCCTGTTTGTCGCGCTGGGGTTAGCGCCTTGGTTAATTACCTGGCTTGGGGATCCTTTTTGGCTGAGCATTCTGACCGAGATAGTCATCTGGTCATGCTTTGCAGCAAGTATTAATTTTTTATTCGGCTATGTGGGCTTACTCTCGTTTGGTCAGGCGTTGTACTTTGGCTTTGGCATGTATGGCGTCGCGCTAGGAATCACGGAGTTGCATCTCTCTTTTTGGCCCGCATTTTTCTTGGGCCCGTTGAGTGCCACCGTGATTGCTTTTTTAACCGGAATTTTGGCAGTACGTTTAACCTGGCATTATTTTGCGATCATTACGGTCGTATTTTCTTTGATCATGTACTTCTTGGCGCTAACCTTTAAGACGCTGACAGGTGGAGACGACGGTATTAATTTTTCGCTGCCTGATATCGCGCTTGGGGCGGGTTATAAGCTCAGCCTGACCGATGCAACAACACAGTATTTTTTTATGCTGATTGTTGTTGCCCTATGCTTTTGGCTCATCCGAATTGTGATGGCAAGCGCTTTTGGTCGCTCGTTAATCGCTATTCGCGATAATGATGTGAGGGCATCACTGATTGGCATTCACGTTTATCGTCTGCGTCTTGCGGCCTTTGTGATTGCGGGTTTCTTGGCGGGTGTGTCCGGGACCCTGTTTGCGCTGTTTGGACGCTATGCCTCTGCCTCTTATATGTTCTATCACGTCTCAGGTGAAGGCGTCGTTTGGGCGATCGTGGGCGGTATTGGCACACTACTTGGCCCCGCAATTGGGACTGGAATTTTTATCCTGATCAGAGAGATTGTTTCGAGCCATTGGCAGCACTACGCATTGATTGTGGGTGCCTTTGCGATTTGTATTGTTATTTTTGCTCCTGAAGGAATTGTGGGACTCTGGAAGAAATATGTTCAGAAGAGGGGCGCATGATTCCCTTTTTGAAAATTGACAAGTTGTCTAAGGCGTTTGGTGGCGTCAAGGCCGTCCATGACTTAAGTGTGTCGTTGATGTCCGGAAAGATCAATGCAATTATTGGGCCCAACGGTGCGGGTAAGACGACCCTATTCAATTTGATTTCGGGCTTTATCAGACCCGATTCAGGTAGGATTTTTTTTGAAGATCGTGAAATCACAAACTTACCGATACACGAAATTTCAAGACTTGGAATTAAGCGCACCTTGCAAGTGAAAAGTGTGTTTAACAGTATGTCAGTTTTTGAAAATCTCTGGATTACGCTGTCTGCACATCGTGAGCATTTGAACCCGTTCAAGAAAGTTGCAAATTATCGTCTCGAGCGAGAAGAGGTAGAGAGCGTGATTGAGCAACTTGAGCTTGAACGCTTTCGCGACAGAGAAGCCGGCACGCTGTCTTACGGTGATGTCGCGTTGCTTGAGATCGGAATGGCAATTATTACGCGCCCTCGTATGATCCTTTTCGATGAACCTGTGTGCGGCATGAGCCCACAAGAGACAGAAAAAGTCGTGACGAAGATTGCGAATCTTGCTAAACAGACGCACGTGGTAATCATCGAGCACGACATGGATGTCGTCTTTAAGCTTGCAGATGAAATTACTGTACTCGCGTTTGGTACAAAACTTGCTGGCGGGACTCCGCGCGAAATTGCTGACAATCAAAGCGTCAAAGACGTGTACTTTGGAGTCGACGAGGTGCGTGCCGATGAATAAGCAACATGCACTTGAATTAAAGAGTGTGTACGCCTCTTATGGGCGAGTGAATGTTCTGCAGGATCTTTCATTTAAGGTTGAGCAGGGTGAAGCGGTGGGTATCCTTGGGCGCAACGGCGTTGGTAAAACGACGACGCTCAAAACGGTGATGGGATTACTAGCCTCGGGGCAAGGATCGATTTCGTTTGATGGCCAAGAGCTCAGAGCATTGGCTCCGCATAAAATTCCGCACTTAGGAATCGGTTACGTTCCGCAGGGCCGCGGTATTTTTCCAAACTTGAGTGTGAAAGAAAATTTATTTCTTGGCGTCAAGAGCAAAGCACCTGATGACTTAGTTGCGTACGTATTTGAAAGATTTCCTCGGCTTAGAGAAAGGCTTGAGCAGCCAGGCGGCACGTTATCGGGCGGCGAGCAGCAGATGTTATCGATTGCTCGTTGTTTGTTAATGGAACCCAAGCTGATTATTTTAGATGAGCCAACTGAAGGGATTATGCCTAAGCTTGTTTCTGAAATTCGAGCCGAAATCAAGAAGATTAACGCGCAAGGTATTGGAATCTTATTGGTTGAGCAAAATGTCAAAACTGCCCTCGATTTGTGTACGCGGATACTAGTCATGGATAAGGGCAAGATTGTCATGAATGCCAGTACGCAATCGATTTTGACTGACCCCCGAGTCCTCTCTGAGCATCTAGAAATCAAAATTTAGCCTCTTAACCCTGACAGGAGCACTACAGCATGGATGATCTCGCAAACAAAGAATCGCCTAATTCCGGTCGTCGTAGTTTGCTGAGCCTCGCGCTTAAAGGCGGAGTGGCGGCGGGCTTGGCCAATATGACCATCATGAAAGATCTTTACGCTCAAACGAGCGGCCCACTTGTGATTGGCCATCATGCCGAGATCACGGGCGGTTTTGCCTCTTGGGGGCATTGGCACGATGTCTGTGCAAAAAAAGCCGTTGAGCGGATCAATGCAGAGGGTGGGATTGCGAAGCGTAAGGTGACCCTGCTGACTGAAGATACTGAGTCCAACCCCGCGACTGGAGCAAGAAAGCTGCGTAATCTGATTCAACGTGGTAACGCTGAGTTTGTCGTTGGGTCTGTTCATTCTGGCGTGATGCTCGCTTCTATTCCGATTGCGACAGAACTTAAAACCATCTATTTTTCGCAAGGCGAAGCCACTGAGGCGACGGGATCGAAAGGAACGCGCTATAGCTTTAGAACGGGTAGCGACACCTACTCGATGGCAGCAGCTGGTGTGCCGTGGGCGCTTGAAAATTTAGGAAAAAAATGGACCGTGATCTATGCGGATTATGCCTGGGGCCAAAGCCATAACGCCGAAGCAAAAGCCGTGATCGAGCGCTTAGGCGGTACTTGGTTGAAAGGTATACCCGTTCCGCTTGACGCAAAAGATTTAGTGCCTTATCTGGCGCAGGTGCCTGCTGACACTGAGGTGCTGTTCTCTATTTTCTTTGGGTCGCTTTCGGTTGCCTTTTTTACTCAGGCTAAATCGATGGGCTTAGATAAAAAACTAAAGATGTATTCGGTCAATGGCACTATGGAGGCAATTGATCCTGGTGAGATACAAGGCGCGGCTGAGGGTGTTTATCTGTTAGAAAATTTCCCTCGTGTGGCAAAGTATAAAGACGATGCATTTCATCAAGAGTTCATTAATGCAATGAATGTCGATGACATTTATGCTCGTGAGAAAAACGGAAAGCTCGTCATGGCTAAGAGCCATGCTTGGCAATCTTGGGAGGATTTGTTTGCGTTAAAGGCAGCAATTGAGGCTTCTGGCTATCAATCACGAAAAGATGTTGAAGGCGTGATTCAGGCCTTAGAGGGCATGAGTTTGAAAAACTCAATTGGGCATCCTCAAGGCGATAAGATTATCCGTAAAGAGGATCACGCTGGCATACTCGATCACTACATTAGTCGTGTCGAAAATGGACGTTATGAGGTGAAGCAGCGAATTTCAAAAGAAGATTTGCTTAAGCAATTGCCCGTGCGCACTGAGTTAAACAAGATGCCACTGTGAGCTAGCTGCATCAGCGCAGGGCGACTTTGAAACGAGGCGCCTTGCGATGTCTTATGTTCAGTTCGGTGTAATTCCAGATTTAATCAGCAGCGGTCCGAGCGTCTCGATTTCATTTTTTAAATGAGCGCGTAGCTTCGCGGGTACCGCTAGGTCGGGTGATACGGCCGTTGTGCTGATGCTCTCGAGTTTTGCTTTCACGTCGGGGTCGACGACGGCTGCGGCTAACGCAGCTGAGAGCTTGTCAATAATTGGCTTTGGTGTTCCTTTAGGGGCATACAGACCAAACCAGATGCTGATATCAAAGCCTTTGACGCCAACCTCAGTGAGTGCGGGTAAGTCTGGTAACCCTGGCAGTCGTTGCGTGCCGGCCACGGCGTAGGCCTTAATGCGACCGCCACTAATGGCTGGCAGCGTGCTCGTGGTCTGATCGCACATGATGTCAATCTGCCCACCCATCAGATCATTAATAGCAGGTGCCGCGCCTTTATAGGGCACGAGCGTGAGCTTGACGTCTAACGCGTCCATGAACATCAGACTGCAAAGGTGCGAGGCAGAACCAATCCCTGCATGACCCATGCTGATCTTGGAGGCGTTGTCTTTGATGTAAGCGATAAATTCTTTGGCATCTTTCGTTGGTAGGTCTTTACGACCTGTGACCACCATGGGTCCTACCGTCGCCAGACCAATTGGTTCAAAATCATCAATCGGGCTGTAGGGCAAGTTTTTAATCATTAACACGTTGGTGGCGTGGCTGATATGAATCATGAGCAAGGTGTAGCCATCTGGTGCCGACCGTGCCACCTTTGCCGTACCAATACTGCCGCCCGCGCCCGCGGGGTTGTCGACCACAATGGTTTGGCCTAATTGCTTTTGCATGGCAGAAGCGAAGAGCCGAGTAATGATGTCGCCTGGGCCACCTGCAGCATAGGGCATCACCATCGTGATGTTGCGTGAGGGGTAATCTTGCGCCAACGCCGAAGAACTTTGAAATAATGCTGCGGCGCTTAAAGTGGCAGATAACAATAATTTGTGTGCAAAGCGAATATTCATGGCAGTCGAGTCTTTTAGGCTAACGGGGTCAAGGTCAAACAAGCAGGGGACAGGGTCAAACAAGCAGGGGACAGAGTCAAGCAAGTAGGAGACAGGGTCAAGCAAGCAGGGGACAGGGTCAAGCAAGCAGGGGACAGAGTCAAGCAAGCAGGGGACAGGGTCAAGCAAGCAGGAATCATTGCGAAGCAAGCGGCGTGCTAATCGTTCTTTATAGCATTTGGCTCAGTTGTTTGCCGACTTTTGCTTAATTGGCGACCTGCAAACTAGGGTAAACGCCGTGTTGCTCAACACAAGTGGCTGAGCGGCGACGTTGACGAGGCAAATGCACCCTCCTACTATATGTCATCTCTTTTTAGAATATCACCCCTATGCCAATCTCGATGCTTGAATCTTCAATTTTTAAAGATATGTTTGGTACAGCGGCGATGAGGGCGGTATTTGACGATGCCGCCACCGTGTATCGCTACACCGAAACTGAAGTTGCCTTGGCAAACGTCCAAGGCAAGCTTGGGGTGATCCCGGCAGAGGCTGCCGCCGTGATCGCGCAAAAGGCTGATTCGACCAAGCTTGACATGGTTGAACTCAAACGCGAAACCGAAATCGTTGGGTATCCGATTTTGCCATTGGTGCACCAGTTATCAAAGATGTGCGGGCCCGAAGGCGAGTACCTGCATTGGGGTGCTACCACCCAAGACATTATGGATACGGCGACTGTGCTGCAAGTGCGGGCCGGGCTAGAAATTATTGAAACCGATTTAAACGAACTTGATCAAATCCTCGACGCGTTGGCGGCGCAGTACCGTGATGCGCCGATGGCTGGGCGCACGCATCTGCAACACGCCTTGCCGATTACCTTTGGTTATAAAGTGGCAGTGTGGTTATTGATGGTCAGGCGGCATCGTGAACGTTTGCTTCAGCTTAAGCCTCGCGTATTAATTGGGCAGTTTGGCGGGGCCGCGGGTACGCTCGCGTCGTTAGGTTCGCAAGGGTTGGCGGTACACGCAGCGCTGATGACCGAACTCAAACTCGAAGCGGCCCCCGTAACTTGGCATGTTGCCCGCGATGGTTTGACCGAGACGATTCAGTTTCTGGCGTTAGTGACCGGGTCTTTAGGCAAAATCGCTCTAGACATTATGTTGATGATGACCAATGAACTGGGCGAGGCGTTCGAGCCTTTCGTGAAAGGGCGTGGGGCGTCAAGCACCATGCCGCAAAAGCGCAACCCGATTTCATGCGAACTGATGTTGAGCGCTTCAAAGGCGGTTCGCCAGCATGCCGGCTTGGCACTTGATGCCATGGTGCAAGACTTTGAACGTGCAACAGGCCCGTGGCACATTGAGTGGGCGGCAATCCCTGAGTCATTTATTTTGACCGCCGGGGCCTTACATCAAGCGAAATTTATGCTCAGTGGCTTAGAGGTTGATACGGCCCGTATGCTCAAGAACTTGGATCTCTCTGGTGGTTTGATCGTGGCCGAGGCGGTGATGATGGGATTGGCTCCCTTTATCGGGCGTCAAACTGCCCATGACGTGGTGTACGACGCCTGTCGGGTAGCTGCGACCAAAGGTCTCAAGCTTGCTGAAGTGTTGTACATCGACGAAAAAATTGCAGGCAAGCTTGATCGTGCCACGATCGATCGCCTGTGCGATCCCGCAAATTATTTAGGCGCTGCGCCTGAGATGGTCGACCGTATGCGGGCTTGGAAAAAATAAATGAAAACGGGCTTCAAGAGCGTCTGGCGATGTGCGGCGCCCTCGACACAGCACGATCTGAATCAGGCAAACCCTTTACTGCAAAATAACATTCAATAAAAAATCAGGAGATCTATATGAATGCCGTTTCACCAATCATGATGAGCAGTGCAGCCAAAATCCCCCCAGGTCCATTGAAAGCTCGGGTGAGCGCGCAAGAGTGGCAAACGCGTGTCGAACTTGCCGCCTGTTATCGGCTCGTGGCACTCTACGGCATGACCGATATGATCGCGAATCATATTTCAGCGATGGTGCCCGGCGAGCCTAATCACTATCTGATCAACCCGTACGGGTTGCTGTACACAGAAATCACAGCCTCAAGCCTGATCAAAATTGATATCGACGGCAATATTGTTGATCGTCCAAATGAAGACTACGGCATCAACCGTACAGGCTTTGTGATCCACAGCGCCATACATTCTGCTCGCCCCGATGCGGCTTGTATCATCCACACCCACACGCGTGCTGGCATGACGGTCTCGACGCTCAAGTGCGGGTTGTTGCCGTTGACGCAAACGGCAACACGTTTTGCTAACGTCGCTTATCACCACTTTGAGGGGATCTCGGTTGATTTGTCAGAGCAAAAGAGTTTGCAGCGTGATTTAGGCGATGCTGAGGTGATGATTTTGCACAACCATGGGTTGTTAGCGTTGGGGCCTTCTATTCCTGAGGCGTTTAATAGTATCTATCGACTTGAACTCGCGTGTAAGGTTCAGGTCGACGCCATGGCCTGTAACGCCGAGTTGATTATCCCGCCTGCAGATGTGGTGGCAAAAGCCAACGCGCAATGGAATCCAAGTGTGACACGCCGTTACGGTGTGCTTGAATGGCCGGCGATGCTGCGTCAACTGGATAAGGCTGATCCCAGCTATAAAGAGTAAGCTTGGCTGCGTATTGTTGTGATTGCTGCAAGCCTTTGTGCCTGCAGGGTCATTCATTGTTATGTTCCGGAGACTTAAAATGAAACTCATCAAAACTCTAGCGCTCTTCTTTGCGTTGGCTTGCGGTACCGTTCAGGCACAAAATCTCTCGATTGCTACAGGCGGTACTGGCGGCGTGTATTACCCAATGGGTGGCGGTCTAGCCGCGGTGCTGTCAAAGCAGGTTGCTGGTATGTCGGCAACGGCAGAGGTCACCGGTGGCTCAGTTGATAACTTGAATTTGATTGGTTCAGGCAAGCCTTACATCGCGTTTTCAATGTCTGATGCAGCCAAAGATGCTTTGGTAGGCGAGGGTAAGTTTGTCGGTAAAAAAGTCGGCCTGAGTACCTTATTGGTTTTGTATCCCAACCGTATGCATGTGGTGACGGTTGAGTCGACCAACATCAAGACAATGGCTGACTTGAAAGGCAAACGGGTCAGTACCGGTTCGCCAGGTAGCGCAACCGAAGTGATGGCGTTTCGTTTGATCGAGGCAGCTGGCCTAAACAAAGATAAAGACCTTAAGCGCGAGCGTCTGAGTGTTGCTGAATCAGTCAATGCGATTAAAGACCGCAAGATTGATGCATTTTTTTGGGTCGGAGGCTTACCGACGGCAGCCGTGACTGACTTGGCTAATAGCCCAGGAATGAAAATCGTCATGATCGATCACGCGACTGAAGTCGCCGCGATGAATAAAAAGTATGGCGATTTATATTTTAAAGATGTGATCCCGATGGCCACTTACAGCGGCATGGCGAAAGATAATCAAATGGCCTCGGTATCGAATATTTTGATTTCTAGCTCAAAAATGAGCGACGACGAGGCCTATAAAATCGTGAAGGCTATGTTTGACCATAAAGCTGAACTGGTGCGTACTCATCAAGAGTACGCCACGCTTGCGCTGAAAGACCAGAAGCAAGCGGCCACCCCAATTCCTTTTCATCCGGGTGCGATTAAATACTTGACAGAGCAAGGTATCAAAATCGACTGAGCGTCTGATCGCTTACGGATAAAAGCGATCGCCTATGTTTGATTGTTTCCCACGACCAGTTTGATGACTTTGGATATACCTATGAGCCAATCCTCTATCGATGCAGCGACGCAAGAGCAACTCGATGCATTTATTAAGCAAGAGGAGGGTGATTCAAACAATTACCGTGGCTGGCTCGCGGTGTTTATCACCCTTGTGGCTGTCGGCTTGTCTCTGTTTCATCTGTATGCCGCTTATTCGATCGTGCCGACACAAGAGTTGCGCACCATTCACGTGGGGCTTGTTTTATTTTTAGTGTATTTGAGTTTTCCGCTGACAGCGCGGTTTAAAAATAGATTGATGTGGTGGGACATCGTTTTTGCATTGGCTGCACTCTATATTGTTTACTACATTTTGACCGGAGGCGATGACTTCGCCGACCGTAACACGGCCCCTAATCAACTCGATGTCATGGTGGGGGTTGTTTTCATTTTGATGATTTTAGAAGCTGTTAGGCGTACCAATGGCATGATTCTTGTGATCGTCACAGCCTGCTTTTTACTCTATGCCCTATTGGGAAATTATCTGCCAGCACCCTGGACGCATAAGGGCTACGAGATTGATCGCTTAGTTGGTTACATGTATATGACGCTTGAGGGTATCTTCGGTACCGCTGTCGATGTTTCAGCAACCTTGATTATTTTGTTCACGATTTTTGGTGCATTTTTACAGTTCACCGGCGCGGGTAAATTCTTTATTGATTTTTCGTTTGCAGCGATGGGCGGTAAGTCGTCTGGCGTGGGCCGTACGATTGTGCTGTCATCCTTTTTATTGGGCGGCCCTTCGGGGTCAGGTGTAGCCACCACAGTCACCGTTGGTTCGGTCGCGGCCCCAATGCTCGAAAAGGTTGGCTATGAGCGTAATGCTGCCGGTGGTTTGCTAGCTGCGGGTGGTTTAGGCGCGATTATTTCGCCGCCCGTACTAGGCGCTGCGGCCTTCTTAATCGCCGATTTTTTAAAGATCTCTTACCTCGATGTGCTGTTGATGGCGTGTATTCCCACCATCTTGTTTTACCTCGGCTTGTTTGTGATGGTTGAGATTGATGTCCGTAAATACGGCATGAAAAATATCCATTTCGAATCTGCCGAAGGTGCGTGGTCGCTCACAAAGAAATACTGGTTTCATTTCTTTTCTTTAATTTCGATCGTGGTGTTCATGCTGTATGGCTTTTCACCCGTGATGTCAGTGTTTTGGGCGACGGTCGTCTCCGCTGCTAGCAGCATGTTGCGCCGCGACACTGCGATCCTGTCGTGGGACTGGCTGACGGGTAAAGAGCCCTTTGTCTCTGGTCTGTATCGCTCCAATCTCACCAAAGCCCTGGCCTCTGGCACCACAGGCGTGTTGGCGATCGCTGTCACCTGCGCAGGAGCGGGTTTGATTGTTGGCACCGTGACGCTCACTGGTCTTGGTTTGAAGTTCAGTTCAATTGTGATTGAGTATGCAGGCGGTTCGTTGCTGTTAACCACCATTTTCACTGCGCTTGTGGTGTGGGTGGTGGGCTTGGCTGTCCCAGTCACGGCCTCTTACATCATCTGCGCGGTGATTGCAGCCCCCGCACTGATTAATTTAGGCGTGCCTGCCTTTGCCGCGCATATGTTCATCTTTTACTACGCGGTGCTGTCTGAGGTATCGCCACCGACAGCGTTATCCCCCTTTGCCGCCGCTGCGATTTGCAAAGGTGACCCTTATAAGACAACGCTGCAAACTTGGAAATACGTCGCTCCAGCTATTCTGGTGCCTTTCATGTTTACGCTGGATCAAACTGGGACTGGGCTGTTATTGATGGGTTCAATGAAAGGTTTGCTGCAAGCAGACTGGATGCAAATCGCTTGGACAAGCGTAACCGCCGTCGTTGGCGTGATCTGTTTGGCCGGTGGTTTACAGGGTTGGTTCATCGAAAAGACCAACGTCATTGAACGCGCCGTGATGGTTGTTGCGGGGGTGGCGTTGGCTTACCCCTCTGGGTTGACCGATGTCATTGGGTTCGTAGGCTTTGGGTTAGTTTTAGTGACACAATGGTTACGGCATCAAAAGCTCAGACAAGGGGCTGCCGCTTAGACTGTCGCAGCGTGCAGGGGTTCAGAATCGAGTTGACAGTCCCCCGCAACTTAAGCGACACTTTGTCCGGACAAACAAATAAACCGTACAAAGAGGCAAGTCATGGAGATTAAGACAGTCGGTCACAAGCGCTATCAAACAAGCTATGGCCGCTATCTCGAGGATTTTGAGTTAGGCGCAGTGTACGAGCACCGGCCTGGTCGCACCTTGACCGATGCCGACAATATCCATTTTTCGCTGCTCACGATGAATTTTCATCCGATGCATTGCGATGCGGCCTTTGCTGAAAAAAGCGAATTTGGAAAATTGCTTGTGAGCAGTGGGCTCACCCTTGCGGTTGTCTTGGGGATGACCGTTAACGATATCAGCGCCAAGGCGGTTGCAAATCTTGGTTGGAAAGAAATCAACCTGACAGCGCCGGTCTTTGCCGGCGATACGCTCTACGCCGAATCTGAAGTGCTTGAAATTCGCGAATCTAAGAGCCGCCCGACGCAAGGTATTGTGACTGTCAAAACACGGGCGTTTAATCAGAACGGAGTTGAGATCATGAACTTCATTCGTTCTGCCTTGGTGTCTAAGCGTGGTCATGGTGTTGGGGATTAAAAGTAGCCGTATAACGGATAGTGTTTCAAAAAATGACGAGACCTAGCGACTTAATGTCTCGATTTTCAATTAAAAATAATGAGACAAACATGAAAACTTTGAAACGAGCTGCTTTGGCCATTGGCGCGATACTTTTGACTTCGATCGCCTCAGTTAGTCACGCGCAGTATCCAGAAAATCCGGTAAAAATGATTGTTGGCTTTCCGCCCGGGCAGGCGACTGATGTGGTGGCGCGTTATATGGCGCAAAAATTTGCAGACAATATTCCGGGCTCCAGTTTTATTGTTGATAACCGTGCGGGTGCCTCTGGAATCTTAGGCAGTCGAATCGTTGCGGCAGCGGTTCCTGACGGCTTGACGTTGATGATGGGGTCGAGCGCAACACTTGCGGTGAACCCCGCGTTGTACAAAGATCTACCTTATGACGTGTTGCGCGATTTTGCGCCCATTAGTTTGATCGCAATTGTGCCGCAGTATCTTGTGGTGAATGTTGATCTGCCGATTAAAACTATAAAAGACTTGGTTGCCCTCGCTAAGAAAAGTCCGGGCCAAATCAATTATGGCTCGGGCGGCAGTGGCGTGACAAACCATCTGATCATGGAGCTATTTAAACAGGCGTCTGATATCGACATGACGCACGTGCCCTACAAAGGTGGCCCTGCCGCGTTGACTGATCTGATGGCTGGGCGCATTTCGGCGATGTTTGAAACGGGCCCTGGCGCGATCCCCCATATTCAATCGGGGCGCCTGCGCGCAATCGCAGTTTCAAGTGCCCAGCGCGCGGCTGCAACGCCCGATATTCCTACCGTAGCCGAGTCGGGCTATCCAGGATTTCAAGCGGTTGCCTGGATCGGTTTGGTTGCGCCAGCCAAGACCCCCGAGTCTGTTATCCAAACACTGTCAAAGATTTCGATGAGTGCGCTACGTGAAAAAGACTTTGCTGCCAAGCTAGGGGCTTTAGGTGCTGTGCCGGTTGGCAACTCACCCAGTGAATTTCGCAGCTTCATTGAAGAAGAACTCAAGCGCTGGGCGATTGCAGTGAAGCTCTCTGGTGCGAAAGTTGACTAATCCGATTTGCGATACTGACCCAATAAGTTTGACGAATCCTAAGCCAAGAGATTGTGTCAACAAGTTTGACGAATCCCAAGCCAAGATATTGCGTCAACAAGATTGACGAATCCTAAGCCAAAATACTGACCCAATAAGTTTGACGAATCTTAAGCCAAAATACTGACACAACAAGCGTGACTAACACGAGATCAAGACAATGACACAACAACAAACCTCTCCCGCTCCTGGCCAAGCCATTTCAGAGCAACTTGCAAACTTTGCAGTTAATTTTAAAGCGAGTGATATTCCGCCTGCGGTGCGCGAACGCGCTAAGCTTTTGATGCTAGATGCTTTTGGAATCGCAGTGGCGTCGCACGGCTACGACTTTTCAAAGCGTGCCATGGCAGCGATCAGTGAATTGAATTCTGGCGGTCGTTCGGTTGTCTTGGGCTCTGACAAACGGTTTGACCTTCGAAACTCAATTCTCATGAACGGCATCTTGATTCATGGGCTGGATTACGACGATACACATGCGCAAGGCGTGATTCATGCCACCACTTCAACCTTACCAACGGCTCTGGCAATGGCCGCTCACCACAATAAAAGCGGTGACGATTTATTGACTGCGTTTGTGCTGGGTGTTGAGATTGCCACAAGATTGGGATCCGTGGCCAAAGGCGGGTTTCATCAAATCGGTTTTCATCCAACTGGCCTCATCGGCACCTTTGGCTGCACCATGGCATCGGGTTGGTTGTTGGGGCTTAACGAGAGGCAGTACGTCGACGCGCAGGGCCTTGCGTTGTCGGTTGCCTCGGGTAGTTTAGAATTTTTAAATGATGGCGCATGGAATAAACGCATGCATCCAGGTTGGGCGGGCTATGCCGGGGTTACGGCCGCCACGCTTGGACGCCATGGCTACACAGGAACCCGTTTAGCCTATGAGGGTCGGTTTGGTCTCTATGCAAGCCACTTGGTTGGACGTGATGACTATGACTTGAATTTGGCAACTCAGGATCTTGGACGAGTCTGGGAACTTGACCGGGTCTCTGTCAAACCCTTGCCCGCTTGCCATTTCACGCATGCGGCTGTCGACGCTGCAACGCGTATTTATGAACAAGGCATTCGCGCCGAGCAGATCAAGCGGATCAAGGTGCTTGTGCCCGCCGAAACTGTCAAAACCGTTTGTGAGCCCGAAGAGGCCAAACGTAAGCCCGCTAACTCGTACGAGGCACAGTTCAGCATTCCTTATCTTGTGGGCACGGCGCTGTTAAAAGGGCGCCTGACATTGGATGATATTGATGAGCCTGCGCTCTCAGATCCACACGTATTGGCGCTTGCCGCAATCACCGATTATTCGGTTGATCCGAATAGTCAATTTCCAAAATACTTTGATGGCGAGGTGATCGTTGAGTTGAAAGACGGACGAGTGATTCGTGAGCGTGAAGCGATGAATCGAGGCTCGGTTGACCGTCCGCTCACTGAGCAAGACATCGTGACAAAGTATCGCGATAACGCCGCCAGACAAGTTTCAACCGCGCGCAGTCTTGAAATAGAAAAGCAGGTGTTGAATCTTGACAAAGTCTCGGCGCGTGACTTGGCGCAATGCCTCGGTCGTGTCGAGTGACTAGCATATGAACGTTTGACCGCAGGGCGACCGATGAAAAGATGATGGTCAGCTGATGCCTCGAAGAGAAGATGTTGTCTAGCTGATGCGCCCGAGGTTGTCCAGACTCAATTGATATAGATAGATCGTTATTTTTAGCGCAGTACTGGAGATAAATAAATGAGCACCCAAGACGCAGGCCAAGAGCAACTTATTCTAGATATGGTTGATCGTTTTTTAGAGAAAGAAGTCAAGCCGTTTGCTTGGCAACTCGAGCATGATGATGAGTATCCCGCCGAGATTGTCGAAAAAATGAAAGAGATGGGTCTGTTTGGCTGCCTGATTGCGCCTGAGTATGGTGGACTAGGTTTGTCAACGGTGACCTACGCAAAGATCATCGAACATATTTCAGTGGTTTGGATGTCGGTGTCTGGCATTATTAATTCGCATGTGATTATGGCTGCTGCCCTGCAGCGCAACGGTACGGCCGCACAAAAGCAAGCGTTTTTACCCCGTTTTGCAACCGGTGAACTGCGAGGTGGCATTGCGTTGACTGAGCCCGATTGTGGCACTGACTTGCAGGCGATTCGCACAACGGCGGTGCGTGACGGCGACGACTACATCATCAATGGCAACAAGATGTGGATCTCAAATGGCATTTACGGCAATTGTTTTGCCGTCTTGGTGAAAACAGATTTGAATACAAGTCCGCGTCACAAAGGGATGAGTTTATTTCTGGTTGAAAAAAGTGATGCCTTTAGAGCGAGCCGAAAGCTTGAAAAACTTGGCTACAAAGGGATTGACTCGGCCGAGCTGGTTTTTGATCAGTGCCGAGTCCCTGCAAATCAGTTGATTGGCGAAAAAGAGGGCAAGGGCTTGCAGATGATTCTGAACGGGCTTGAGCTGGGTCGGATTAACGTTGCGGCGCGTGGTGTAGGTGTCGCTCAGGCGGCGCAAAACGAGGCGGTTAAATATTCGCAGCAGCGTAAGACGTTTGGCAAGCAGATTTGCGAGCATCAGGCGATTCAGCTAAAGCTAGGTGACATGGCCACGCGAACCGAAGCGTCTCGCTTGTTAACCATGCGCGCGGCCGAGGCTTACGATCGTGGCGAGCGTTGCGACATGGAGGCAGGCATGGCAAAGCTATTTGCGACTGAATCGGCCTTAGAGAACAGCATGGAGGCGATGCGCATTCATGGTGGCTATGGTTATTCAAAAGAATATCTGGTCGAGCGGTTTTATCGCGATGCGCCGCTGTTGACTATTGGCGAAGGTACCAACGAGATGCAGCGCATCATTATTGCGAAACAATTGATCGCCAGGAACCCGATATGAGTTTGCCTTTACAAGGAATGCGCATCCTTGCCATCGAGCAATACGGTGCGGGGCCTTTTTCAACGCAGCACCTCGCCGATTTAGGCGCAGAGGTGATTAAGATTGAAAACCCGCACGATGGCGGTGATGTGGGTCGTGCAGTCGGCCCTCATTATTTTGGCCCTGGCGACAGCCACTTCTATCAGGCGTTTAATCGTAATAAAAAAAGCGTTAGGCTCGATCTTAAACAAGAGGCGGGTCGCGATGTCTTACATAAATTGCTTGAGCATGCCGACGCAGTATTCAACAACTTGCGTGGCGATCTGCCTGCCAAGTTGGGTCTTACATATGACGCCCTCAAACATATTCGCAAAGATATTGTGTGTGTGCATCTATCTGCCTATGGCCGTGACGGTGAGCGCGCGAATTGGCCCGGCTACGACTATCTGATGCAAGCTGAGGCAGGCTATTTGTCTTTAACCGGTGAGCCCGACGGACCGCCTTCACGATTTGGCCTGTCGATGATTGATCTGATGACAGGCACTACCGCCGCACTCGGTTTAGTCTCGGCCGTACTGGGTGCACGACAAACAGGGGTAGGTCGTGATGTCGATTGCAGCTTGTTCGATGTTGCGATGCATAACTTAGCCTACTTGGCGACCTGGTATTTAAATGGTTCGCACACGACAGGCAGAGCGCCCCGTTCTGGGCATCCTTCGCTGGTCCCTAGTCAACTCTACCCAACCCAAGACGGGTGGATCTTTATTATGTGTAATAAAGAAAAGTTCTGGCCAATCTTGGCCACCGAACTCGGTAAGCCTGAGTGGGCAACGCGTGTCGAGTACAGTTCTTATAAAAATCGACTAGAGAATCGCGAGCAATTCAACGCTGATATTGATAGCGTCATGGTCAAAGATACAACAGCAAACTGGATGAAAAAGTTTGCGGGTAAAGTGCCAGCGTCACCGGTATATGACGTCGCGCAGGCGTTAGATAATCCTTTTGTCCATTCTCGCCAAGGCGTGGTCACAACACGTACGCCTGAAGGTAAAGAGATTTTGGGTGTGGCCTCGCCGCTTCGCTGCAGTGGCGATTCGGCACCTTTACGCGCTGCGCCGGCAATGGGAGCAGACACCACTGCCTTGCTGACACAGGCGGGTTTCTCAGAGCAACAAATCGCCTTTTTGCGTGAGCACGCGGTCATATGAGTCAATATCATTTTGAAGGATTTAGCTCGGGGCCACGCTATGCTCAGTTAGCTAAAACCCTGTTAAATGAAATTCACTCAAAGCGCTATCTCGTGGGCGATTTATTGCCGACTGAGTTTGAATTATGTGCACAGTTTGGCGTCTCGCGTTTCACGGTCAGAGAAGCGGTCAAGCAACTGGTTCATCAAGGTTTAGTCGTGCGTCAACCCGGTGTCGGCAGCCGTGTGGTGGCGCAAGCGCCTTCTGGACAATATACACAGACGATGTCCGCAATCACGGATTTGCGCCAATACGCAAGCGAGACCACACTGCAGATAGCTAAAACCAGTGTGCAAGGGATCAACACCGAGCAAGCAACACTTTTAGGGGCGACAGAAGGTGAAACGTGGCTACATATTCAGGGCTTGCGTTATATAGAAGACCAAGCTTTACCAATTTGTTTGACCGATGTGTATGTTGCTCCACGCTTTCGCTCGCTCGCGAAGGTGAGTGGGCGCATGACGCAACCGCTATACCAATTGATTGAACAACAATTTGATTGTCGTATCAAAGCCGTACAGCAAGAGCTTCGTGCGATGCTCTTGCCAGCCACGCTTGCAAAGCGGCTCGATGCGCCAGCCCGAAGTGCTGGGCTGTGGGTGGCTAGGCGCTATGTTGATGAGCGCGACGATTTAGTTGAATTGGCGGTAAGTGTGCATCCGGCAGACCGCTTTAGTTACCGTGAAGCGTTTCGACGAGAGTGGCATCCTATTGAAAAGGCGGCGTAAACGGATCAAACCGCGCCAACCCTTTCAAGCAAACCGCTCTGTTCAGGAAAACAAGCTCTCGAAGCAAAGTTACCCTGTTAAGCAGAGCCGCAATATTTACGCTAAGCTTTTGCTCAATCCCCTAACAGCACGATCTTGAGTTCGGAGAATTTTTCAATGAAGCTAGCTAGTTATCTCGTCGATGGTCAAGCGCAGTATGGTGTCATTCAATCCAATGGCGATGTGATCGATCTTTCTACCAAAATTGGCAAAGAATACTCAAGCCTGCTGCAGTTGATTCAAAAAAATGGCTTTGAGGTGGCGCGTGCGGTGGTTGCGTCGGCCACTCGGGCCGACCGCAGCGAAGCTAGCCTGCAGTACTTGCCACTGTTTGTTGAACCCGTGACCATGCACTGTATTGGGTTAAATTACGCCGCGCATGCTGCAGAAGCTGGCCATAAGCTTCCTGAGTTTCCACGCACGTTTGTGAAGATCTCTGCCGCAATCGTGGCGCATGGCGAGGTATTTGAAAAGCCAACCTTGTCGCCTGAGTATGATTTTGAGGGCGAGTTGGCTGTCGTGTTAAGCAAGACAGCACGCAATGTCGCCGCTGCCGACGCCCTGAGTTATGTTGCTGGCTACACGTGCTTTATGGACGGTTCAGTGCGCGACTACCAGTTTCAACGCTCGCTCGATCAGGGTAAAAACTTTTTTCGCTCAAGCTCAATTGGCCCCGCCTTGGTGACCCCAGATGAGGTCGGCCCAATCGAGGCACTCTCACTCACGACCTTAGTGTCGGGTGAGTCGATGCAGCATGCATCGTTTTCAACGATGATTTTTTCGGTTGCAAAACTGATTGAGTACATGTCAAGTGTGACAGAACTTCGCGCCGGTGATGTCATCGCAACGGGTACGCCAGAGGGTGTCGGTTTCAGCCGCAAGCCACCAAGATTTTTAAAGTCAGGTGATACGGTCGAGGTGATCATCGAGCGCGTAGGTACCTTAAAAAATACGGTTGGGTAATCACCTAGGGGTCGCTAGGATATCCCAGTGACCAACCGTACAGTGCTGCGCACTGATGCGCGCAGCTAGCCATTGCTCGACGTCTTGTTCTTTGAGCAAGCCAGTTTCACGCACCGCCGCGGCACTACCTGTTGCTAAGGCGTGTATGAACTCAGCTTCGGTTTGGTCGCTTTGCCAGGGGCTAGACGCGAGCGTCACTTGAAATCCACGCGCTGTTAACTCTCGCTGCATAATGCTGGTGGCGTCTGGGCCCGCAGCTACGCCAAAACCCTTGTCAGTTTTTTGATGGGCATGAAATGTCTTCAACATTGCGGCGTCCGCGGGATGCGATGGTAGCCATTGCTCAGAGCCATCGTAGGTCAATACTGTATAAAGCGTTGTGCGCAGTGCCTGACAAAAGCGCACCAACCAGGTCTCAGCGACGAGATCAAAAAATGCCGCGGCAGTGATGACATCAGCAGGCCAGGCCAGCACGCGCTCGATGTCGCGCGCAAGGTCGACTTGAGCAAACTCGATGTCAATCGTTTTACCGCTTTTACAAATAGTCAGTGCGGTCTTGTCACTGATCACCTGATCTGCCCAGGCAATCAGTGCGGTACGCGCCGCTGCCAGTAGCAAGGGATCGTAGTCGACCAGGGTCCAGTGTTGTTGCGCCGGTAGTGCCGTGGCCAATGCGCGCAGGTTTGAACCCGAGCCACAGCCAAGATCGATCAAACGAACGGCGCGCTGTTCAGTGCGCGCCACATTCGCGAGTTGCTCGCACACTTTATTTTGCAAAGCGCGATCTCGCGCCCGATGATCTGCAGGTTCGCGTAAGGCAAGCCATTGAGCTGAAAAACCAGTCATCTTTCTCTCTGTCAGGTCTCGCAGTTGTATGCGAAAAAATCATTGTTCAACGCCGCAGCAAGCGACTCGGCAGTCACAGTGTTCAAGTCTGCAGCAAGCGACTCGGGAGTCATCGTATTCAAGTCTGCTGCAACCGACGTAGTGATGAGGCTCATGAAATAAAATTTCCTGAAGCATCTGAAAATTGCTCTTTGACCAGTTGAGTAAAACGACCACCCTGGGCGTACAGTTCGTCAAAAGAACCGGCCTCAATGATTGAGCCGTGGTCCATCACTAAAATCTTGTCTGCTTTACGGATAGTCGCCAGTCGATGCGCGATCACGAGCGTGCTGCGGTCTTTGGTGACAGCATCCAACGCTTGTAAAAGCTTTGTTTCTGTGGCGCTATCCAAAGCGCTGGTCGCCTCATCCAAAATCAAGATTGGCGGATTTTTTAATAAAACCCGTGCAATCGATAAGCGCTGGCGTTCACCGCCTGACAGTGCGCGCCCACGCTCGCCGATTTTGGTTTCGAAACCTTGCGGATGTTGTTCGATGAAATCAAGCGCTTGCGCGCTTGCACAAGCCTGACGTAACTGAGCGTCGGTTGCCTCGGGTAAGCCAACCTTTAGATTGTCTGCGATTGAACGGTTGAATAGCAGCGCCTCTTGAAACACCACGCCAATATTGCTGCGTAGCGCGGCCAGCTGTAAGTCACGAATGTCATGACCATCCACCGTAATGCGACCAGACTGTGGGTCAAAGGCACGATACAGCAGACTCAAGGCGGTTGATTTACCCGCACCCGAGGCGCCAACTAAGGCGATCGTTGTACCGGGTTTCAGATTAAAGCTTAGACCTTTGACGGCCGGATTTTTTTGATCGTATGCGAAGGTGACGTTTTCAAAGGCAATGGCGCCCTGAGCGCGCCCCGGGTCGATCGCGTTCGGCGAATCATGTATCGATGGCTCGGTATCCAGCACATGAAAAAATTCTTGCAGACGGGGGGCTTCCATCGCCAGACGATGCACAAATCCGACAATCTGCTCAAGTCGCATAATCACCATCCCTGAAAAAGAGATGAAAGTGACGATTGCGCCGACAGTCGTCTGGCCTTTAGTAAATAACCAGGCGCCCAACGCGACAATACACAAAATGCTTAAGGTGGTTGCAGAACGCGTGAGCACGTTCACGAGCGCCCACCAAGACAGTACCGGCATCTGAGCGCCCAAGACGCGCTGACTGATATTTTTGAGTGCGCTGACCTCGTGCTCGATGCGAGCAAAGCTTTGCACTAGTGCAATATTGCCTAAAGTATCTGAAGCCTGTTCAGCTAAATCCGAGTGATGACTTTCAACTTGCTGTTGCAGAGCCTGTGTTTTACGCAAGATAAAATGCGTCAGCCAAACAAACACGATGCACAGAATGATGAGTACGAGGGCGAGTCGCCAATTGATATAAAGCGCAACAGGTACCAAAACAATGAGTGCGACCGTCGCAGCAAGGTGATCTCTAAAAAAACTTAACCACAGCCACCATAAAGCATCAGTCCCCTGCAGCATCGTTTTCATCAGACGGCCAGAATGGGTGTCAGCTTGCTGTGCCAGTGGTAGTTGCAACACGTGTTCGAAATAGTCACGCAGGACGATGTGCCTGCGTCGATGCGACAGGCGATCTGCCAAGAGTGCGATCACCGCGCCACAAGAAATTGTGAATAAACCAAAACCAACCCAGGTCAACAACAAAGGCCATAGCGAGGACCAGATGCCTGCTGGATCGTTCAGCGAAGCGCGCGAGAGCGTATCGATGACTAGGCCGAATAAAATGGGTTCGCCAAACATTGCCATCGCGAGTACGACGTTTGCGCCGGCCAGCGTCCAACCGAGCTTGCGATCTGACCCCAGCATTTTTAATACGCGGGTATACAGCGCAATGAAGCTGATGGGGTGATTCCCTTGACCAGAATTTGTCATGCTTGGCGGCTGTCGTGAGGCTTGCGCGACATCTTTAAGACCTCAAGGTCAAGCGGTTTTAGGGCCGCGGGCGGATTAATTTCTTCGGGTAAGCTGACTAATTTCCATCGAATCAGCATGCGACCAAAACTTGGCCATGAGGTCAGCACGGCGATCGGGATCGACAAGAGTAAGCCACTGAGCATAATCAAGGCGTAGGGTAGGGTGGTAGGGTGGGTATGCCACACTGCACCAGCCAGCACGAGGCCCGAAAGGGTGTGGGGCCAGAATTGCCGACAGGCAATCGCGAGTGGTACTGAATGATCGTCGCGCGCTTGACCGGTCCAGCCTGATTTTTTTCCGAAGAGCAAACCCATGATAAAAATGGTGTGGTTCAACCAAGTGATGGGGGTCATCAACAGCGAAAAAATCATTTCGAAGGTAAAGTTAAAAGCAAAACGTAGGCCACCACCAAAAGACTCGCGCTCGCTAGCGCTTAGCAGCACATCAACTGCCCCAGCAATTTTAGGCAGGTACCACATGAGCAGGGTGGCGCTTAACAGTGTGAGACCAAGCCCGCCGTGCATAAACGCGGCCGGGGTGGGTGCCAAGCACAACAATACCATCGAGAGTAGTAGCAAGGCGATCCAGGCAGGCGAGCTTAAGAACATCAAGATGGCGATACATAATTGATAGCGGCTTAAGAACTTAAGACCTGGAAGACTTAATAAATAGACGTATTGCAGATTGCCCTCGCACCAACGCAGGTCTCGGCGAATGTATTCGATTAAGGTCGGTGGATTTTCTTCCCAGCTTTCATCCTCTTGCGGGATCACTCGTACCTCGAAGCCTGCACGTCGCATGAGCACGGCCTCGACTTGATCGTGGCTCAGGATGTGTCTGGGTGTGCCCTTGTGATCAGGTAACCGCGGCAACTCGCAATGTTCAACAAATGGCTTGATACGAATCGCGGCGTTGTGCCCCCAGTAGGGCCCACAGTCTGCTTGCCACCAGGCTGAGCCCATGGTGTACGAGCGCATGCCTAAGCGCATACCAAATTGAAACAACCGAGTGAAGCCGCTGGTAGAGGGCAAACCAACAACTAGACCTTGCAAAATCCCAAGCGTTGGATTGGCCTGCATGATGCGCACTAAACGCAAAATGGCGCGACCCGTCATGAAGCTATCCGCATCTAACGTCACCACGAACTCATGCAGGTGCCCCCAGCGCGCACAGAAATCTGCGATGTTGCCCGCTTTATACCCTTTGTTGTCATCGCGTCGGCGATAGGTGAGCGCGAGGCGTGATGCCCAGCGTGCGGCCATCGCAGCAAAGCATTGTTGTTCTTGTTGCGCGATGACCTCATCATTGGTATCGCTCAGTACGTAGATATGCAATTGTTGACCAAAGCCCGTGGCGGCCAAGCTTTGCATCATCGCTTCAAGATTGCGTTCAAGGCGTGTGGGGGTTTCGTTTCGGATGCAAAGTACAACTGCTGTAGACGAGGTGATCGGGTCGGTCATGCTTGCGCGCGCGCTGAGCGGTAGAAGGACGGCTAAGGGGTCGCGAGCGAGCACACCAACTAAAAACCCAATGCTTGAATTCCAGAAGCCGACGACGGTCCAGGGCAGCGTCACAGCAAATAACGCCAGTAGGCTATAGGTAGCCCACGCGCTCAATTCAGGGCTGAGCGCAGCATGCATGAGGCCGAGCATCGCCACAAAGCTCAGTATGGCAAGGGATCCAAAGATAATTCTTCTGACTGTTAGCATATGGGTTGGCAAAACGGGTGTTGATATTTCAGAATCAAGGCCTTTGACTCACTTATACTGTTTGCAAAGGCTCGCGCAGTATAGGGCAGAGCGCTCAGGGTATTCACAAGACCCTTGAAATTTCTCTGCGTTCGAGTCACAGTTATCACAATCAAGGATTTTACGTGTCAAGCTCAGCCGTTGATGCTTCATTATCAGGCCAGGCGCAGGCCCTGTGGTACGTGTCTGCCGGGGTAGCCGAGCTGCGCACCGAGCCGTTGCCTGCACCACAGACTGGGCAAGTCAGGGTCCGCACGCTCTTCAGTGCGCTGAGCCGGGGAACCGAATCCTTGGTGTTTGCCGGCAAAGTCCCCGAGGCTGAATTTACGCGTATGCGCGCACCATTTATGGGCGGGGATTTTCCGTTTCCGGTCAAGTATGGCTATGCTTCGGTGGGCCGGGTGCAAAGTGGCCCGCCCGAGCTGCTCAATCGCTGCGTATTTAGCCTGAGCCCGCACCAAGATTATTTTAATTTAGCCGCTGACGCGGTGATGACGTTACCCGAGGCGGTCCCACCCGAGCGAGCCGTCCTGGCCGCGAATATGGAAACCGCCCTGAACGCGGTGTGGGACGCGGCACCAGGCCCGGGCGATCGAATCGCGGTAGTGGGTGGGGGCGTCTTGGGTTGTTTGGTGGCCTTTTTGTGTGGTCATCTGCCGGGGGCAGACGTCACGTTGGTCGATATCAACCCGCAACGCGCCGACCTCGCAGCGCAAATTGGTGTGAAGTTTGCGACAGAAGCCGCCGCGCCGCTCGACTGCGATCTGGTCTTTCATACGAGCGCCTCGGCGGCGGGTTTGGTGACGGCTCTTAGACTTGCGGGCGAAGAAGCTACGGTACTTGAGCTGAGTTGGTACGGCACGCAGATTGTAGGTGCACCGCTAGGCGGGGCATTTCATAGCAAGCAATTGCGGCTGCAATCCAGCCAGGTTGGGCATGTTTCGGCAACGCGTCGGCCGCGTTACAACTACCGTCGCAGACTGGGTGTCGCACTTGAACTGTTGAAAGATGCAAGGCTTGACGCCCTGCTTGCTCCGGCCGTTGCCTTTGCTGATTTACCCAAGCAGTTACCTCAAATTTTAGGCCAACCAAGCGGCATTCTTTGCCAGCTTATTCATTACTCATAATTTAGGTCAACCCAGCGGCCTTGTCTGCCAGCTGATTTATTACTCTTAAGGAAGTCGTTATGTTTACAGTCGAAGTTCGCGATCACATCATGATTGCCCATTCTTTTCGTGGCCAAGTGTTTGGTCCCGCTCAAGCCTTGCACGGCGCCACCTTTGTGGTTGACGCAGCTTTTATCGCCAAAACCTTAGATGTCAACGGCATTGTTGTCGATATCGGTCGCGCGCTTGATGTGCTCAAAGACACGCTCAAGCCTCTGAATTATTCAAATCTAGACGATCATCCTGAATTTAAGGGCATGAACACCACGACTGAGTTTTTAACAAAGTACATTTTTGATCAGCTCGCCAAGGCGGCTCGCGCGGGTACGTTGGGTCGCGATGGTAAAGAGTTGCACGCCATCCGCATTACGATCTCTGAATCGCATGTCGCGCGCGCCTGGTACGAGGCTGCAATTTAAAGGGCTGTTGATTGAGCAACAACATGAAGCGTTTGGTGTTTGCGATACCGGGTGATTTGCTCACGGCGACGGGCGGCTATATCTATGATCGTCACATCATTGAGGGTTTGCAAGCGAACGGCTGGCAGGTGCAGGTGCTGGGGCTCGGCGATGGGTTTCCGTACCCAGAGCCTGGCACGCGGCAACAGGCCTGTGAACGCTTGCTGGCTCTTGAGCCTGGCGTGCCTGTAGTGATTGATGGCTTGGCTTTTGGTGTGTTACCTGAGGTGGCCGCGCAGTTACGGCAACGTCACCCGTTAATCGCCTTGGTGCATCACCCGCTTGCGTTTGAAACAGGCTTGAGTGCAGCGCAGTCGGCCCACTTCAAAGATACCGAGAGGCGAGCACTTGCGCATGCCACGGGGGTGGTGGTGACAAGCCCCGCTACGCTGCACGACGTTGTCGAACATTTTGCAGTGCCGCGCCAGGCGATCACAAGCATCTTGCCTGGTACGGATCCTGTTGTGCGAGTGTCGAGGCCGACAGTGCAAGGCCCGTTGCAGTTGTTAGCAGTGGGCTCTGTGGTCAAACGCAAGGGCTTTGATGTCTTGCTGCCAGCGTTGGCTCAGCTCTCAGAGTTATCGTGGCACTTGACGATCGCAGGTGACTTGACGCGCGACGCCGAGGCTGTCGCGCAATTGCATCGCGACCTCAAAAGGTTTGACTTATCCAGCCGCATACGCGTGCTTGGTGCGATTGACGCTGCGCAATTACAAATGCTCTACGCGCAGGCTGATGTGTTTGTGTTGGCGTCTCGTTTTGAAGGTTATGGGATGGCGTATGCCGAGGCACTCGCGCATGGTTTGCCGGTCATTGGCACCACCGCGGGCGCAATCCCAGATACCGTTCCCGCTACCGCAGGCTTATTAGCCGAACCAGGCGATGTCAACAGCTTGCAAAACGCTTTGCGTCAAATCATTCAAGATCAAGCTTTACGTCAGAGTCTTTCGCAAGGCGCGCTGTTGGCGGCCGCGCAGCAACCTTCGTGGGCTGATGGTGCCCGGCTGTTTGAAGAGGTGGTTGAGCGCACCTGCGCCATCGCGGCGCTAAACGATTCTGACGCGCTGCGCTGACAGGTCGCAGTCAAAGAGCATCTCGTCATCTTCGAGTGGGTGAGGGTGCATTTTTATTCTGACTGCCTGATCCATGTGCTCGATCGCGGGCAAAGAAAAACCGGGGCGACCCGAGCCCATGATGATCGGCGCCACGATCACGTGCAGGCGATCGAGGCAGCCTGCCTGCATAAAGCGCGACACGGTATCCGCCCCGCCTTCGATCAAGATGCGTTTGAGACCACGGTCAAATAAAGCTTTGAGGATGTCGGCGGGTGCTAGTTGACCATTGTTGCTTTGAAGCGAGACGACCTCTACCCCGTGCGGTGTGTTGGCTTTAATCTGATCGGCCACGATGACAAGACGACGTGCGCCATCGTCTGACCATACTAGCGCGTCTGGATCGAGCCGAGCCTTGGGGTCGATGACGACTCGCGCAGGGTGTTGGCCAGTCACAAGCCGTACATTTAACCGAGGGTTGTCGGCCGTCGCAGTGCCCACGCCCACCACGACAGCATCGACCACCGCACGCAACCGGTGCAAATGGGCAAGCCCGGCAGGCCCATTGATATATTTTGAATGACCGGTAATGGTGGCAATGCGGCCATCGAGCGTTTGACCTAATTGACCGACCACCATCAGGGCGTCGCACCCACCCCTTTGCAACGGGCCAAAGATGGGAGCCCACTCTGAGGGAAGTGGACTTGTCGCGTGGGCAAAGGCCTCAAGCAGGTTGAACCATGAATCTTGTTGCGCGATTTCGTTCATGAGATACGGTGAGTCGATGGATAAAAAGATTAATAAAAATCGCTTAGTTTTTTTATAACAAAAGCCTTGGCAACAAGAGCGAAAAAGTGACTGTTAAGAATTGGTGAGGATCAGAGGGTGTTGAAACTTAAAAAGTTGTTACAAACATAAGCGTAATCCCCAATATCATGCCGGTATGATGGCATAATTGCGAGTTATGTGACCATTCAGCTAAGTGTCAGCTTACCCTGAAATTGTTGGTCACAATCCCAATAAAAACTTATGGCTAGGTTCTACGTGTCTCAAACAGATCCCCTGATTGAAGTTGATCGTGTTATCTCAGAACTGCGCCGTGGCGCGAGTGTGCGGGTACACCTTGGTGAAGCGAGTGTATTGATGTTGGCGGCCGAGGCTGTCAGCGCTGACAGCTTACGTACGTTGGCCTCTGAAGCTAATTCACCCGTTGCACTGGTGATGACGGGTACACGTGCCAATGTCTTGGGGCTTGATAAAAGCGACCATCAGGCTTGTGTGGTGAGTACGCCTGGCGGCCTGCACAAGGCCGTGATTGACTATCTGGCAAACCCGCTCTCAGCTCTTGAAACGCCACCCGATTTGACGTCGCTGCAAATATCAGCGGCGGGGCATCTTGAGCAAGCGTGCGTCACACTGGCCAAACTTTCGCGCTTGTTGCCAGCTGCCATTGTGGCAACAGCCGGGCCAGCGACCGATGCCTTGAACGTGAGCGTGGCTGCAATCGATGCGTACATGGATATTGCAGCAGACTCTCTGCGCGTGGTCAGCGAAGCTCGCGTGCCGCTCGAAGCTGCCGAGCATGCTCGTGTGGTGGCATTTCGGCCGCGTGATGGCGGTATCGAGCATTTGGCGATTATTGTTGGCGAGTTAAATCCAGAGGTTCCCGCCTTGATTCGTTTGCACTCCGAGTGCTTTACGGGTGATTTGATGGGGTCGTTACGCTGTGACTGCGGCAATCAGTTGCGAGGTTCGATCAGCGAAATGAATAAGTTTGGCAGCGGCATTTTGCTGTATCTCGCACAAGAGGGGCGCGGGATCGGCTTGGTCAATAAACTTCGCGCCTATCAGTTGCAAGACGCTGGCTTTGATACCGTTGATGCTAATTTACAGTTAGGCTTTGATTCAGACGAGCGAAATTATTTGCCTGCTGCGCAAATGCTGCGATTGTTGGGTGTGACGCGTGTGCGGTTAATGACTAATAATCCATTAAAAGTTGCCGCGTTGGCGCAGCATAATATCGAAGTGGTAGAGCGTGTCGCTCACATTTTTCCGTCAAACGAGCATAACCATGGCTACTTGCGCACCAAAGCGACCAAAAGTGGCCACATGCTTTAGGGCTTCACGTCGGTTAAAAGGGCTCACAGGTTTTAACCTGCCAAGCAGACCAGCAGCGGTTGTATGTTCTAACGTGTTGCAATGATGAGCCGAGTGCGGCTCTCACATCTCTCTGCGGGCTTCATCGCCGTGCTAGTGGGCTATACCAGTTCGGCCGCAATTGTCTTTCAAGCTGCGCATGCGGCGGGTGCAACGCCCGCTGAAATCTCGTCGTGGCTATGGGCCTTGGGTCTCGGGATGGGGTTGACCTGCATTGGCTTGTCTCTCTATTTTAAAGAGCCCATCCTGACAGCTTGGTCAACGCCGGGTGCCGCGTTATTGATTACGGGCCTGGCAGGCTTATCCATGTCTGAGGCCATCGGCATCTTTTTGTTTAATTCTTTACTTATCACGCTTGCAGGCTTTTCTGGCCTGTTTGAACGCCTGATGCGTTACGTTCCGAAAACGCTTGCGGCAGCGATGTTGGCGGGCGTCTTGTTGCGCTTTGGGGTAGACGTGTTTGTGGTGTTGCCTACGCAAGGCTGGCTAGTCGGCATCATGCTTGCCTGCTTTCTAATTGCCAGACGCTATCTGCCACTTTATGCAGTTCCGCTGACTTTTTTTATTGGACTCGGCGCGACAGCTGCGCTAGGTTTGTTTCAAATACAGCATTTTGCACTCACGTTTGCGCAGCCCCTCTGGATGACACCTACCTTTTCGGTCACAAGCCTGATTGGCGTCGGGATCCCTTTATTTATCGTGTCGATGGCTTCACAAAATGTGCCGGGCCTGGCCGTGCTGCGCGCGAACGGCTACACGACACCGGCTTCACCTTTGATTGGCTTCACGGGCCTGGCTGGTTTGCTACTGGCACCGTTCGGCGGTTTCTCCTTTAACCTGGCTGCCATCACCGCAGCCATGTGCATGAGCAAAGACGCTGATACTGACCCTAAACAACGTTATCTTGCGGCAGTGTGCGCGGGTTGTTTTTATGTCGTCACCGGTGTGTTGGGTGCAACAGTGGTCAGCCTATTTGCGGCGTTTCCGCAGGCCTTGATTGTGACCATCGCAGGCTTAGCCTTGTTAGGCACGATCGGTAATGGGTTGGCGACTGCGCTCAGTGAAGCCAACGAGCGTGATGCTGCTGTGATTACGTTTTTGGTGACGGCTTCGGGGCTTTCGCTGTTTGGTTTAAACAGTGCTTTTTGGGGGTTGGCGCTTGGTATGGTGACTGCGGCGTTAAATCACCGCAAGTCACCTTAGCGTCATCGCGAATTACGCCGTACTCGTATCCGCTCACTACACGGCAATGTATCCGCCGATTACACGCAACGAATCCGCCGATTACACCGCCGCTGCCGAGGCGTCGAGCGCTGTCCCCGAGCCATAAATGGGGGGATGCGTCACAATGGATTTGAGCTCTGGCCGAGCAACCTGCAAGGCCTTCAAATCTGGCTTAGGTCGGCAAAGTGTTGAGTCGCCTTTAAACGCTTGCTCAATGGCATGCGCAGCTGCCAACACCTGATCATCAGCAAATAAACGCCCAGACATTTGCAGGCCAAAAGGCATGCCGTGTTCGTCGGTGCCACAAGGTAGGGCAATGGTCGGGTTGGTTGCGAGTGTCACGACATACGTTAAGCAGAGCCAATGATAATAATTGCGCATCGTTTGACCATCTACCTGAGCGGCATAAAGTTCTGTCCACGGAAATGCAGTGACAGGTACGACGGGTGACAAAATCAGATCGTATTTTTCAGTGGCCGCTGCAAACTGGCGAGTGACCTTGGTTTGCTCGAGATGCGCCCAGGCGCGGTCAGCCAGCGTAATCGCCGAAGCGATTTCCATGTTGGCCCGGATGTTTGGGCCAAGTGTTTCAGGCGCTGTGCGATAGGTGTGTGCAAAAGACGATACAAAGTTTTCGGCGCGCAAGATATCAAAGGCGCGATCTGGATCGCCTAATTTAAACTCGATGGGTTCACAGGTTGCCACCAACGCAGAGAGGGCCTCAATACGCTTGCGAAAGGTTCTGCGGATCTCTTGGTCAACGATACAGACGCCGAAATCTTCGGTGTAACCAATACGCAATTTGGATAAATCAAATTGTTGCAACGGCCAAAACTTTTTGGGATCATTGGGAAACACAAGCGGATCCATCGCATCGCGCCCAACGCTGGCCGAAAACAACAAGGCGGTATCTGCAACGTCACGACCCATTGGGCCCAGCACCGAAATGACTGACCAGCCGAGCGCGCGAGCGTTATTGCCAATCATACCTGGTGAGGGACGCATGCCAACAACCCCGCAAAGCGCGGCGGGGATGCGTAACGAGCCGCCAGTGTCTGAGCCGGTACAGATCGGTAGCAGGTCGGTTGCTAAGGCGGCAGCTGAGCCGCCCGATGAGCCGCCAGCGTTTAAGGTTGGATTAAAAGGGTTGCCGGTTGCGCCCCAGACTGCGTTGCGCGTATTTGCGCCTGCACCCATATCCGGCGTGTTTGTCTTGGCGGTCACAATCGCACCTGCCGCACGCAGACGGGTAATCAGGCTGTTGTCTTGGTCAGGCACATTGTTGCGAAAACCAATGTTGCCGTATGTAGTGAGCAAGTCTTTGGTGGCTTGCAAGTCTTTCACGCCTAGCGGTAACCCATGCAAAGGACCTAAGGCTTCGCCGCGCATCACAGCCGCCTCGGCTTGTTTTGCGCCAGCTCGGGCGCGTTCGAAATCAGTGGCGCAAATTGCATTGATCGCGGGATTAAGCGCGTCGATACGCTCAATGCAGGCGTCCATGAGCTCGACGGGAGACACCTGGCGAGCGCCAATCAGGCGGCGAAGTTCGACTGCAGAAAGTTCGGGAAGGCTCATAAGCTGTGGTGTTTAAGAGGATTGAAGGAGATGACCATATTCAATGTCAGAGCGTATTGCTTTGAGTGGATTTAGACAAGACTGGCGAGGCAAGTTACGGCTGAATCCATCGTTGCTGTCTGACTCGTCATTGCAGCTGTGCCCATGTTGAGGCTTGACTCGTGATTGCAACTATACCCATTGTTGAGGCTTGACTCGTGATTGCAACTATACCCATTGTTGAGGCTTGACTGGTCATTACAGCTGTGCCTGACGTTGCAGCTATACTGATTAAGAACCTCCAGATGTGCTCTCTTCTCATCGGAAAGACATGATTGCAGTAATTGAAGGGTATCGCGCAGGCCTCTACGCTCGACATCAATGGCTCCCTAATATTGTCGCGGGGCTCGTGGTCGGGATTGTGGCGCTGCCATTATCGATGGCCTTTGCGATCGCCTCAGGGGCTCGACCCGAGCAAGGCATCTATACCGCCATCATCGGTGGCGGGCTAGTCACTTTGCTGGGCGGCTCTCGTGTGCAGATTGCTGGGCCAACCGGTGCGTTTATTGTGATCTTGGCCGGTATCACTGCCAAATATGGCATGGCTGGCTTGCAGGTCGCCACGCTGATGGCTGGGGTGATGCTGCTGTTGATGGGTCTGACCAAAATGGGGGGGGTCATCAAATTTATTCCGGCCCCCGTGATTGTGGGTTTCACCACGGGCATCGGTGTCATTATTTTTGTTGGTCAATGGTCGGATTTTTTAGGGCTGCCTAAAGTCACCGCTGAGCACTTTCATGAAAAATTATGGGGCCAGCTGACGCTGCTGTCTCAAACCCATCTGCCGACACTCGCGCTGGCGCTGTTAAGTTTGTTGATTGTGATTTTTTCTCCAAAGATCGCTGCACTAAAAAAAATCCCTGGCCCGTTGGTGGCGATGATCGTGGCTACACTGTTGCAGTCGACGCTGCATCTTCAGGGCGTCGCGACCATCGGGACTGCCTTTGGCGGGGTCCCACAGGGCTTGCCTGCGTTTGCCTTGCCCGATTTAAGTCTGTCGCAAGTGCTGTCTTTGATTGGGCCTGCCTTTACGATCGCGATGCTCGGGGCGATTGAATCATTACTGTCGGCGGTCGTGGCCGATGGGATGGCCGGCACAAAGCACGATTCTAATCAAGAGCTTGTGGGGCAGGGCATTGCTAACATGTTGACGCCTTTGTTTGGTGGGTTTGCAGCGACGGGGGCGATTGCGCGCACCGCCACCAATATCCGCAATGGTGCAACCAGCCCTCTTGCGGGGATGATGCACGCCATCACGCTGATTGCCGTGTTGCTGGTGTTGGCGCCCTTGGCGTCAAGCATTCCGTTGGCAGCGCTGGCTGCAATTCTTTTTGTTGTAGCCTGGAATATGAGCGAACTGCATCGCTTTGGGCGCGTGCTGATGCGGGCACCCTATGCGGATCGTGCGATTCTAGTCGTCACCTTTTTGTTGACGGTATTTGTGGATTTAGTGGTAGCAGTCAATGTTGGTGTCATCCTTGCGATTTTGCATTTTTTGCGCCGCATGGCGGCCGCTGTCGAATTGCGTCAACTCGATCAGGTCTCGGTACAGTCTGAGCTGGCACGACACGGCCTCGCGTCTTTGCCTGCCGGTACCTTGCTATACGAAATCAACGGACCCATGTTTTTTGGTGCGGTCGATAATTTCGAACGTGTCTTGCGTGATACGGCAACAGACCCCAAGGTGTTGATTCTGCGCTTGCAGCGCGTGCCATTTATGGATGTGACGGGATTGCAGTGCCTTGAGGACGCAATCACTGGGTTGCAGAAACGGGGTGTCAAGGTGCTGTTGTGCGAGGCCAATGAACGTGTCTTGCTTAAATTGCGGACGGCAGGAATATTTGAAACGTTGCCAGACAGCCATTACTTTGAATCGCTATCTGGCGCCTTACTTGCTGCGAGTCAGTAAAGATGACTGTTAAAAAAAACACGAGCCAAGCTGTCGCCTCAGCTGAGAAAGTTCAGAAAGCTCAGAAAGTTAAGAAAGCTAAGAGAGCTGAGAAAGCTGAGAAAGCTGAGAAAGCTGAGAAAGCTGAGAAAGTTCAGAAAGTTCAGAAAGTTCAGAAAACTGAGAAAACGATAAAGTTGAAGCCTTTGAAAAATCTCAAGCAGACGAAAGCGTCTGCGGTGCTTAACAAGAAATCTTCGGGCGAAAAAAAATCTGACGCAGACAAAACACTCGGTCTGGATAAAAAAATTACCAATCGAGAGTTCAAACTATTGCTCAAACCTGAAGGCTTAGACCGACGCAGTCGCATCATGCAGCTGAGCAGCTTGTTGGTAGCCTTTTGCCAAAAATCTAGAGTCGAGTTCTTTCATCTCGACAACGCCAATACGGGCTTACGCAATGTCTTTTTTTACGATACGCCGGGCGAGCATTTCAGACGCAATAACTTAATTTTACGAGTGCGCGAGTCACGCCAAAACGTCTGGGTGGATGACTGGTGCGAGGTCACGTTGAAGTGTCGCGCGCACACGCTAAAAGACTCATTGCACTACAGCCCAAAGTCTGCTGTACCCCATAAGGTTCGACTACGGTTGAAAGAAGAAATCCTTCGAGGCGACGGGCTAGGTACGGCTCGAATGATCTATTCGAACAATGCAATTTTAGATACCGTTCCAGTAGATTCAATTTTTGATCGAACATTACAGAGCGTCATCGGTTTCTTTCCGGATTTGAAAAAACTTGAGGCTGCCCCCGAGTTGCCAGTACAGATCGTGGGCGGGCGCACCAACAAGGTGCTTGAGGCTTGTTTGCCGCTAGGTAATTTAGTGTTTGGTGATGGCGTTCAAGCACACTGTGATGTGGGGATCTGGATGCGCAGTGTGGGTGATCCGATCATTGGTGAGTTAGCCTATTCGTATCGGGTAAACGATGAGAATCGTGGCAATATTCAAGCGCATAAAAAAGCTGACAAGTTTTTTAAACAATTGCAGTTGGCAATAGGAGATTGGTTGGCCAGCGGCACAACTAAAACTGCGCTGGTATACGGCAGACCTGAATAAGTGCCAGTATGAACCAATGCCTTTTACTATGAATGAGACTCATGTCACCGCAACCCCTGCCGGCACAGATATTGTTGCCGATACGGCTACGACGATGGCGACGACTGCCCCCTCTGAGCATCAGACCGGCGAAGTTCCTGTTGCAGTGCCGCCCACACTCGTGCAAATTTTTTTTGAATTTTTGTGGATCGGGGCCATCAGTTTTGGCGGCGGCATTGTGGCGTACGAACGTATTCTGTTAATCAACAAGCGAAGATGGCTGAGTGCTGATAGCTTTATGGCGACCCTTGCCATCAGTCAGACGATGCCAGGCTTAAATTCAGTCAACCTGGCGTTGCTTGCTGGCGATCAGCTTCGTGGAACGCTGGGTGCGCTGGCGGCGGCCATCGGGTTGATGCTGCCGGGTGGCGCTTTCGTTTTGGTGGTTGGAGTTGCCTATAGTGCCGGCGGTCAGCATCCGTTTATTAACGTGTTGCTGGCCGGAATCGCCGCTGGTGCAACGGGATTGTTAGCGTCGGTCACCTACACAATTGGCAAACGTCATTTTGTACAAATGAAGTCATTGTTTATGATCGTGTCCACGTTTGTTTTGATGAGCGTATTCAAGCTTTCACTGGTATGGGTTTTGATCGTGATGGTTCCGATTGGCTTGTATCTTTATCGTCCTGGGCAACAACCATGAGTGTCTTGCTTCAGCTAGCGTTAACGTTTGGTATGTTGTCAATTCTGGCCATGGGCGGAGGCACAGCCGTTTTGCCTGAAATGCAGACGCTGCTTGCAGAGCAATTTAATATTGATCACACCGCGTTTGTGCATATCTACAGTATTGGGCAGCTAGCGCCAGGTCCAAACATGATGATGGTCTTGGTATTTGGTTTTCAACTCGCTGGGCTGCTTGGCGCGGGTGTTGTGCTACTGGCGTTTTTTATTCCGTCGAGCGTACTGTGTTTGAGCATGGGGCGGCTGTGGCAAAAAATTGGCGAACGCCCCTGGCGACGCGCGGTTCAAAACGCGCTCGAGCCTATCTCTATCGGTTTGATGTGCTCGGGCGTATACGCCGTAGCAAAGGCGGCTGTTGTTGGCCCCTTAACCATCACGCTGGCAGTTGCGACGTTTGCAGTGATTCTGTTAACCCGAGTCAATCCGGTCTTCATGATTTTGGGCGCTGGCGGTTTGGGTGCGCTGTTAATGCACTTTTTTGGTCTTCGCTAGTGGCTTGGCTCGTGGCTACCCGCGACGGGGTGGTGCTATCGCTGCACTGCCAGCCCGGGGCAAAAGCCTCGAGGGTGGTCGGTTTGCACGACGACCGACTCAAGCTTCAATTACAGGCTCCGCCGCTTGAAAATCGTGCCAATGAAGCCTTGGTGGCTTGGCTTGCCGATCAACTAAGCTTGCCACGCAAGCAGATCGAAATATTGACTGGTCACACCAACCGTCAAAAGCGAGTCTTGGTGCGCGGCACCACCCTAGAGCGAGTTGAGCGATTATTGACGACAGCTTAAAAGTGAATTGACAGCAGCCTAGCCACGCCCTATAAACATCCTCTGAGGGGTCGCGTATGCAAGCGGCACGTTTACAAATAATAGGATGAGACATGACTCGTAGCACCGCTGCGACTGGGGCGCAATTATTGCAGCGCTTTATCCAGGCCGCGTCAACCTTTGCAAAACCTCGCCCCGTGCAGGTCGATATGCTTGTGCAGTTCGATGATGTTCCTGTCATTGTTCGGATTCGTGACGGTCGTGTGGCCGAAATCGTAGAGCGTGGCGTGGCGTTGCAATCATGGGACTTTGCGGTAAAAGGGACGGCCGAAGGCTGGAGTAAGTTTTGGTTACCCACGCCTCCAGCGGGTTGGCATGATCTGCTGGCGTTGAATAAACGGCGCGCATTTACCATCGAGGGGCATTTGCACCCGCTGATGGCACATCTGCAATTTATTAAGGATTTGCTAGCCTCGCCACGTGAGGTGGCGGCATGAGCGTCACACTTGAACCGATTGTTGGTCGTTACACAACGTTTGCCATCCAGGGCAAACAATGCCGTGTGTACTTTGAAGAGGCAGGCAGCGGGATTCCGTTAGTCTGTTTGCATACTGCTGGCGCTGACAATCGTCAATATCGCCACATGATGAATGATCCTGAGATCACCTCGCGCTATCGTGTGCTTGCGTTTGACATGCCTTGGCACGGTAAGTCTTATCCACCCGAAGGCTGGCAAGACACAGAATATAAGTTATCGACAGCTCTGTATGTTGACACGGTGATGGCCTTTTGCGCAGCACTCGAGCTTGAGCGCCCCGTGGTGATTGGCTGTTCGATTGGTGGACGAATTGTTTTGCAACTCGCCCACCTGCACTCGGATAAGTTTCGCGCGTTGATTGGCGTTGAAGCCGCTGATCACCAGCAGCCTTGGTACGACACGTCGTGGTTGCATCGCGGTGATGTCCATGGCGGTGAGGTGTGTGCAGCGTTGGTGTCTGGCTTGGTGGCGCCACAATCGCCAGCCGTGCATCGGCACGAAACGCTTTGGCAATATATGCAAGGCGGCCCTGGTATTTTTAAAGGCGATTTATATTTTTATCGGGTTGATAGCGATTTGCGTGGCAAGTTGACGGGTATCCGCACAGACTTATGTCCGCTTTATTTGTTGACGGGCGAATACGATTTTTCTTGCACGCCAGAAGATACGCTTCGCACAGCCGAGTCGATACCAGGCGCTCAGGTGACCGTTATGCTTGAAGTGGGGCATTTTCCGATGAGCGAAAACCCTGCTCAATTTCGCAAGTACTTATTGCCGGTCCTCAAACGAATCCAGAGCGAGTAACAAACCGGTGAGCGGTGGCGCTGAAAACGACCACCCTTTTAGACACAATCGATGGTTTCAACATGACACGTACACTCTCAGATCCAGTGACTCTTTGCATGGCCGATTATGCGTGCGCGCAAAGTTGGGGCAGTCTTCCTGAAGGCGTGCGTGTGCATACGTCGCGGGCCTGGGTAAATTTTGTTGCCTGTGCGACAGGTGGCGCGCTGATGCCGTCAGTTGACGCTGCGGTGATCGGGCTATTGTCGATGGGAGCGGGTGATGTCCCCAGTTTGGGGCGCTACGAACGCACCTCTTTGCCTGATGCCGCGCTGATAGGTAGTTTGGCCGCTTCAGCGCATACCTATGATGACACGCACCTCTCAACCATCACCCATCCGACGGGGCCCGTCGCCTCAGCCATACTCGCGACCGCATATCAGCTTGGTGAACTCGACCGACCAGTCAGCGGTGAGCAGATGCTCAACGCCTTGGCAATTGGCATCGAACTCGAGTGCCGTGTGAGCTGCGCGATCAAGGCTGGCGGTGCCAATATGGGTTGGTACATGACGGGTTTATCAGGGGCGATCGGCGCTGCAGCTGCAGTGGGGCGCTTGTTGAATTTGACGCAGCCTCAAATGGTGTCGGCGCTCGGGCTCGCCGCAAGTCAGGCGGGTGGCCTGCGTGCAGCACACGGCAGCATGGCCATCACCTTTGTGCCAGGGCTCGCTGCGCGTGATGGCGTGGTGGCAGCCCATCTTGCCGCTGCTAATTACGCTTGCAGTGCCATTGCGATTGATGGTCGTAACGGGTTACTGCAAGTCTTGACGGGCGGTCATGATGCGAGTTTGATACGCGATCAGCTCGGCGAGCGTTTCGAATCCTTGAATAATGCTTTCAAACCTTACCCTTGCGGCATCGTGGTTCATCCTGCAATTGACGCGTGCCTGCACTTGCAGCGCACGCACCAGATTCGCCATCAAGACATTGAAAAAATCTCGTTGCGAGTACACCCAGATGCTCTGACACTATGTTGGCGCAAATTACCCGAAACCGTTTTAGATGCTCAGGTGAGCTTGTATCACTGGGTGGGAGCCAGCCTAGTGTTTGGCGCAGCCGGGATTGCACAAGGCACGTTAAGCAGTGTCATGGATCCTGCGGTTCGTCAATTGCAAGAATGTGCCGAGGTGGTCGCAGATTCAGCCCTGCAAGACAATCAAGCGGTTGTGAGGATTCGGTTGCGCGATGGCCGTGAAATCGAACACTTCACACATGATGCGACGGGCAGCGTGACCAATCCGATGAATGATGCGCAACTCGCCGCCAAGTTTCTTGAGTTGGTCATACCTGTGTTGGGTGAGCGGCGTGCACAATCACTGTTGGCCAAATGTTTAGATATGGCCAGTGTCAATAGCGCAGCTGAAATATTGCAGCTGGGTGCTCGATAGTCTTGCTGATCGAACGCTTATTCGACCAGACCAGCCACCACGTTTGAAAACCCCGAATCGACGTGCAGAATTTCGCCCGTGACACCCGAGGCTAAGTCTGACAGTAAAAACGCAGCTACGTTACCCACTTGCTCAATCGAGACGTTGCGGCGCAGGGGTGCATTGGCCTCGACAAACTTCAAGATGCTAGAAAAATCTTTAATGCCACTTGCGGCTAGTGTTTTAATGGGCCCCGCAGAAATGCCGTTGGCACGAATGCCTTCAGGCCCAAGATTAGCGGCCAAGTAGCGCACCGAGGCCTCAAGCGAGGCTTTAGCCAGCCCCATGGTGTTGTAGTTAGCCAGCACGCGCTCGGCACCAAGATAGGTGAGCGTGATCAGCGCGCCATTGCGCCCTTGCATCATTGGCCGGGCGGCCTTCGCTAAGGCCGGAAAGCTATACGACGAAATGTCGTGGGCAATTCGAAAGGCTTCGCGCGAGAGACCCTCTAGAAACTCACCGGCAATCGCTTCGCGCGGCGCAAAGCCAATAGAGTGCACCAAGCCCTCTAAACCATCCCAGCGCTTCGCAAGCTCGGTAAAGGTGGCTTCGATTTGACTGTCTTCGGCAACATCACAGGGCAACACGATGTTGCTACCGAAATCGGCCGCAAATTCTTTGACTCGTGCTTCAAAACGTTCGCCAACGTAGGTGAAGGCAAGTTCGGCGCCTTGCTCGTGGCAGGCTTTGGCAATGCCATAGGCAATCGACCGATTAGAGATGACGCCCGTTATTAAAATGCGTTTGCCAGAAAGAAAGCCCATAAAAATCCTAGAAATAATAAGTCAACGAACCGGATCTGCTAAAGCGTGTGTAGGGTGTCAGCTGCGATTACCCGTACCGGGAACCCGCAGTTTAGCGCCGACTTGAACGGTATCAGTTTTTAGGCTGTTCAGCGCGCGCAAGTTCACGATGGTCGTATTGTATTGGCGCGCGATGGATTCGAGGGATTCGCCTTTACGTACAACATGGATACGCACTTGCGGGTTGGCCGAGGCACTGGGTTGCCGCCCCGCAACTTGCGGTACCCCCGAGGCGCTTGGCGGCGCAAGCTGCAGTCCTTGCCCGGCTGGGCCAGGAATAATGACGATTTGCTCTGCTGTGACGCGTGCGTTGGGTTCGATGCGGTTCGCCTGACGCAAGCGGGCCTCGGCAATCCTAAATTTGGCAGCAATTGAGCCAAAGGTGTCACCTGGCTGGGCTTCGTAGGTTTTCCAGGATGAGAGCTCGCCTTGGTACTGCAAAAGGTTGGCATTGAAAATATCAACTTTGTTACGGGGCAAGATCACGGCATGCTCTTCTTGAGCTGAAATAACCGACTGATTAAATGAGGGGTTTAACGCGTGAAAGTCATCAATTGGCATTTCAGCCAACTGCGCAGCAACGGTGAAGTCGATATTGACCTTCTTTTGCACTGCAACAAAGTAAGGGCTGTTATCGACTTGGGGGAGTACGACAGCGTAGCGCTCGGGATCGGCTACGATATTTTTAATCGCTTGGAGCTTGGGCACGTAGTTCAGAGTCTCATTAGGCATGCTAAGAGACAGATAATCGGTGGACTTGCCCATCGCCATATTGCGCGTGACCGCGCGTTTGACCGAGCCTTCGCCCCAGTTGTACGAGGCAAGTGCCAGATACCAGTCGCCTTGAAACTCAAACAGGTATTCAAGGTAGTCGAGTGCCGCGTTGGTCGAAGCGATCGGGTCACGCCGTTGATCGTGCCACCAGTCTTGCTTAAGCTTGAACTGCGTGCCTGTACTTGGGATAAATTGCCACAGCCCTGAGGCTCGAGCGCTTGAATACGCGACCGGGTTATAGGCACTTTCGACAAACGGCAGCAAGGCTAACTCGGTGGGCAGACCGCGTCGATTGATTTCGTCAACGATGTAATACAAGTACTTGCCAGCCCGTTCGGCCATGCGTTGCATCGCTTCAGGACGCGAGGCGTAATAGGCTGTCCATTTAGCCGAGAGGGGAGTGTTGAGGTTGGGTATGGCAAAACCGCGACGGATGCGCTCCCAGGCGTCGAGGGGTGGGATCGTCAAGTCGATGGTGCGCGAGGTGTCCTCAGCCACGTAACGGCCTTTTTGATCGAGACCGGCACAGCCAACTAGGGCCAGCAGACTAAGCACGCACAACAAACGAAAAAAACGCATCGGGGTCAACGAAAATTGTTTTTCCACTCTCTGAGCGCTGCGAACACCTCAACAGGTGTGGTGAGTTCGCGTTGCGCCCAGTTGCTGGCGGCTTGCATAACACTGGGCTGCCGAACACGCAAAAATGGGTTGCAGGCCAGCTCAAGTTCAATCGAGCTGGGCAGGGTAGGTTGGTTGACGCGGCGTTGCTCGTTGGCGTGCTCTTGCCAACGCTGTAGTGCAACGTTATCGGGTTCAACGACACAGGCCCAACGCATATTTGACAGTGTGTACTCATGGGCGCAGTACACCCGTGAAGCCGCCGGTAGCGCCGCCAGTTTTGCCAGTGAAGCCTCCATCAAAGCGGGGGTTCCTTCAAACACGCGCCCACAGCCTGCTGCAAAGAGTGTATCGCCACAAAACACAACTGGGGTGGTGCCAAAAGTACCAAAAAATGCAATATGCCCCGCAGTATGGCCAGGAATATCCAAAACCGAAAGTTTTAGCTGAAGCGACGTATCTTCGAAGGTGTCGCCTTCGACTAACGCCACGTCGCAAACTGGCAAGACCTCGCCGGCCGGCCCCCAAACCTTGGCGCCCGTTTGCGCCACCAACTCAGCGACTCCGCCGACGTGGTCATCATGGTGATGGGTGAGTAAAATAGTGCTCAGCGAGAGTTGCTGCTCTTTGAGAACTTGCAACACTGGCTGTGCTTGACCAGGATCAACCACCAAGGCTTGGCGACCGTTAGAGACTAACCAGATATAGTTGTCGCTGAAGGCCGAGATCGCAGAGATACCCGGACTTGGCTGTACAAAATTAGGCTGAAGTTGAGTTTTATTCATTTTTTGAGAACACGTGTCTAAACCACAATCACCTATTGTAGACTTTGACCAGTGGCTGCAGAGCGAAGTCGGCCAGTACGTTCAGCGTTTTGAGCAAACCTGCTTCGATAAGATGGTCGCCGACGTGTTTGGGTATCACGCGTTACAGCTGGGGCTCCCTAGTCTTGATCTTTTGCGTGCAAATCGTATGCCCTTTAAGGCGTACGCGGGTGCCGAATTGCCGATATTGCCTGCTGCAGATTGGGCTGGCATGGTGTTGGCCGAGCCAGAGCTCTTGCCGTTTGAATCCCAAAGCGTAGATCTACTAGTTTTGCCGCATGGCTTAGAAGCAAGCGCTCACCCACATCAAGTCTTGCGCGAGGTTGAGCGTGTTCTCGTACCCGAAGGTCGAGTCGTGATTTCAGGGTTTAACCCTTGGAGCCTTTGGGGCTTGCGCCATCGCATCCCTTATTTAGCTCCTTGGTTGCCGCGGCCGATTCAGGCTCAGGTGTCGCTGCCCCGGTTAAAGGATTGGCTCAAGTTATTGTCGTTCGAAATCGAATTAGGTCACTTTGGCTGTTATGTTCCTCCGCTTCGCTCACAAAAGTGGCTAGATCGCTTTGCGTTCGCCGAAGCGGCTGGTAACCGGTGGTGGCCAGTGTGTGGTTCTGTGTATGTCGTTTCAGCAGTTAAACGCGTGGCTGGCATGCGACTCATCACACCACGCTGGAAAAGCGCTGCACCCCTGCGCAATGGTGCACGCCAAACCGCTGGCGCAACGTTGCAGCAAAAGGCCAGCTCAAAGTCGCTAGATGAATCTGTTTAGCCGAATGCAAGACAATCCTCCCCGAACAGAACCCGAATGAGTAGCGCGAATAACGAATAACATGGCGCGCTCGACTAAGCCTCGTTCAGTGTGGTGGCGAGAACACTAATCCAAAGAAACACGTGATGAATACTGAAGACAATGTAGAAATCTGGACCGACGGAGCATGCAAAGGCAACCCAGGCCTAGGCGGTTGGGGCGTTTTGTTAAAGCGCGGCAACGTTGAAAAAACGCTGCACGGAGGCGAGCCGCTCACGACGAACAATCGCATGGAAATGATGGCCGTGATTGAGGCCTTACGTGCCCTGACGCGTCCGTGCAAGGTAACCCTTCATATCGACTCGCAATACGTCATGAAGGGTATGACAGAGTGGATCCATGGCTGGAAGCAGCGCGGTTGGCGCACGGCTGACAAAAAGCCCGTGAAAAATGCTGATCTCTGGTTGTTGCTAGACGGTCTAGTGGCGCAGCACGACATCACGTGGCATTGGGTAAAGGGGCATGCAGGGGATCCCGGTAACGAGCGTGCCGACTTACTGGCCAACCGTGGTGTTGAGGATGCCCGCTCGCGGTTGTGAGACGACGAGCTGCGCACGCTATAGTTGTAGCTTGGTTAAGATTGTTTGAACAGAATGCCGGTGCCAGGCTTTAAGCGCCGACTGTTTACCGTAGATTTGCACTTTTTTATGTAGCGATCGCCATTCGTTCGCTCGCCCTTTTTAGGTCACCCATACGATGCGCTGGATTATTCTCGATACTGAAACGACAGGCCTTGACCCTGCTTATGGGCATCGTATCGTTGAGATTGGTGCCATTGAAGTACTGAACCGCGGGATCACGGGGCGCGACTTTCATACCTACTTGAACCCAGGGCGTGAAAGCGACGCGGGTGCGCTTGAGGTGCACGGGCTGACCACAGACTTTTTATCAAGCAAGCCGCGTTTTGAAGAGCAAGTCGACGAATTTCTAGCCTTTATTGACGGCGCTGAACTCATCATCCATAACGCGCCTTTCGATTTAAAGTTTTTAAATGCCGAACTCAAACGTATCGATCGCGAACCCGTCACGAATTTTTGCTCGGGCGTCACCGATTCGCTCGCGCATGCAAAAACTTTGCATCCGGGCAAGCGTAATTCTCTTGATGCCTTATGCGACCGCTACGGCGTGTCAAACGCGCACCGGCAGTTGCACGGCGCACTCTTAGATTCGCGACTGCTCGCCGAAGTTTGGCTGGCGATGACGCGTGGTCAAGACAGTTTGATGATCGATAACTTTGACGTGCCAGAAACCGCCAGCGTGGCGGCAAACGAGCAGCGCCTTGAAGCACTAAATTTGCCCGTGATTTTGCCAAGCGAAGACGATTTGCTAGCGCATGAAAAATACTTGGCCGCTTTAGATAAAGCTGCCAAAGGCGCTTGTGTATGGCGCCAGTATTAGGCGGTGCAGAGCGTTGAGGTCAAGACCTGATTGCTCGTAAAAGTTATTTTTCAGTAACGTGCGATGACAGCCAATTGGTTTGCAGTAATCATCTTGCGCCGGTCTCAAGGACGCTTGACGCATCCTGTTACGTCAACACCCCTAGCGTCTTGCGTTTGATCAGTTCAAAATCGATTTGCGCGCCAAGGCCTGGTGCCATGGGTGCGTGAATCATTCCTTGTGCATCGATTTCGATATCCTGCAACAGCCCATATTTTTGGGATTCTGCTGGCAGCAACACTTCGAAGAGCTCGGTGTTTTGAAGCGCCATGATCACATGTAGATTCGCAAAGTTATTCAGCGAGTTGCCACCGTGGTGCACTTCATAATTTAAATGAAAGGCTTCGGCTAAATGGGCGGTCTTGATCAGGGTTGTGATGCCACCCTTAACAGCGACATCGCCGCGTAAGAAATCAGTGGCGCGTTCTTTGATCCAAGGCGCGTACGAATCCAAACCGCCCGCTGGATACTCAGTTGCCATGATTGGGATTGTCAGGTGCTTTTTCAGTTCAAGGTAGTTGTAAATGTCTGCATCGGCTAACGGGTCTTCATACCAATAAAAATCAAGCGCTTCAATTGCCTGCCCAACCCGCAAGGCGGCGGGGTAGTCGTAGCTCCAGACCGAATCCAGCATCAAGGTGTAGTCGTCACCGACCGCCTTGCGTACGGCCTCGCACACCTTGATATCGTCTCGCCAGACTTGTGGCGGATGAATCTTATAAGCGGCCATCTTCAGTGACTTGTAGTACTGAGCCTCGTCAGCGTAAGCCTCAGGTGTCGCTAACACGGCCGAACTGATATAGGCCGGGATACGATCACGATAGGATCCAAGCAATTGATGAATCGGTAGGCCTGCAATTTTTCCGGCGATGTCCCACAGTGCGACATCCATCGCACCAATGGCGCGTGCGGTAGTGGTTCGAACTCGCTTCCACATCGCCTTATAAAGACGTTCGCGATCGAGTGGATTTTGATTAAGCAGAATAGGCTTGAGGTACTTGATCAAGCTTGCGCCATCCATATCGGCCGGATAAAACGCAGAGCCTAAAAAGGCGTGGCCCGTAATCCCTTGATCAGTGGTGATGGCCAGCAAGCCTAGTTTGCTTCCACCCGAGAAGCGACCCGTGTGTGCTCCATAGCTCGTCGCGGGGATATCGTCCCAGCTAAACAAGGTGAGGGTGACATCTTTAATCTTCATCATTTTGCTCATGAAACCCTACCGTTCGAGCTGGGGTAGTTGATTTGGTGACTAAAAGGTTTTTCTTCTCAACGCTTGATTGGTCTGGCCGCGTCGAGGGTTGTATCCACCAACCCTCGCGATATCCAGCCAGTAGCTCTTACTCGATTTTAATATTGGCGTCTTCTACGACTTTGCCCCATTTAGCGACTTCGCTTTTGAGCAAGGCGCTGAATTCTTCAGGCGTGCTAGCCACCACCTCTACGCCCGCATCTGTAAAACGTTTGGTGATGTCGGGTTCGCGAAAGATTGCAGCAAGTTGACGATTGATCTGAGCAACGACCGGTTTGGGTGTTGCCGCAGGCACTTGCATGCCAAACCAGACGTTCACTTCAAACCCCGGTGCACCACTTTCAGAGACTGTCGGTATGCCAGGTAAAAGCGATGAAGGCTTTAAGCCCGTGACGGCAATCGCGGTTACTGTACCCGCTTTGATCTGCCCAATAATGTTTGGGATATTGTCAAAGAGCACGTCGATTTCGCCTGCCATGAGCGCAGCCACGGCGGGGGCGCTGCCCTTGTAGGGCACGTGTGTAAGTTTGATGCCGGTCATGCTCATCAGAAGTTCCATCGACAGATGGTTTGACGAGCCCGAGCCAGTTGACCCATAGTTGAGCTTGCCTGGATTCTTCTTGGCATAGGCAATCAACTCATTGACGTTTTTAAGGCCAAGGTCTTTGCGAGTGGCCAGTACGTTATTGGCAACACCGGCCAAAATCAGCGCCTGAAAATCGTTCAGCGCATCGTAGGGAAGTTTTTTTCCGTACAGGGCTGGTAAGGCCGAGAAGGGCAGGGGCGTGACTAAAATCGTGTAGCCATCACCAGGTGACTTGGCTACGTAGTTGTTGCCAATGGTGGTGTTGCCACCTGGCTTATTTTCAACCACGACCGTCTGATTCCAAAGCTTGGTGAGCTTCTCGCTTGACATGCGTGCCAACGAATCGTTAAACGCACCGGGTGGATAAGGCACTACGATTTTGACTGAGCGCTCTGGAAACGTTTGGGCGTGAGTGGTGGCGATCATTGAAAAACCCACAATGAGCAGTGCGAAAAGTTTTGCAACTGTTTTAAACATGATGCCCCCGAGTGATGAGAGAAGTTTTATTATGATGCTTTTGAAAGGTATTGTTTCGGTGATTCGAGAAGTATGAATTTAGTTGTTAGACCAGAATGTAAGCCCGTTGTGATTCTTTATTCTTCAGATCCAACACGCTACGCGCGATTCGTCACAGGCTTAAAATTTCACCACATAGCCAGGCCCATCAATTAGCGGGTACTTGGCAAATAACGATTCATCAATCTCAAGCCCAATCCCAGGCTTATCGAGAGGTTCAACGCAACCGTCTGCACCAATCTCAAAGGTGGTGCCAAACATATCGCGCAAGGGATTAAAGTGCGACACGCAAGCCTCAAAGTAGCCTGAATTTTCGATTGCCGCCATAAAGTGAATAGTGGCAGCATGGTTGATGCCGGTGGCTGAGCTATGGGTGTGCATGGGGATACGGTAGGCTGAGGCCATAGCTGCAATGGCTAAGCCCTCGGTAATGCCGCCGCATTTTGATAAGTCAGGTTGCCAGATCTGCACGGCACCCGCTTCACGTAATTGCGCAAACTCAAAGCGACCATAATGGTTTTCGCCCGCGGCGATCGGCACAAGTGACGTAATCTTTGCGGCTTCGCGGTACGACGAAAAATCGTTACAGGCAAAGGGTTCTTCAAGCCAACCGGCTTTGATGTCTGCTAGCACAGGCAATACACGCCGCACGTCAGCCAAGGTGTAGGCAGTGTTGGCGTCAGTCAAAATATCAATATCATCGCCCAGTACCTTGCGCACGTGCAGCACGCGTTCAATATCTGCCTTGGCGCTATCGCCCAGCCGTAGTTTGACCGCTTTATAGCCCCGCGCCACATACTCTTGAGCTTCTTCTGCCAAGGACTCTTTGGGCTGATAGCCTAACGAGATACCGCCGGCGTAGGCGGGCAAACGCCGCTTGCTGCCGCCCAGCAATTCGTACAAAGGCATCTTGGCGGCTTTGCCGCGAATATCCCAAAGCGCCATGTCGATGCCCGATAAGCCCAGCGAGGCGCCCGAGCCTACCCCGTGGCTTGACAGTTGCATACGATGTACCCGCTTCCAGACTCCAATCACGTCAGTCGCTTTCATGCCGATCAGCATCGGGGCCAGCGTATTGTGAATCAGGCTGACCACGGCCCCAGGGCTGCGGCCTGGGTGGGCTTCGCCGTAACCGGTGATGCCTTCAGAGGTTTCGACCCGCACAATAATCGTGTCGCGCTTGGTCGTGCTGCCAATCCCCATCGTGACGGTCTTGCCCTGGTCAAGTCGAAAGGACAAGGGAATTGCAGTGATTGCAGTGATTTTCAAGGCTTGTCTCGTATCAATGTTGTTTGATTAGGATTATGGCCGATTTTGCGTTGGGATGGGATGTTGACTTGCGTCGTTGTCAGACGCTTAGGGCGTTTTTAAAGCCCTTTAGAACAGGCGTATGTAATTGTTTGTAAAAGTCCGGTCCAAGCTCTTGCGTTTGACTTTGTGTCGGCTTAGATTTGAGGCTTGAAGGCGGCTTAATACAGCTATGCCAATTTGAAGGATGCGCGATGAGTACAACTAATTCTCTGTCTCAGACAGATCGTCTTGAGGCTAAGACAAACCAGCTTGAAATCAAACTAACAGCGCAGATCGCTGATCTAAAAGCTAGGATGGAGGCCAATATTAATAGTTGCAGAGCTAAATCTTCTGACTTGTATGTTGACGTCGCCGTTCTGAAAAGTTCGCATAAATATGTTCTTTGGATTTTGGGCTTGTTCGCGATCATGGCCCTAAGCTTTGTCTTTGGTCTGTCTGTCTCAATGTTCTTGCGATCTTTGGAATAAATGGGCACGGCTGGCCTTAAAGGGTGGGCTAATGCGGACCAAAGATCGCCCCTCACGCAAACAAATTGAGAATAAACATGTCAAAGGAATGTGAGATATTGTTGCAAGCACTCGCCCGGCCAGAACGAAATCGGCGTTGGCAAGTTGAGTATGCAGAATTCTTGGCTGCTTATAATGTACACACTGAGGAGGCTGGCTTACCACTAGATCAGTGGAGAATGTTTTGATCGCGAGTTAAATTCGACCAAAGTTGCCAAATTGTTTCCCCATCACATTTTTGTGCTGACTTTTTCCGGTCGTAATTGTTATCGTGTTGCGTTATTGTGTAGATGATTGACAGGCTTTACGCTCGGCCACTGAGTGAGAAGCTCGCGCAACGCTCACGTTTATCTTTTCCAAGTAAGCCCCTGATATAAATTCACAGTCTTAGGAATGACCTATGAAATCACTTGTTCAAAACCTAGCCCTCGCGAGTTTTTGTTTTGCTTTTTCTAGTGTGTCTGCAGCGCCTCCTGTTGCGCCTTTTTATGAGTCAGTCATACAAATGAGCCCGACTGGGGTATTGGGCCAAGTGATCAAAAAAGAGCAGATTCAAACCTCACTCAAAGGCGCGCAAGCTTGGAAAATTGCCTACATTTCATCTGATGTGGGTGAGCGTAAGACAATCGCTACGGCGTTGGTGATCGCCCCTGCTGGCCCGGCCCCTAAAGAAGGCAGACCCATTTTGGCCTGGGCCCATGGCACAACAGGCTCTGCCCAAAACTGTGGCCCATCGCAAGTCATCGACCCAACTCGTGAACTCAATGAGTACTTCCTAATGGATGGAAACTCTTCGACTGACTATGGGATTCCGAAGGGTCAAGAGTTTATTAACGAAGGTTATGTCGTTGTTGCCACTGATTACCAAGGTCTTGGCGGTGGTGGTAAGCATCAATATGCCGTTGCGCAAACCAATGGCAGAGATGTCATTAACTCTGCGCGAGCAGCCAGCTCTATGACCGAAGTCGGCGCGGGCAAAAAGACAGTTGTTTATGGTTGGTCACAGGGTGGGGGGGCAACGATTGCAGCGGCAAGTCTGCCTGACTACCAGACCCAACAGGGTACTGCCGCAGACAACCTGCAGTATCTTGGATTTGTCGCCTTGGCACCAGAAGATTTGGCAGCTCTGCTTCCAAAAGCTCCGCTCGATGAAGCTAGTGCGTTGAAAGTTATGAAGGGGTTTACTGAGGCGAATGTCTCGAACGTATTCTTATTTACCCACTTTATGATGGGGCTTTGGGGCACTCAGGCCGCCTATCCCGAGCTTAAGCTCACTGATTTATTGACTGAAGAGGGTGCAAAGGCTGCCGATCAATTATCAAGTAACAAATGTGTTCATGTGATGGGTGATTCGTTTAACTATGCCTATGGAGATAAATATAAATCTTTAGTGAATCCCCAAGCCAGCAACTCGTCGGCTTGGATTAAGGCGTTTGTTGATGGTAGCGTCAAACCCGTAAAACCAGTCGCGCCCGTCGCGATTTACTGGGGTACAAAAGATACTGTCGTGCCTCCGGTTATGCATGAGCTTTACCAAAAGCAGATGTGCGCGATGGGTGCGAATGTAGCAAGAGTCCAGCTGCCAGGTGAGCAAACACACTTTTCAACCCCGGGCGTTTCTGCACCAATGTATCTTGAATGGGTAAAGGATCGTATCAACGGGAAACCATTAGAGAATGGTTGCCCGAAGGGGTGAGGCTGACAAGTCGTACAAACCATGTTGCTGCAGCGGGGATTGCCGTCAATGAATAAATCTGGAGGTAGTCTGACCAGTTTGCGAGTTACCTGCGCGCTTTTCACTTAATGATTACCACGCTCTAACCGGTTGTTGACAATCGCTACGTTGGGCCGGGTTTTTCACCGTTCATGGCTTAGCATCTCCAGATTTTGCTTTCCACCCAGTCCGCAGGGAAACCCATCGCGGTCACCAGAGTTTCATGTTCACTCAGGAGATCTTTTACGCGAATACGCCAAATGTGCTTTGGTGCAATCATATCCATCAAGTGAAGCAAAATGATCAGTGTGTTGTAGAGCTTGCGTGAGCCGGGAATACACTGACTAGCAAGTCCGACTGGCTTGTTGCGAGGCAGGGTCGGCGTTATTGTGAAATCTCTATTCCACAAACGACTGTGATGAGCGCAGATGTTGCGTACCAAGGAAAGATGCCTCAGCCAGGACGCGAGCACTTGCTCATCCACACCGTAAACCATAGCGATAGCGCGACGGGTTTTCATGGGCTTTAGATTGTCAAACCAACGTGATAACAAGCCAAGCGACATGACTTCACAGACCGCCCAAATGGGTGGTAGTGCTTCGCTGTACGTCGTTATCAAATGTTTGATGAAGTTTTCATCAGATCGATTTACCTCCGTTGTCAGTTTCGCTAGATTTTTCTGCCAACGACTATTATTGACAGACAGCGTTGCGTCCAAATGGCCGTGTGGATTGTGCAAATGAGCGATTTGATAGGCCCACTGGCTTCTGATTGACACTTCGACTCTCTCAATGGCATCTAGCATCAAGAGTCGGAGCTCACGATCAAATACGTAAAGGCTCAAGACCTCTTCAAATTTGGTGCCAGATCTGAATAAGTGTGTTGTGTGATCGGACTCAAATGGCAGCCAGTAAGCGCCTAACCGGTAATAATTCAGGTGTTGCAAGTAGAACTCAGCTTGAGAGAGGTCACTTATTTCCATGCCTCGTTGCTGAAGTTGAGCTGCCTGTTGAGCGTAAGAAGTAGGGGGTTTCTCGAACGGCCGTTTAGTTGTTACCAGGATATGCTCACTGCACAATTCGATTTCACAAAAAAGTAACCCGCCGGTTTGAGGATATGCTTACGCACATAGCCTTGGCGGGTTTTATTAAATAAGATTGTACAGGAAAGGGCTAACCGCCGTTACCGATTCTTCACTGGATTTCGCGCACTTCTATCGAGTCGAGTTGTCCGTGAAATGGATTCTGATCTGGTGGTGCTTTGTGAATCGCTCTGAGTGGCGGCGCTGCGCAGGCTTCGACAAGGTTGCTGCTGTGTATAATGCGAATCGTGCCCAATATGGCATATTCCAATCTAGCGATCGCAAGTTCGCGTCAAGATTGGGCGGTTAGCTCAGTGGTAGAGCACTGCCTTCACACGGCAGGGGTCACAAGTTCGAAACTTGTACCGCCCACCAAAAATATCAATAAAATCAATACCTTGTAAAAATAATTGCGTTGCCATTCATGGGCGTACGGATTTTGTACGGATATGCGCCTATCACCGTCCCACAATCCTCCTGATAAAACCGGCTTAACGTTTGGTACGTTCATCCAGATCGTCCAGAGCGGATTTGCCACGCCCACAGCAGTCCAAAGTGAGTCAGGTCACGTGAGTCTGCCCAGACTTTATCGTCATGATGTAGTTACCGCTATCAAAGCGCTGTAAGTTAAACTTTTCGATCACCTAGCTGACCGAGGAGGCTGGTTGAGCGGACGGTGCAATCAACGGTGCTGACCGCTGTTGAGTGTGCTCTTGTTTTGCGAAACGACTTGATGCTTTTGCTTGATTGCATTGGTTTCGATATCACAGCAGCCAAAGCGAGACGGGCAATGTGACTTTTAAGCAATGTGTTGCCGTCTTAGGAAACGTTTCGCAGTGAATAAGACGTTTTTGCCCCAAACCATCAGGGGTCTTGGCGAGCAACCAGACTGCGCTATTTTGCTGAATATTTTCCACAATTTAAGTGACTGAATTTCCAAATTTTTCCTATTTTAGGAAGAGCATTCAAATGGCCAAGAAGAAGAGCTATACACAACAAATTCGTGACTTGTTTGAGCAAGGTAAGTCTGCTGAAAATATTGTCACTACGCTTGGCGTCCCTTCTCAGCAGGTACACAACGTACGTTGGCACTTGAAGAATAAAGCGACTAAAGAGAAACTAGACCTTTATCAAGAAAGCATAGTTTCAGCATTGGCCTCGATGCATATTGAAATGGCGGAGGACTTCTATTACAGAAGACTCTATTTACACAAACTTGTCATTAGTAGTCTTCCTCACAATCCAGAGTTTATGAAAGTTAGTGATTCCGAATTCGTAGAACTCAGCGATCCAATGCTTTACCGCATCGATTTAGCCATCAAGCAGGACATAGAGAGTCGAGCAGAGTGGCGGTTACTTAACCGACCAGAGTGGCCACCCGTCAAGTGGCCGTATTAACTTTGAGGAGTTGTGATTCTTTGCTTAATGCGAGTGGCTGTTGAACCAATCACCAAGATGAATTACCGTAAGATCATTTTAAGAAAAAATATGCTGCTAATATTTCTGAAAAATAACTGTACTTAAGAAATGACGCGGGCTGTTTAAAAAATGCTCGCCGTTCGTGCAGATGATGCCTTGATGGGGCTGGAATTGCTAACTACAGGTCGACGTGTCGTTGGCAATTAACCAAACAAGTATGCGGCCATCAGCGTAGACGCGCTCGAAACTCCAGCGGCCTTACAAGCGTTTGCTACAGCATCCGGAAACTCACGGTCACCCTTAACCATCTCGAACAACTCCCGCGACGACGCAACTCCAGCCGCAAGCAAAAAAGAATCCCATGCTCGGTCGTTCAAAGAATTGTCGGCGACTGAATCAAGGTCGTCTTGCACACGAGCTTTGAGCACTTCATTTTCAAAGCCACTGCTTTCGACTTGCGAGCCCGAAAATTTTTGAGCTACCTCATCAGTTGCATAAACAGGAATGTCTGGGTACTTGTGGAAATGCGTGTGTATTGACGCTGCACCTGCAACAGACTTCAGCTGATATTCTCCGATGACCGCTTGCGTCTGGGCATCCCTGATCTGAATATCTGCACCTGGATGATTGGTCTCAGTGAACATTTCAGCGTATGTATCAACGTGTGAATCGTTGTAATTGTGGGTGAACAGCAATTCGTGATAAATCCCCTTTACGTTCGAACCAACACCTTTCAAGCCCTCGGGAGATAACTCTCGTAGATAGTCACCGAGTTGACTCTCAGTGGCGCGTGAAAGAGAACCAGTCGATCTTCGCAGGGCATCCAGCACCAGTTGGCTTTCAAAATCACTACTTACTGCAGTTTGAGTAAGCAGTCCATGAAAGACTCCGCCAATGACATACTCTGCGTTATAAAAGCCTTTCAGCGGGTACCCCTCAATAAATCGCTCGAACCCCGCAATCACTACTTGTTTAAAGTCTGTTAACACGTGTTGCCGAAATATGACCGCGTGACGTCCGTCAAGGTTTTCACAGATTGCATCGGTGTTATCGGTTAACTCTAATAACAGAGGGCGAAAGAATTTGGCGAAAAGTAATTCAGCCTCTTTCTGCGTGAAGAGCTCAGGCGGGCTCTTTAGATAATCGTCAATGATGGCCATCACAAGCCATGAGGACTGCACGATCCGCTGCTCCGCCTCGCTAAGTGACTCGAAGGTACGGCGCTCGCTACCGAGCAGCTTGTATGCGGCGAGCCCGAGTACTAGCGAGACCCCGCCAGTCAGTGCAGCACCCGCCACCATGCCGCCTCCAACTAGGCTGCCGACCCAAGCTAACGTGGCGCTGGTTGATGCCGCTCCGGATAACGTAGCGATCGCCGTGCCAGTGCCTGAGGTGCCGAAGGTCGCTACGAGTGATAACAGTGCTCCGGACGCCGCAGCGCCTGAAATTTTGGATACGATTGCCTTACCAAATTGGTCGGCCAGCTTTTCAGATTCGCTGCTGTTAATCTGCATAATGCATGAAGAAATGTGAGCAAGTTCAGCGCGTGTATTTTTGAGTAGTTCGTGTGGGTCTTCGCTGGTGAAGTAGGGCTTGATAACTTCTCGGGTTTTTCCGTATGCGACTTCTGTGACATGACCAACGGAATTAAACGCACCGCTAACTCCCGTTTCTTTTAGAATTTTTTGGGAAGGCTCGATAATTGACGCGTGTGTTTTGTCCTTGATCTTGTCGGCTAAATTTGTTGCGCCGGTAATTTCTGCAAAATGCTTCCCAGCATCCAACGCTGCGCCACCCGCTCGCTTAAAACGCGATGCTGCTGTACTCACTCTACGTCCAATTTTGTATCGATCATCAATCATGACCGAACTTTCTATGGTTTTTGTACCAATCGCTTTGACGGCTTCAGTAATGTGAGCCTTGTGATCTAGCTCTGCTAGAGCCTTCTTTCCTACCTCAGCGCTTTTAACTGCCACATCAAACGCTTTGCCAGTCGCCTCCATAGCAGCACGCTGGAAACTGCGTCCCCAATTCAATTTTTTGATGCTTTTGGTCATAACCTGATTTTCCCAGGGTGATACTCTAAATACAAGCTTCGCTCGCAAGAGCGTGTTTCCCACTCGCGCCGCGTATCTCTGTCTATATCAAAGGAAATCTTGCCCTTGAATCTTCAAGCTAGTTCATTACAGATACGCTTGGATTGTCATCGACTTTCGGCCGTTTGACGCAAATATAAGATTCAAAAGGAAAACTCAGCGCGGGGTAACCGCAGATTCAGTGTCGCACAACTAGCCACATTCAATTATGTCCTTTTGAAAGGACATTTCGAGCAGCCTGATCTTCAATAGTCATCTTTAACTTCTTCAATATCAACAATGATCGTCCCTTCCGAAGCCTCACCGGCTTCTAATTCGACCTGTTCATGCGAATCGTCAGTTTCATACTCATTTGCTTCAATTAAGGACAGGGCGTCACTTTCGTTATCCGCACGAGTTCGCAACCACTCGTGTATTCGCACAACCCGTGTTCTTTGAATGATATATGTGTTGGCCATGTCGTTAATTTCCTGTTGAAATATCAGCTCACCAATCATACCGCTTCAGAACATACCCAAAACTGGCAACTCTCGTCTGTGACCTTAACAGTGTCCTCCGGGTTAAAGCACGTCTGCCCAGTCAAGATCTGACTGCCAACGCTTTAGCTCAGTTTGCCCTAGCAGCCAGTACGGATTGCGCGTCTGTGTTCGCATACGCTGTTGAATGGCGTCTCTATCGTCAAGCGATAGGCGTTGCTTCAAAATAATAGCGTCGTGAATGTTGGCTAGTGGCGGCTGGTGAGTCGCAGGCAGCGAGTCACGGACAATATCCATGACAGATGTTTCTTGATGCTGATACAGGTACGCTATGACTTTAGGTTGACTGACGCGACCTTTCTTTGTCTGTAAGTGCGGCAAAGTTAGCAAGTCAGGGCTAATTGCTTTTACGCCTTCAAAAAAATACTTGTCTAAGACTTTTTGTTCTTTGATGAAACCGTTGACAATTGGATCAGCAATAAACAGTTCGCGCTCTTCTTTAATCCTAAAAATATCTGCCAATGCCGAAGGGATCCACTCCCCATTTTCATTTTGCCAACTGTTACCAGTCTTTCTTGCGCCAAAACTTAACGCAGTGAAGGCTTTCTTCAACAATATAAGTTGAAACTCTGGGCTGTGACCGCTGTGTTTACCAAATACTGAGTGCTGAACATTCAGCATCAGCTCGTCTTTTTTCTCAAGATACCATTTCGTGTACACAAACTCTTTGTGTACTGTTGATTTAGGCCGATGTATTTTCACCCATTCGTCCGCAAACCCCATTTTCCAAGTAACAACACTGGAGCGAATGTCGTATTCCCAGCAATTACCCAACATTGCTCTTCGTAGCTCCTTACTGACATTTTGTACGCTGGTGCCGTGGTAGTACATGCGGCCAAAATTGCTGGGTTTTTTCCGTTGATGATACTTCCCACCCGTGTGTTGCGCGACAGCCAAAATAAGCCGTGCCTGAAGCAATTGGGAGCTAACTTGATTGGGCTTGAGATGTTTTGGCTTTTTCCGCAGCCACGTTATGTAATTTGTTAGGGATTTAATGTCAACATCAGTGGTGTCAAATACCTCGTGAGCGGTACCGGCAGCGGCTAAGTCTGCGTAGTCATGAAAAAGCTTGTTAAAGATCTCAGCGTTTGAGTCTGGTTTCTCATCCAACAGCGTTTTGTCCAGTACGACACCGTCAACTGCGACCTGATCTTCAGCAACTTCTGGTTCATGCCAGTCTAATTCAGCCAGATCTGTGAAAGTTGCCTTAGAAACAGTACCTGTGGCAGGAGATCCCAGTTCTACTGTTCTGATTAAGGCCAAGTTTTGGTCTCGTAGCCACGCATGTAGCCGAATCTTTTTTTCACCAATTTGAGGGCCTTTATTGGCAAGGTCTTGTAGTGAAATACTAAAAAGATTAAAACGAGACTCGTATGTTGACTGCCCCCGAGACAGCGACGCAATCAACAGGTTCTTAAGTGCTATTACATAATTGTCCAAGGCTCTTTGTGCCCTGCCGGCAGGCTTTGGAAAGGCCTTTTTGATTGCGACCAGTACCCGTGGATCAACTTTAATTTCCAACATTTTTATCTATTCCCCTGTTGCTGTCTGACCTAAAAAAGTCACACGCTTATAGATATATATATCTGAATTATTGAATAACCAAAAAAAATATAGGGTGGTGGTTGTAGTCCCGCGAAGCGGAAATCACTCCACATCTTCATTGATTTTTTTTTTATTCAACTGGTGCCGGATTTCAAGTTGTATTTTTTTTGCTGAATAGGGGCCATTGTTAACTAATTTAAAAGCACTACACCCCGGTAATCGTAGGCTATAAAAATCCAAATTAAGCCTAAGTGATCTCTGGATGCGTCACATTTTTTTATCGGATAGTCTGTCCTTTTTTTAGAGTTAGTTGGAACTGAAATGCCGGTCAATAATCTTGCTTAACTGGGAAAACAGTTGTTGTGCTGTGTTGGGGCTAAAACGATCTCGCTGCTGAGACGCGAACACCGTGTCATTGGGGGAGTTCTGTAGCACCCCCAACAGAGATTCTTCTGGCGCAACGCCAAATCGCAGTCTCAAATAACGCTCAAGCTCAGCACGACACAAGGCATTTAATTCAAAATGCTGTCTATCCACCCGTGAAATGAACGAATGCGTAATGGTTCCGTCTTTGGGATTGATTACATCTCTAAGCCACAAATAAGCTATGTCAAAAGTCCGCAAATACGGCCGCAAGGCGAACATACATCTATTTCGTGAGGCGAATCTTGACGGTACGGTGGCAAGGTACGCAAGAATGTCTGCGAATGGCGTATTGGCTGGTAGCTTGTTTAGCATCATGGGTGAAAAGTCTCTCTAAACCAATATTTAGCTCGGAGAAAAAGCAAATACTCGTTCATCCTGTGTTTACAGAGAGAAAATCAAAAGCAAATATTCAAGTTTCAACGTAATTCACCTGAAAATACGTCTCTGATTTCTCACGACACTAGCGAAATGCCCTTTGTGCCAATATTTGATATCGGATTTATTCACCCGAACACCGATTAAAGCCACTTCAAAAACAGCTGGTCGGGGATGGATGATAATTTCGCTAGGCTGCGGCATTACAGCGGCGGTGCTGTCTTAGATGCCTACAGCTACGCCTTAAACACACGATTAACAGCGTATTAGGCCGTAGGTGGCATCAGAGTTGCGGATTTAAGGTCTTGAAAAGGGTATTACCTCGGATTGCTCTGGTGTGATCTTCCCATAACGGGTCGTCATTTTTGGGATTCATAAGCTGGTCACCCGCATCGTTGATAATAAAAATTGAGATTTCATAGGAGCTATCAGGTTCAATAGAAATGGTGACATCTTCTACGCACCAATCCCAATCTAGCCACTCGTTCTTAGGAAACAGCACACGGAATGTCCAAATGGGCTGAAGCTCGGCGTTCAATTCAACATTTTCAATACTAGCCAACACTTTGGCACTAGTTAAATCCATGTCAATGGACTGTTTGTTCTGAAATGCCACCATTGCTGACATCTCAAATAATTCCGAATAGGTTTCGGTAAAAAAGAGATCATTTAATATTTCATGTACACCACCACGCTTTTCAGCAGCGTTGTACATCATTTGTTTTAAATGTACGACGAGAGCCTCTTCAAATTCCTTACGCTTAGTCATCTTCAATCCTATTGTCAGAGCAGTACAGCTTCAATGCCGGCACAGAGTTCCTTCATGCGACAACCCCGCTGGCCAGCTAACCTTACCTATTAAGGATTGGATTGACAGTGTATTTAGTCTCGGGAGCTGGCGCTAAAGTCTCGGATCCGTGGTTTTGAGTAAAGAGTCGCCGGTAACGAGCCTCCTGTATAGACCCCAAGTTTCATCATTTACTGGAAAATCATCAGGCCAAGGATTCTTAGGACTAAAACGCCAATATTCAATGCCATAAGAGTCGTCGGGTTCTAAAGTGACAGCCACACTGTCAATAAGCCACTCCCATGCGACGGAATCCTCGTTCTTATTGAACATAACGCCGAATATCCAACGCGGTTTTAGGTCAGCATCCAACGCTACCGTTTGTAGAGTCACTTCAACGGTCGGAGTGCTTAATTCCTTTTCAATTCGCCGTTTTCGGTACAGCAAGTTCTTTTCAACCTCACCCATAGGATCGTGATCGGTGTGAGAGTAAAAAAGCTCGTTTAACAATACATAGACTCCGCCTCTGCGGTCAGCAGCGAGCCTCAATAAATGGGTAATGTGAAGGGCTAAAGCCTGTTCAAAGTCTTCGCGTAGGGACATCTAGGTTCCTTTATCTGATTTGACCGGGTTAAGAGCTTGTTCGGCCGCAGAAAGACATATCTTTAAGGCTACACGCCTTGTAAGTTATCTACTTGCCTTTGCGCGAATCGATTGTGAAAGCGACGATGCAGCTTAATGAATTGATGTCGATACAGAAGCAACGAAATCGGTTCATGCAAGGACTTCGCGATATCGGGCTCATTCCGTTGCTACCCCAATGAAACGTTTCATAGGACTCAAATGGATTATGCAACTACATATACTGAAACAGATGATTCGATATTCTTGCGGTAGCTACAGCGCAATTCATTATGCAGTTACGTTACTCAAGAAGATCAACCGTGTTGAATATTGGCATCACCACGGAGTCTGGAGTTGTGCACAACCAAAGAGTAGCCGCGTTCAGTGACATCGATTTACTCATCTGCGCGCATTACTAACGGCAAAGATAGCTGTTCACCAACTCGTACTGATTCATTGATGCTTTGACCTTTAGCCAGCCATGCAAAACGTTCAGGCGATTCTCGGATTGCTCGCCGCAACATTAGTTTCGCAAGCATCTCAACTGCTTCTGGAGATGGCTGTTTAGGCAGGTTGCTCATATTTTTCTCTCGGCAGTTTATAAAAACATCGCCAAAAACTTTACCATGAAAGCCAACCCGCTCTGGACTAATCAATCTGATGAGTTACGCACTGCCCGAATACCGATCAATTCGCTTGATTGAGGGATTGACGTACCTCGTGGGTGCTGCAGGAGATGAGGCAGTTACCTACTGGTATCGCTCTTAACACTCACTGGCGGGTGAGTGACTTTCCCTAGTGCACGCTAGCAATATACAAAGAGGTAATTTAATTAAGGTTGAGTGATCCGTAATATTCCACTAGGTCGCTATTCTCTGAATTAAACACAGCAGAACCTAATCAAGATGCACCAACAGTATCAACTACCGCTAGCCTAACTAAACAGGCTACAGATTTCGACGAAATCGTTAATCGCGTAGCTGATCTAGACGCGGTGTTGAACCGATAAGATTATAGGATTATCCTATTTAACCTGATCTATCCTAATCGCCGCAGCAAAGGTAAGAGAACTTATCAAAATGTCCGATCATTCTTATTTTCCGTTTATTGGCCTTGAGGTTTCGCACAAAGACGGCACACTTGGAGTTATTGAATCGCTAGATAGGCGAAAGCCCTATTTTTTCTTTGTTAAGTTCTATGACGATGTTGTTAGTCCACAGCATGCGTCTAGGCTCATGAATCGGCAAAGTGAGTCTCTGCTAACGCTGTTGCCAGATGAGGAGCCGGATGCCGATATGTGGCGCTTAATTGTCGATTGCGGTGAGCCGATTGCTTTCGACCGGTCCAACTCTCTTGATTGGGGCAACTACCTCTCGAGCTACTTATCTGCGAGACGTTCTGTAACGCGGCTGCAGCGCCCGACCCAACTCAAAGACGGAGCGTTTTACAGTGGCGCATTAGCAGGTGAGCTTCCTGATGGAAATGGTGTTTTGAGAGCACGGGACGGGTCGGTCTATGAAGGTGAATTTCTTTTGGGAAAATTCGAGGGAAATGGCACTTTAACCTACCGAGACAAACGGGTTTACCAGGGAATGTTTCATCGCGGCAAAGCACATGGTCACGGCCAATTGCTTTGGCCGAACGGGGATGTTTACGTTGGTGAGTGGATTAATGGAAAACAGAGTGGGCTGGGTAAGCTAACTTTTTATAACGGGAGTACTTATAGTGGTGATTGGAGAGGCGGTGTGAGATCGGGTACCGGCTCCTTGCTCCTAGCCGATGGCGCGAAATATTTTGGTGGGCTAGAAAGCGACCAGTATTCCGGGCACGGAAGATTCACGTGGTCGAACGGGGCTGAATACACTGGGGATTGGGTATTGGGAAAGCGTCATGGATTTGGTTCATTCCGTTTTGCCGACGGACGAAGTTATTCCGGAGGCTGGAAAGACGATCAGATAGAGGGTCACGGTGTTCAGTCATGGCCAGACGGCACTGTGTATAGCGGGCATTGGCATCAAGGACTTAAAAGCGGCACTGGAACCTTGATCGAATCAAGCGGTGCTCAGTATTTTGGTAATTGGCAGGAGGACTGTTACTCCGGACATGGAGTTATGACTTGGCCTAATGGCCAGAAATATGAAGGCGACTGGAAAAACGGCAAGAAGTCGGGTCAAGGTGTTTATTCTTGGGCTGATGGTCAGAGATATGAGGGGACTTGGCAAAACGACAAGCAGTCGGGGTCAGGTGTTATGAGTTGGCCTAGCGGCCAGAAATATGAAGGCGACTGGAAAAACGGCAAGCGGTCGGGTGAGGGAGTTTTCAGCTGGCCTAGCGGCCAGAAATATGAAGGCGAATGGCGAGATGGCGTCTATAGCGGCAAAGGCAAATTGACCCTTGAAAATGGCAACATCTTTCAAGGTGAGTTTCGCAATAATCAAAAGCACGGCGAAGGAGTATTAACGGACAAACTGGGCGCGGTCGTAAAAAAAGGTCATTGGTTTGAAGGTAATTTTGTAGAGCAAATCCGCCACTCTTATTCGCCTCTAAAATCCTATAGAACAGTGGATCTTATTCAAGGAAGCCGTGAGTGGCTCGAGTGGAGAATGCGTGGTATCGGAGCATCAGACGCTCCCGTTATTATGAATGAAAATCCATGGAAGTCTAAAGCGTACCTTCTAAAGGAGAAGTTGGGCGAGACTCGTGTTTGGGCTGGAAATGCTGCCACTCGCCTTGGACAAGAGTTTGAGCCAATAATTAGAGCCCACATAGAACGATTGTTGGACATGCCACTTAAACCAGTGTGTGTTCAATCTACTGAATCTGATATGGGGTGGATGAAAGCAAGTCTTGATGGCATATCGGCTGATGGAAGTAGAGTTTTTGAAATTAAATTTGGCGCAAAAGTTTATGAACATGTTCAGAAGACAAATACCATCCCTGGATATCACTATGGTCAACTTCAGCACATCCTAGCAATAACTGGCCTGCCGTTCATAGATTACTTTTGTGGTTTCATTGATTGTCCAACAATACACATAGTCGTCCAAAGAGACGAGCCATATATTGAAAAAATGTTAGACGCGGAATGGGATTTTGTCCTGAGCATGGAGGATGCTGGACACGATTGGATGAAGTAGTATTTTAATAGAGCTACTACTGATTAGATTACAACATCCTATTCAAATAAAAAATCTGACACTGGGACCAAAATGAAATGTAAGTTTTTTACGGTGCTACATAATTTAAAAGTGAATGAAAACTTAGGTGGCGGCGATAAGCTCGGGCCAATATTCAGAATCACTAATGACCGGAAAACGATCGAGGATTTGTTAAGTTCTGAAGTTAAAGAACAAATTGGGATACTTGAAACCAACGCACTCTTATCCGGGGATCCAGTAGTCATATGCAGTTTGGATATGCCTAACGACATGTCGCCAGTCGAGTATCTAGATCTTCGAATAGCTCAACTGCAATCATTTCAATTTACTATGTGGCTGTCCAAAGACCACTCAGTGAACACGGAAATGAGTTACTTAACGTACCAGTTACCAAACGATAGCTGGGGGATTACGAGCAATTTTCGATCAGTGCAATACAGGAATGCGAATGGCAAAGCCGAAGTGGTCCAGTTGACCAGAGAACGCTTAAAAGGCATACGAAATCTTTGGTTAGCCGTTTTCTCTCCGCAAGTCGACATTACGCTGAAGTACACTCGAATGCGCCCGGACTCGCCTCGAGAGGAGCGAGCAATTTTTTTTATTGGCTTAGCAAGATCAGCGAGTGACCTTGCGATCAAAATAACGCTCTACTGCTCCGCGTTTGAAACTCTTTTGTCGACGGCGCAAACTGAACTCGCGCACCAGTTGTCTGAGAGGATTTCATTCTTCTTGGCGAGCAATAAATCAGAGCGCCATCAAATTTACAAAGATGTTAAGGAAGCCTATAGCGTTCGCTCCAAAATCGTGCATGGATCCACTCTGTCAGCTCAAAAAATTAGCGAACTATCAGAAATTTCATTTCGATGTGATTCGTACATTAGACAGCTACTGCTACTTATCCTAACAAACTCGAATCTCAACGAACTTTTCAAGCAACCAAACGGCAAATTTGATGACGCCTTAATCGGCATGATCATGTCGAACATGTGCCTGTCTGAAGTCGAAGGTTTAGGAGATTTATACAAAGAGATAATCGAGGGGTAACCCTTGCGCTTAATCGCCATAAGAACTTGATGCGCGAATAAAAAATATTGGAAGTCGGTATTTAATCTGTAAAAGAGCGAACATTATCCAAAAAAATAATACATCGATTGAAGTAGCAGCAAAGCAAGAAAGAGGTTTGCACTACCGATTTTTATCCGAGAGCTAATTGTTGGCAAATGGCTATAAAGAAATTAGTGTTAGCTGATTTTCATAAAAAATATATCCCACGGCATTTGATTTCCAATATCAAAGGGGGGGTCTTGATATAAATCATTTATATCAAGAAGACTCAAATTTTGATGTAGTCGTTTGAGCGAAATATAGTGCAAAGCTCCAGCACCACAAAGCCGTCGATTTACGGGGGTGGGGGTACGGTGGGGTCAGGAACGGCAGAAATTTGAATGGGGTAACCCTATGCTTTAGTTCGTTTTGCCGCTTGGCTAGCTATCCACTCATGCACTTCTGTATCAAGCCAACCAACCGCTCTAGGCGTCAGTTTTATCGGTTGTGGAAACGTTCCCGCACCAACCATTGAGTAGAGTGAAGAGCGTCCTAATCCCGTAACTTCTAGTACTTTTCTAATTTTAAAAATATTCATGATTTCTCCTAAAAAATATTTTCTGAATCCAAGCAGATGTGTCTGAATTCAAAACTATTTAGTTAAGGTTTAAGAACCATGAATATTTTTCCGTTGAAATACTCTTGCCTTGAATCACGGAATTTTCAGGGAGAGGGACACCCCGGTATTCGTAATATTTACGATTTCAAATTAGCCGTAAGTGACTCCTGGATGCGTCACATTTTTCGTTGGAAGTCTGTATTGTTTTTTTGTGGACGGTACTGAAATGCCGATCAACGATCTTACTGAGGTGTGAGTACAATTGTTGGAGAGTGTTGTGACTAAAATAATTTCGTTGTTGCGTCGGAAATAGGGGGGCGTTAGGGTCAACGCTTAGTACCTGTTTCAACGATTCGTCTGAGTTCACACCGAACCGCTGCCGCAAATAAAGTTCTAGCTCGGAACGAGTCAAGGCATTCAAGTGAAAACGCTGCCTATCTACCCGCGACACAAAATAATGATTAATAGTGCCGTCCGCGGGGTTGATGACCTGTCGTAACCTAAGGCTGGCGACGTCGTAGGTACGCAAAAATGGGCGAAGGGCAAAAAGGCATCTATTTCGTGAACTAAATCGCGAAGGCCGCGATGAAAGGTAATCGAGGATATTTGATATTGAAGTTGAGGGAAGTGAACTGAGCATCATCATGTTCAATTATTTATGCCGCAAAAATTCAAATCAAATATTGTCTTATCGCTGCTCTGCGAACAAAAATACAAATCAAATATTGCTTGAGCCAGAGAGCTTATCCTGCTGTGAAAACAGCTTGGTGTGGATGTTCAAGTAAAAAATACTATCAGCAACGAGGGAGCGGTTCGCAAAGGCCACGAGTACAGGGCTGATACCTAACTGGATCGGATGTTCAAAATAACGTCTATTAAAAATACTTTGGCAATCGCAGGCGATCTCTTTTCACAATCATGTCGTTCACCCGCCGCATAAAAACGATTTACTTATTCCGTCGCGCGATATCCTCGTAAACAAAAACGGGGAGTTTTATCGGGTCAGAACTAGGGAACTTACCTCGCGCCGCGTTTTCACAGACATACTGCGCTTTTTTAAGGGCACGGCTAGTCAAGCTTGCCATTTGTATTCGCGCATCTACTGTGCGTGGATTCGAACGCTTATCGTGGAAATCCAGCTCTTCAGCATACTTTGGGCTTACTTTGGCTCTCAGGCCGAGTCTCCATAGCTCAAGCGAGGGGTCGCGTGCTTTCGTTGTAAGTAGCCTAAGGCCACGAATTAGAGGAGCAGAGCGAAGCCGTGTAGCTGCGAGCGGGCGCGCCGTACTTTTTGATTTTATTGGTGCCTTGATTCCAGTGTCATCGATTAGTTTTGATATCTGTCGCATAGTTTGTTGTTTGTTCAGACCTAACGGCACCGCGAGAATGAGATTGGGCCCATTACCCTCTTGTACACGATCTGTTTTGAAGAAATTTCGTAGAGCACGGGAAAATGCCGGCTCGTAAGATGCGTCTTGTTCAATTTCAAGGATCTTTCTGACAACTGGCCTCTCGAACTCGCTCACATACAGCCGTCGACCAGTGCTTCGCCACCAATCTTCAAAATTATGCGGACCCACATCACCGTACTCGTCATAGGTTTTCAAGACGAGATCGAAATCGGGAGGTAAAAGCCGTTTCTCCGCTGAACTTAGTTCACCGTTACGAGACTTTCGAGCAAGTTCGTAAGTCGGACTAAGTCGCAAGTAGTCAACCATTAAGCGAACATAATCCTGAAGTCTGTACGTGGGCCGGTTCCTCTCTATCGACCTTCGCTGCAAGTACTTTTTATCATTTTTCATTGATATATATTAACATTTAAGAATCACAATTAAATGCCAATTTACGCTAGCTGCCAACAATTTTATAATCCTTTTAAGAAATCAAATCCATACGGTTTCTTGAAAACTAACTAAACGGCGACGAATTAAAGCGCAAGTTTTCTTGCGTGATCTAGCCATGCGCGGGCAATTCCGCACGCGCAAATTTTTTCTCGCCAAAGCAATTCCGCTACGGCGAACTTTTAAAGGATTTAAAAAATGAAATTTACAGAAATGAAAGAAACAGCAGTATCTGTTGACACCAGTAATACGATGAACTTGGTTGCTCACGATCAAGAAGAGGAGGAGATGTCCGGTGCATATGGAGTGATTACTTTTACAAAATCGCCCGATTGTGTTTTCGATACGGAGAAAATGAAGGACTTATTGAATACTTTTCTTTGGACTAGTTCTGGTGGTGGAATGTGGAAATGCGACGATCAATTGCGCTTTATAGCGTGCGATAGTTATAAGTCTGCTCCAGATCCAGTCTCAATGCCGAAAAAAGTTGCGTGCCATATTTTGTTGACAAAGGATGGGGAAATGGAGTTAAGGGAGCCCTCTGACATGGACTCAGACGACTGGGATAATATTTTTACAACGCATTTGAAGCCATTGGCTTTAGATGAAGCATCTGAAGCTATCAGTGCGCTACTTGATAATGGCTGGGTTGAAATTGCCTGCGTGGTTAAGAAAGAAGGACGTTTTTTTTATTCTGACTCAACGCGAGTGTACGCAGATGGAGCCATTTCAATTCGACGGTTTCAAGCCGGACTAGAAACAGAATCAAGCGATTTTTTGGACGAAGATCTTTGTATTCTTGCCTCGAATCAATCAAACAAAGGAGAAGATTATGCCAATGTTTGAAATTTACTTTTCGCTGACGGGATCGGAAGTAGTCGAGATAGATGAGTGCGTTCAGAGAACGTGATGGTGTTTGTTGTGTTTTTGATCACGTATCGTGATGGTTTGGGGGTAACCCCCCGCAGAGTAGTTGATTAAACTAGCTCTTTGGAGGAGTCTCTGGTTACCAAGCCAAAGAGACATCCAAAGTGTGCCACATCCCGCAGCAAGATCCCAAGTTTTTTCGACTATTAATTTGTATTGATCAAGAATTAGCAGAATCTACCCGCCTTGCGGGTTGCCGCTGTGGCGGCGTTCTGCACCGTGCAAACTATCCCCGTAAGCCTCGCGGTTGCCCCGTTGAGCTGCGAGCCGAGTTTGAATCACGCTTTAGTTTTTGTTGTGCAAGCTGTCGTTGTCGCACCACCTCAAGGTCGGTACGGTTTCTGGGCAGACGTGTTTATCTATCGCTGGTGATGGTGTTGGTGTCTGCCCGGCATGCCGGGCAGAACTCTTCAGCAAACGCACTCTCCAAGGCGGTCAGTATTTCTGTGCGCACGCTCCAGCGTTGGCGAACTTGGTGGCAACAAGCGTTTGTTAGTACATCTTTCTGGCAGGTTCAATGCGCCAGGTTCATGCCCTCTGTTCTGACGAGTTTATTGCCTGCAAGTTTGCTTGAACGCTTTAATGACTCAACCACCGAGGCTCTGCACCGCTTGCTTGTCTTTCTCTGCCCGATCACGCAACGCGAGGGGGTCTGAGCACCCGCAGAGCATGCCAATAGTCAACTGCCTCTGAGCCTTGTAGCCTGACTTCCAGATTGTGGCGCACCCTGTGCCGCACCGTTGGGAGACCTCCTTGAGTTCTGTTACCGATCCCTTGGCTCGTGATCGCTGGGCGCACTTGCGCTTCTCGATCATCGGCCCACTCATGGCAGCCCCCGCTGCTAAGGGTGAACTGATTGGCGCTTTGCGCGCACTAGCTGCTAAGACC